>JBARZW010000355.1:0-2747 GCA_049650305.1 Promineifilaceae bacterium (SeqCode)
GGGTAGGTGAAAACCATCAATAATGGATAGAGGCCGATCAGAAGTGGAGTGAATCTGCGCCAGCTGTGCCAACGCTGGCTCTGCAACACAGCGATCCCTACAATCAACATTCCCACACCTACCAGCAAACCGGAAAGGATCCCTGGCACCTCAGATGGCTCGGACTGGAATATCAGGGCCAGCTCGTAAAGGGTAGCCAGAATTAGACCCATGAATACAGCGCCGAATCCGATTCTCCCCGCCGAGCTGTCTCCCGCAGCGCCTGACCGGGCCAGACCAGCGGCGCCAAAGAATAAGGTCACAAAGCCGATGACGGTCAGGATCTCTTCCAAAGAAACGGTGCCGGAAACGGGAAGCGACATTTCAGTCGCTCTGGCGATGCTTACGCCAACGCCTATCAGCGCACCTACCACGGTGATCAGACCGGCGTTTCGAACAGTGTTTGTACTTTCCATGCTAAATCTCCTCTGTAAACAGGTTCATTCATTAAGATGCAAGCGGTCTCAATCTGCGGAGGCCGGTTCCAACACGGGTTGGATTGCAGCAGCCTCGTCTGTCTGCCGCGCCAGAGTCCAGGCCCGCTTTGCCAGGGTCAGCGCCAGGGCGAAATCGACCAGGGCTAAGACGGGGTGAAAGGCCGAAACGATGGGCGCCGAGCCCCGGAGGGAGATGATGACGTCTGCCTGCAAGACGTAAACAACGAAGAGCAGCCAGGTCATCCCTTTCAGGGAGCGGGTCATACGGCCGAGATAGGCGGTGACCAACATAACCAGAAGCGGCAATGCCAATCCATGTCCCAGGTCCCGGTGGTTGGCCCAGCCAATCTGTCCGGCAACGACGACCATTCCGGCCAGGAAAACCTGGGCTGTGACGCCGGCCAAAAAAAACCAGGAAGCGATGAGATAGGCGATTCGTGAAGCTTTCGTCATGCTGAGCCTCCTGCAGCGAGGGTCAGCTGGACGTACAAGGTGCCATTCAATAACAACCGGCCCAACCAGATCGCCCAGACGGGTCCAATGAGGGCGGTAACCAAGAAACCTGCCATTGCCAGCGGATGCTGCTGGCCGCCGATCCAGAAGCCGATGCCTCCAAGTACAAATCCAAGGCCAAAGGCCAGGGTCAGCCAGACCAAGGCCGCCGGCAAGGTTTCCCCGGAGCGAGCCAGAAGACCGTTGAATACCAGGGACAGGCCAATGACGGCTGCCAGCAAGCTCACCGGCCCATTAACCGGTGTATTCACCCGGTACAGCACGATCGCCAGCGGGATGAATGAGAGAGCCCACAGCACGCTGACGCTGTCGTTTAGACGCCCCCAGAAGCCGCCGACGACGAAGAAGACCATGATCGTAACCATATTGGCGATGGTGAGCCTGGCATTGGCGTAGGCGGTCCAGCCGGCAAAACGCATGAAAGAGTCGGTCATCGGTGATTCCTCCTATTAAGATCGCGGGGATAAGGTGATTGTTCTTTTTCTGAAACTGGTTGCTGGTTTCTGTACTTGGGTTGCGAGCATCATAACGGATACAAGGGTGGTCTGTCATGAGTCATGTGCCCCGACCTACCCGGGAATTTCGTCCGGACTCAAGCTGGGACGATGTCCCGCCTAGCCAGGACGCCCTAATGCCTGGATTTCTGACGCTCAGGACATCCAGTAGTCAGAATACCGATAGACTTGGCCCATCTGGCGTACACTGACCGTTCTCGGAAAGTTATCACGGGAGTGATCAATGAATGAAGGAATTGAATCCAGCCCTTGTCCAGGGGTCATCATGGATAGGACCGTGGGAGCCTATTCATCTCTTGCCATGCTGGCGGAGATACAGATGGGTGTCTTCACGGTACTAAAAGAAGGCCCGCTAGCGGCCGATGTAAACTGCCTAAATACTGGAAAGGGAAGGGCGGTCAGCCCTGCCCTTCTTTAGATACGCAGGGGAGCCTATGCCCTTTTTCTGTTCCAAAACTGGCGGAATATCTAGATGCCGTGTGAAGTGACATTTCACTCCGTCCCCTCGTGATGCAACTATCATTTCGTCTTAGTTGTTTATGAAATATCTGTTGCATTCCGTGTCAATTTGTTCTATGCTTGGCGAGGTTTCTTTTCTAGTTTGCCGGAGCGAGGAAGACTAATGACTCCGACGTCGAGTCCCCGCGAACACATATTGGCCAACTTTCCGAATTTACCCCCCAAGCAACGGCGGTTGGCTCGTTACTTCATCGACCACGAGGACGTGGTCGCCTTTGCCTCGACGGGCCAGATTGCTGAGCAAACTGGGGCGAGTGCAGCCACCGTGGTTCGTTTTTGCCGGGCATTAGGATATGAAGGTTACCCAGACCTTCAAGCGGCCGTCCGTTCTCAACTTCCCCAATATCGGACGGCCGTCCAAAAACTTGCCGAGCGTATCACCGATGGTAATCTCACAGAGCATCTTCCAGCCCAAATAGCCCAGGCCAATACCAATAATACCCAGAGGACTCTGGCCCAAGTTTCCGATTCGCAGCTGACTAATGTCGTGGACGCGATTATTCGCGCCCGAAACGTTCGTATCTTTGGCAGTGGGCTGTCAGCAGCAGCAGCAATTTCAGCCGAGCACGCTTTATCGGTGCTTGGCTTTGCAGCCCAGGCTTGCACCGATGGCGGGATGAGCCAACTGTTGGAGATTTCGCGGCTTACGGACCAGGATCTGGTCATCGTCATCAGCGTTTGGCGCTATCTTCGTAGTACAGTTGAGGCTGCCGAAGCAGCACGC
>JBARZW010000356.1:0-41460 GCA_049650305.1 Promineifilaceae bacterium (SeqCode)
GGGGGCACCTCTGGGGGGGAGCCGCTAGAAGTATAGCACTTTCTGTAAAGTTGTCAAAGTTTTTAGCCGATAGGGGTACCGGTGCCATTCTCGCATGTGGCACCTCTTTCCGGGGTTTGAGGACCCACTTGATAGCGATCAATAAAATCTGAGATCCGGTCGTCCTCGGCCGATTCTAGTTCCAGTTGAATGCCCCAAGCGGTTAGCACAACCGGGCTTTTTAAGTCGGGATATGGGCTTAGCAAGGTATAAGGGTTCCCGCGTACTTCTTTTTGCAGTTCCTCAACATCTTCAGCCGATAGGTCAGGCTGATAGGTTATCCAAACAGCTCCGTGCTCCATTGAATGAACTGCGTTTTTGGCCAGAAGAGGTTCGTCGTAAATCCCACAGTTTTGCCAAATTCCACTGTGTATTCCACCGGTCGGTGGCAACTCGCTGCCACTGTAATCCACACTTTCGTCATGACCCCGCGATAAACCAATACTACGGGTAAGACCATCGAGGGTCTCAGGTTCTTTCAAGCTTAGATAGAGCAGGACCCCTAGGGCGACAACGCCGATAACAATCGCCCCACCGATGAGAATAGTCTGCCACCTATTATTACTTGCTTTATCAACTGGCCGCCGTTTAGTAGATTTCGCACCCATAAACCTCACACTCCGTAAATTTCTAACTCACCGCCATCTAGACCAGCGGCATTTTCACCTTTTTAACTATTCAACCACCCAGGCAGACCGTATTTAGCAGATCCATTCATCCCATCAGTCGAGTAAACGGCGCCCGTTTCCGGTCATTACGAGACATCTCTAGCCAACTGGCAAACCGACACCGCCAGAGCAAGCTGCTCCGAACTCGGGAGTCTGCGGACCAAGGCGGTAGGCACTGACAAATTCCGCCACCCTCTCGTCGTCGACCGATTCGACCTCTAGCTGAATACCCCAGGCCGATAATACCACCGGGCTTTTCAATCCAGGAAAGGGGCTCAGCAACAAATAAGACTGATCGCCAACCAGATCACGCAATATGCTCACATCTTCACCAGGCAATTCGGGTTGGTAAGCGATCCAGACCGCGCCATGTTCCATCGAATGGACGGCGTTCTTGGCGTCGACCGGCCTGTCATAGATACCACAAGTCTGCCATCTTGGACTGTGAACACCCCCCACAGGAGGGAGCTCGCCGGCCTCGATCACAACGCCCTCGTCATGGCCTCTCTCCTGAGAGCCAAAATCGATAGCTCCTGCAACGCTCGTGCCGGCGAAGCGAAAGATGATTGCGCCGATCACCACGACGGCTACGATTGCTACAACCCCGATCCGGATCAGTCGCTTTCGCCGGACAGCATCAGCTTCCTGCCTTCGACGCTCCTTTAGGTTTGTCTTCTGTTGGTTTTTTCTACTCATCTTACTCTTGTCCTCCTGGAACAAGGAATTAATAGTGCAAACCAGCGTAAGAAAACGTAATCTTAAACACCTTATTCGACCGATTAGCCAGATCTGGTGCTTAACAGAATGCATTCGCCTATCTCTGGCGTTCGCACTATCTATCTGATTGTCACTACTAAAAGATGAATGTGCAGGGTAATTACATTATAGGGCGGAATCCTAGCCAGGCTTGTTCCTAGGACTATTCTTCGACCTCGCGCGACAATTATACCGTAACGGTTCTTGAATTGTATTTATGACGCTTTTCTGGTGGTCGCCGGTTGGTTGCCGGTGATTTGCTATGTATCGTCGAAAAATTCGGCTTCTATTGTTGGACAAGCTCAAGGGAGGCTCTAGAGTTTAACTCTCCGCAGGCGCAAGGAATTCGTCACTACGCTGATACTTGAGAAAGCCATGGCCCCTGCCGCTATAATCGGATTTAATTGCCGCAGGAAATCGGGCGCCCATACAAAAGGCGCCAACACGCCGGCCGCGATAGGGATGAGGGCGATATTGTAACCAAATGCCCAGCCCAGATTCTGCTTGATATTCCGCATCGTTGCTTTGGAGAGCTTTATTGCCTTAGGCACGGTTCGCAAGTCCCCTCTCATGAGTGTCACGTCGGCCGTCTCCATGGCCACATCGGTTCCTGTTCCGATGGCCATGCCCACATCAGCCTGGGCCAGGGCGGGGGCGTCGTTGATACCGTCGCCAACCATGGCCACTATATACCCTTCTTCCTGAAGCTGGGCTACCTGAGCCGCCTTATCCCCGGGGAGCACTTCGGCCAACACGCGATCTACACCAACCTCGTCGGCGATCGCTCTCGCCGTGACAGTGTTGTCGCCGGTCATCATGATGACTATTAAACCCAGTTTATGCATCCCTTCGATAGCCTCGGCGGAGCCCTCCTTGATCGTGTCCGCGACGCCAATTATGGCCGATGCTTGTCCGTCGACCGATAGCCACATGGCTGTCTTGGCTTCATCCTGGAGTCGTTGTGCTCCTGCTTCCAGGCCGTTTAAGGCGACCTTTTCCTGACGCATCAGGCGTAAATTCCCTAGCAAAATCTGCCGCCCGTCTACACGAGCGACGATGCCATGCCCGGCGATCGCTTCGAAATTCGCGGGCAAGCTCAGGGCCAGCCCTTGTTTCTTCGCCTGGTTTACGATAGCTTCACCGAGCGCGTGTTCAGAACCTCGTTCGGCCGAAGCCGCCAGGCGTAATGCTTCGTTCTCTGAGATAGACGACGACCCGCTGGCGACTATGTCCGTGACGGCCAATTCTCCCTTGGTGATAGTACCTGTCTTATCCAGGACCACGGCCGTTATCTTATGCGCTTGTTCCAAGGCGGCGCTGTTTTTGAATAATATGCCGTATTCGGTCCCTTTTCCGACCCCAACCATGATGGAAGTGGGTGTGGCTAGGCCCATGGCGCACGGGCAAGCGATCACCAGGACGGCGATCATTCTGATGAGGGCTGTAGTGAATTCGCCCGTAACCGCCATCCAGATAACGAAGGTAAGAACGGCTATCCCGATAACGGCAGGTACGAAGTAGGCCGCCACCCTATCCACCAGGCGCTGGATTGGCGCCCGGCTCCCCTGAGCCTGTTCAACCATCCGAATGATTTGGGCCAGTGCCGTATCCTTCCCGACCTTGGTGGCTTCAAAGGTGAGCATACCTTGTCTATTTATGGTCGCCCCGATTACGTCATCGCCCGCCTGCTTCTCAACCGGCAGACTTTCACCGGTGATCATGCTCTCATCTACTTCTGATCGTCCATCAACCACCCGACCATCCACGGGGATCTTTTCGCCCGGCCGTACGATAATGGTGTCTCCAACTACGACCTCCTCGATAGGCACGTCGTATTCAATGCCTTCTCGCAAGAGGCGAGCCGTCTTGGCCCGCAAGCCCATCAATTTCTTGATAGCCTCACTGGTGTGTCCCTTGGCCCGGGCCTCAAGCAACTTCCCTAGCACGATAAGCGTGATGATTGTGGCCGATGTCTCAAAATAGACGTGCATACCCAGAGCGCTCGATCCCATGGTAAGGGCGATCAAAACGGCGATGCTATAAAAGTAGGCTGCCGATGAGCCAAGGGCAACCAACACATCCATGTTGGCGCTGCCATTGCGAAGGCTCTTGTATGCTCCCACGTAGTAATCCCGGCCGACGTAAAACTGTACAGGAGTAGCCAGGGCCAGGAAAAGCCAGTTAACCCAGTTCGCGTCCGCCCAATCGCCCAATAGACCAAGGTCGCGGGACATACTCAGAATGAGAAGTGGGGTGGTGAATATCACGCCGACCAGCAGGCGTTTTTCCTGATGCCGGATCTCGCCCGCCCGGGCCTCCGCCTCGGCGTCGTGCAACCCCTCTTCGTCTCCGGCTTCTACCACATCATATCCGGCTCTACGAACGGCAGCGGTCAGTTCAGCCCGGTTGGTTACACCTACAATGTGCTTCACGGTCGCTTTTTCAGTTGCGTAGTTGACCGATACTTCAAGGACTCCGTCCACTTTGCCAAGCGCTCGCTCGATATTGCCAGCGCAGTTGGCACAGGTCATGCCCAGCAGAGGCATCTCGATGGTAGAAGTGGGTACCTCATAACCCGCACGGTGGATCCGATCGACGACATCCTGGGGCCTGGCTATTGCTGGATCGTAGCTCAGAAATAGTTTCTCGCTGGCGAAATTAACGACCGCGTCGTTAACGCCGTCAACCTTCTTCGCATTTCGCTCCACGGCAGCCACACAGTTGGCACAGGTCATGCCAAGCACGGGCACATTCAGTTGCTTCTCTTCAACCATGGCTAAACCTTTCTACCTGCAAGCCCAGTCCTCTGGGCCGCCCAGTCTTCTGGGCCGCCCAGTTCTTTGGCCAAGCTACTTGCTACTTGCCAACTGCAATTTGCTGCCCTAGCTTGCCGGGGGGTAGTTTATCTCCACCATAAGGGATTCGATCTTGTCCCAGGTAGCTGGCTGGCCCCATTCGACTAATACCTGCTGGCTTTTCATATCGGCCTTGACATTTTGTACCCCAACTAAATCCGCGAGCTCCATCTCAATGGTGTGGGTACAGTGTCCGCAACTAATATTTGGTACAGTGACAGTTTTACTTTCCATGATGTAATTCACTCCTTATCGATATAGTGTCTCAGTCGTACATTAAGTTTTTGACGATACCTCAAAGACACTGGTGATCTCCGCCAAGACCCGTTCTCGCTCAGCGGGATCTTCGTCCTGGATGGCCGTAATCACACAGCTATTTAGGTGGCTGTCCAGGACAATAGCGCTGACCTTGTTCATTGCGGCCTGCACGGCCTGAATCTGCCTGATGACGTCGATACAATAGGCATCCTCATTGACCATTCTCTCGACGCCCTTGATATGCCCGGCCGCGCTAGAAAGTCTACGGCTTACCGACGTCTTCGTCGCTTCGTCCATCATAGTTCACAATCCTATTTCAATCCCTACCCCCCAGGGGGGGGTATAGTATTATATAACGGTATTCGTGTTTGTCAACTGCGGTTAATTTGGATGGGAGATGTGGCTACTGATAAAGGCTGTGAATTTACTGGTGTGGCTAACCATTGTTGGCTTAGTTATCTGCGTACCTTTCGTCCCACGTGCGGACCGGATCGTGGTTACGCAGGTCGATACCGAAATCAACGGCCGCTTTAAGGGACAGCAATACGGAAACCCAGCCGGCAAGGACCTCGTGTTGATCCTCGGACAAAACACCCCTGTCGGTCAAAACCAAGTCAGTACCCCCTCTACCATCGTCAGCCAGATCAAAAGTCGTAACCGTCCCGCCAAAGTAAATTATCTGAAAGCGGTGGGGTGGGTCGTTTTCGAGGATCTTTCCGCGCCAGCTCACCCCGCTAGGAAAATGAAAGATGATGGTCCCATCCGTCTCTTCGGTAGATTCTGCTCAGAACCGCGCCCTACCTATATCTGTCGACAATAACGGGAACACTTCAGCCGGCGACGAAGAAAGATGAAGGCGCCAGCGAATTTCCCTTAGTTCATTTGCTGAGAACATCCTTGTCCTTTTCACTATACACAAACATACATTCGAAACAAGCTGACAATATTGAGAAACTGCACCGAGAACCCACCGCTGCAGACGGAATGGTAAATCGGCCTATAACCAGATCGAGGCGATGGCGACACAATACGCACCAAGGCTCGCCCAGGCAAAATCCCGGGCCAGATATAAGCAATATCAAGGGAAAAGCACTATTTCGGCTGTTTATGGTGCTTAGCCAGCAATGGTGAGGGCGTCGACCGGCCTACGTATTACGCGGGTTCTGTCCCTTGCTTCACGCTAGGAAGCATGCGAATAACGGCCTCGCGGCCTTGCATACAGCCTATTCGTCTTTTCTTGAGATAAGCCTAGCGCGAGAAATTCAGAACCTGTGGTTTTACTAGATTCTCGAAGTCAAGGTATGCAAGACGGATTAATTCCGTGTGCGTACACGCATTGAAGGTTATCTCATCATCCGCGGCCAGGCTCGCATCCACAAGAACGTCTATTCCATAGAGATTGCCGAAAGGCGGCATGGCGCCCAGCGTGCAATCTGGGAACAAATCACCAAACTCGCTCTCATCGGCGAGCCGCACACTACTCGCTCCGGTTGCTTCTCTGAGTTTCTCGAAATCGATTCGATGATCAGCGGGTAGAACGGCCATAGCCATCTCGTCGTCGATCTTCACCATGACAGTCTTTGCCAGTTCCTTTCCCGGAATGTGAACCGCCGCCGCGATTTCTTGAGCCGTGTATGCGGGCGAGTGTGCTATCTTAAGATACTTGACCTGGTTGACGTCTAAGAATGCTTGTAATTTCTGGGTTGGCATGGAGACCTCCTTACTTTCAGGTCCTACCTAACAATCTAACACCAGTATTTTCATAATCTTCATATCAGAGAGTCCTTAAGCGCAGACGCGTGTTGGATCCAACAGGAATGGGTCAAGGGGGAGTTGGGGAATGGAAAGAGATGCCCCATTCCTATCGAACTCCCCGCGAATCGTTCGTGGTTAAATCCTACCACAGAATAACCAGCTAGGTCTACCATCTGATGGTCACGATTGGGCAGGAGGAATCGGCACATACCGGTAAACAATGTCGCCCCGCTACGCCTCAATAATCATGGGCTCAGAGATTCCTGGTCGAATGACCTCCTCATGATCATCGGTCTTGTTAGCTGGTGTTAACGCTGTCTCGCGGACGCAAAGAGAAAGTTGTTTTCTTCAACTGGAAGGCGAGTCATGGTACAGCATTGAAGAAAAAACACCAGACAGTTTTAGGAAGAAGCCATGTGGCTGGCCGATCCCACTCCCTGGACCCAGCATTTGTTCAGATCGCACGATGACAAAGAGGTTCTTTTTGGACATTATTAACAATAGACAAACGTGGAAGGTGCGTGTAGAGTTTATCCTAATAAATAAGGTGCAAGGCACTTGCATGAGCCCTTTCTCAACAAACCCGGGATTCAGGGTGCCCCACAACAAAAAAACTCACATGTTGTTATCGTTCTCCAATTCGCTGCTTATCTTAATTAGCATCCCTAGCGTAATAGTACTCATCCTTATTGAGCACTATCAATTACATGTGGACAGCTAGCGGAGGTCGAGAGAGCAAGAGCTAGAAGAAAGCCAAGAAAATAACGAGGCTGTTCACAAAAGAACAGCCTCGTTTTTGTTTGATTGGCAATTAGCAAGTTTTCAGAAATAGGGAAACGAAAGGAATCAAATGCGTTCTGACCGAATCAAGCGAGGTTATGATCGTGCACCAGCGCGGGCAATGTTGAAGGCTGTCGGATACACGGACGAAGATCTGCGCCGCCCTCTGGTAGGTGTGGCCAACACATGGACTGAGATCGGACCCTGCAACTATCATTTGCGCCGGCTGGCGACCAAAGTCAAGGATGGTATTCGCGCTGGCGGCGGCACGCCGATGGAGTTCAACACTGTCTCGATATCTGATGGTATCACCATGGGAACGGAGGGCATGAAAGCTTCGCTGATCAGCCGGGAATTGATAGCCGACTCGATAGAGCTTGTAGCCAGGGGCAACCAGTTCGATGCCTTAATCGCCCTCTCCGGTTGTGACAAGACCATTCCGGGAACGATTATGGCCTTAGCCAGACTGGACATTCCTGGGCTGATGCTTTATGGCGGTTCCATCGCCCCCGGCCGCTTTAATGGCCGAGATGTCACCATTCAGGACGTTTTCGAAGCGGTTGGCGCGCATGCAGCTGGTCGCATGACGGCCGAGCAGTTACAAGCCCTGGAAGATGTGGCTTGTCCGGGCGCAGGCGCCTGCGGAGGGCAGTTCACGGCCAACACCATGGCCACGGTCAGCGTATTCCTGGGCATCTCGCCAATGGGCAGTGCCAGTATCCCTGCCATGGATCCGCTCAAGGATCAGGTTGCCTTTGACTCCGGCAAAATGGTGATGGACATGCTCAAGCGGGATCAGAGCGCTCGCGATGTCCTGACGCGTGAGTCAATTGAAAACGCCATTGTCTCGGTGGCCGCAACCGGAGGGTCAACAAACGCCGTTTTGCATTTGCTGGCCATCGCCCGTGAAACCGGCGTGCCCCTGTCCATCGAAGAATTCGATCGCATCAGTGCCAGTACACCACACCTGGCCGACCTCAAGCCGGGCGGTCGATTCGTGGCCACGGACCTTTACCGGGCAGGCGGCATTCGGTTGGTGGCTCGTCGATTATGGGAGGCAGGTCGTTTACACAGTGACGCGGTCACGGTTACCAATAGAACAATCGGCGAGGAAGCCCAGCAAGCTCAAGAGTTGGAAGGGCAGGAGGTCGTCAGGTCGTGGGATGACCCGGTATCAGCCACCGGTGGCCTAGCGGTCCTTAAGGGAAATCTAGCCCCTGATGGGTGCGTGGTCAAGATCGCCGGGCACACGATGCGCCATCACCGCGGTCCGGCGCGCGTTTTTGACTGTGAGGAAGATGCCTTCGCCGCTATGCAGAATGGTCAGATACGACCCGGGGACGTGGTTGTCATTCGCTATGAAGGACCCAAGGGTGGCCCCGGAATGCGTGAAATGCTTGGTGTTACAGCGGCTATCGTCGGCGCGGGCTTGGACGACTCAGTAACCCTGCTGACTGACGGCCGTTTCTCAGGGGCTACACACGGCTTGATGGCCGGGCATGTTGCCCCTGAAGCGGCCGTTGGCGGTCCAATCGCCATCGTGAAGGACGGCGACACCATTGAGTTCGATGTCGAAGCCCGGCAACTAAATGTCCTACTGAGCGAAGAAGAGATCCAGCAACGCCTGGCCCAATGGAAACCACCTCCGCCTAATTACACATCTGGCGTCATGGCCAAGTACGCACGCCTGGTTTCTTCGGCCGCGCAAGGAGCAATTACAGGATAGTTGCTGGTGGTCAGGGTTCTGTAAAAAAAGGAGAAGAATAGATGCTCAAAACCGGTGCAGAAATCTTTTGGGATTGCATGGTACATGAAGGGGTAGAAGTGGTATTTGGCTACCCCGGTGGGGCGATCATGCCCACCTACGACGCCATGCTCGACTACCCGGTACATCACGTCCTGGTACGCCACGAACAGGGGGCGTCGCATATGGCCGATGGCTATGCCCGCGCCTCTGGCAAAGTTGGCGTGGCCTTGGCCACCTCGGGTCCAGGAGCCACCAACCTGGTCACGGGCATCGGTACGGCGATGATGGATTCCTCGCCGATCGTATGCGTTACAGGCCAGGTCCCCAGCCATCTTATTGGTGGCGACGCCTTCCAGGAAACCGACGTGACCGGCATTACGCTGCCGGTTACGAAGCACAATTACCTGGTTACCAGTGCCGAGCAAGTAGCTGCAACCGTTCGAGAGGCTTTCTACATTGCTCGCAGCGGCCGGCCGGGGCCGGTTCTCATCGATTTTTGCAAGGACGCCCAGATTGAAAAGGCGGAATTTGGCGATCCGACCGATATCGAGCTGCCTGGTTACCATCCACCACTGCGCGCCTCCCAAGAGGACTTAGAAAAGACGGTGGAACTTATCGCCCAGGCCAGGCGACCGGTCATATTGGCCGGACATGGTGTGCTTAAGTCGGGAGCCATGGACGAGCTGTACGCCTTTGCTGTCAAGACCCAGACGCCGGTTGCCAAGACGCTCCTTGGTCTGGGCAGCTTTCCAGCTTCGCATCTGCTGAGCCTGGGAATGATGGGCATGCACGGGGAAGCCTATTGTAACAATGCCATCCAGCAGGCCGATCTTCTACTTGCTTTTGGCATGCGCTTTGACGACAGGGTCACAGGCAATTTGCGTACATATGCCCCGCGAGCTCGCAAAGTCCAAATCGATATCGACCCCTCTGAGATCCACAAGAACGTCCGTGTCGACATACCCCTCGTGGGAGATCTGAAGACCGTATTGGTCGACCTGAACGCGCAAGTTCAGCCGGCCGAACACGAGGAGTGGATGGACCAGATCGACGAGTGGCGGGCTGAAAGCAAGCGGCGAGACGTCCTGTCCTGGCCAGACGACGGCCTGCTCTACCCGTCACATGTCATTCGTGATTTATGGCAATTCACTGGTGGCGAAGCGATTGTCACCACTGACGTAGGCCAACATCAAATGTGGGCAGCCCAGTACTACCATCTGGACCAGCCTTATCGCTTCATAACTTCTGGCGGGGCAGGCACGATGGGATTCGGTTTCCCGGCGGCCATTGGTGCCTGGTTTGCCCATAAAGATCGAGAAATCTGGGCCATCGTGGGCGACGGTGGCTTTCAAATGACTCTGACCGAACTCGCCACCGCTGCACGCGAGCAAGCCAACGTAAAGATTTGCCTTATCAACAATAGTTACCTGGGCATGGTCCGCCAATGGCAGGAGTTCTTTTTTGATAAGCGTTACTCGGCCGTATACCTGGACAATCCAGATTTCGTCAAGTTGGCCGATGCGTACGGCATTCCCGGCCGGTGCATAACCACTCCGGAGGAATGTGGGGCGGCGCTTCAATTCGCCCACGATACTCCTGGACCTGTCTTACTCGAGTTTGTTGTGGAAATGGAAGAGGCTGTCTATCCCATGGTCCCATCTGGCGCTGACCTTGATGCAATGATACGCCGGCCCATACGCCGGCAAGCCATGGCTGGAGATTAACTGTCAGAGAGTGCCGACACCGTAGGAGTGCTGGGAATTGGGGCAGATCATAACCAATTGCCAGCCGTTCAATTTGGAGGTTTACATGCGTCAAACATTAATAGCTACTGTGGAAAACAAACCCGGTGTACTCAACCGTGTCGCGTCTCTCTTTCGCCGCCGTAATTTTAACATTGACTCATTAAATGTTGGACGGACCGAGGACCCGAACGTCTCACGAATGACCATTGTCGTCAATAGGCAGCACACAGAAGCCCGAATGGTTGAGGCAAATCTTTACAAGTTAGTCAATGTGATCGACGTACAAGATGTGACCGGCCAACCGGCCGTTCTGCGCGAACTGGCTCTGATAAAGGTGTCAGCAATAGCCGAGCAACGCAGTGAGATCATCAGCTTGGCCGGAGTATTCAAGGCTAAGATCGTTGATGTCAGCCCTGAATCCCTCGTGCTCCAGATTACTACCTCTGAAGAGAGGATAGATAGTTTGATTGAGTTGCTTCGCCCTTGCGGCATCCTGGAACTGGTACGAACAGGCCACGTAGCCATGATGCGGGGCGTGACGGATGGTGTGCGACATACACCAGGCTCAGGACCGCGCCTGGCCAATAACGGGCAGAATAGTGCCAGCTAGATAGGTGATTGTTGGATTTTTTTACCAGACAGCAAAAACCCGTACGCATGAAGTCAAAATCCAGGAGCAAAGGAATGATCCATGTGCGGGTATATTTGTGCCATTAAGGACTGATCAGGAGAAACAATGCCAAATATTTATTACGACAATGACGCGGACCCGAATCTAGTGCGGGCTAAGAAAGTGGCCGTGATTGGTTATGGATCACAAGGGCATGCTCATGCGCTCAACCTGACTGACAGCGGTGTGGATGTCACTGTGGGACTCCGCACGAACAGCTTGTCTCGGGCTAGAGCCGTTGCAGACGGACTGAAGGTAGACGATGTGGCCGGAGCAACCTCCTGGGCAGACACAATTATGATCCTGGCCCCGGATACGGAACAGCCGGCCATTTACGAGAAGCATATAGCTCCGCATCTCGTAGCCGGTAAATCTCTCATGTTCGCCCATGGATTCAACATTCGCTTCGGTACCATTGTGCCACCGGAGGAAGTGGACGTGAGCATGGTTGCTCCCAAAGCGCCTGGCCACCGGGTGCGCGAGGTATTTCTCGCCGGTGGTGGCACGCCCTGCCTGTTGGCGGTGCATCAAGATCCCAGCGGTTTAGCCAAGACCAATGCCATTTCCTACGCCTATGCCCTCGGTGGCACGCGCGCAGGCGTCATTGAAACAACCTTCGCTGAAGAAACCGAGACAGACCTATTTGGCGAGCAAGCCGTCCTGTGCGGCGGTGTTTCTGCCTTGGTGAAGGCGGGCTTTGAAACACTGGTCGAGGCCGGCTACCAGCCCGAAATAGCCTATTTCGAATGTCTCCACGAGTTAAAGCTGATCGTAGATCTTTTCTATCGAGGCGGGCTGAGCTATATGCGGTACTCAGTCTCCGATACCGCCGAACATGGCGATTACACAGGTGGACGACGCATCATCACCGAAGAGACGAAGTACGAGATGAGCCAGATGCTAAAGGAAATACAGGACGGAACCTATGCCAGTAAATGGATCGCTGAGAACGAAGCAGGCCGGCCCTGGTTCCGCGAGCAACGCCGCCAAGAGCAAAATCACATGATCGAGACTGTGGGGGCCGAACTGCGCGAGATGATGCCCTTCATTACACCAGTGACGATTAAACCTGGAGATTGATCAGAAGTATGAAATCAGTAGCTAGAATCAAGCATGAGAATCTATCTGCCAGTTACTTGGCAATGGTGAGCACGGGTGAGAACGATGAATAGCAACTATGTACGTATTTTCGATACCACGCTTCGCGATGGGGAACAATCACCAGGCGCTTCCTTGACTTCGACAGAGAAGTTGGATATAGCTCGTGCTCTGGCCCAAATGGGTGTGGATGTGATGGAAGCTGGCTTCCCCGCCGCCTCCCCTGACGACCTGGAAGGCGTACGGCGGATCGCCCTAGAGGTCGGGAACACGCCTGGCCCGTCTGGCCAACCGCCCATCATCTGCGGATTGGCCCGCGCCGTAAAGAGCGATATTGACAAGGCTTGGGAAGCTGTTGCACACGCTGCCCGGCCGCGCATCCACACATTTCTGGCCACCTCGCCTATCCACATGAAGCATAAGTTGCACCTGGACCCGGAGGAAGTGGTTGAGCAAGTACGTGATATGGTCACCTATGCCAGGGGATATTGCCAAGACGTCGAATTCTCACCTGAGGATGCTGGTCGCAGTGATCCCGAATTCCTTTACCTGGTCCTGAGCGAGGCGATCAAGGCTGGGGCCACAACTCTAAACATCCCGGATACCGTTGGGTATACCACTCCGGAGGAATTTGGCGGGCTGGTTGCTCTCATCATGGAAAACACGACGGGGATAGAGGATGTCATTGTCTCTGTTCACTGCCACGATGACCTGGGCCTGGCGACGGCCAATACGTTGGCCGGACTGCAGGCTGGGGCCCGGCAGGTAGAGGTGACAATAAATGGGATTGGCGAGCGCGCTGGCAACACCTCCCTGGAGGAAGTGGTGATGGCCCTCCATACGCGCAGGTCTGCCTTTAGGCTGGAGACGGGCATAGACACCACCCAGATCACACGCATAAGTCGATTGGTATCCAAGTACACAGGCATTACCGTGCAGCCTAATAAAGCCATCGTCGGAGCCAATGCTTTCGCCCACGAGGCAGGTATTCACCAGGACGGTATGCTGAAGCACCACGGCACGTATGAGATTATGCTACCGGAAACAGTAGGGCTACAACAGTCGTCATTGGTGTTGGGAAAGCACTCAGGTCGCCATGCATTCATGGTTCGCCTGACAGAGATGGGATATGACTTGAGCCCGGATGACCTCAACGAAGGATTTGCCCGCTTCAAAGCGCTAGCCGATAAGAAGAAAACCATCACCGACGCTGACCTGGCGGCACTGATTACCGACCTCCTCTACCAATCCGACGAGATCTATATCTTGGAAGGGCTACAGGTGGCTTGCGGTACCATGGGCTTGCCCACATCAACGGTACGGATCACCGGACCCGACGGGCAGCAGTACGTCCAGGCGGCCATCGGCACAGGTCCCGTAGATGCAACATTCAAGGCTATCGACGCCATCGTCCAGGCGCCGAACACGTTGATGGAATTTGCCGTTCACTCGGTGACGGAGGGTATTGACGCGATCGGCGAAGTCACTGTCCGCCTGGAGGCGGATAACGGTTCCCGGCATGAGCGTACCTCGCCTCAGACCGGTCGACGGCAACCCCGGACCTTTGGCGGACATGGTGCAGATACCGACATCATCGTCGCCAGTGCGAAGGCTTATCTGACAGCCCTGAATAAGCTCCTGATAGCCAGCGGTCGCACGGGTGGATCGGAGATTTCGCCGGAGGTAACAGCAAAATAATTCGAGTAGAGCACGTGGAGTATGCCGGCTGCGTTCTCCAAATATCAACCAGCATACTGGCAGCCAGAGACCTAGCTATGGAACGATTAACATATGCCTAAATCAAAAACCCTCATGGACAAGATATGGGATGCCCACGCCGTCGTCAGCGACCCGGACACCCCGACAATACTCTACATTGACTTGCACCTGCTACACGAGGTCACCTCACCCCAGGCCTTTGACGGATTGCGTGCCAAGGGGCATAAAGTACATCGCCCCGATCGCAGCTTTGCTACCATGGACCACTCCACGCCTACCAAAGCGCTTTCGCTTCAGATGGCGGACGCGCTGGCTGCTGCGCAGCTGCGGCGTCTGCAAGACAATTGCCAGGAGTTTGGGATCCAGCTGTACGATATTGATAACCCTCTGCGAGGTATCGTGCATGTGGTTGGGCCGGAATTAGGCATGACGCAGCCAGGAATGACCGTTGTTTGTGGTGACAGCCATACCTCGACCCACGGCGCGCTGGGTGCTTTGGCCTTTGGCATCGGTACCAGTGAAGTGGAGCACGTCTTGGCTACCCAGTGTTTATTGCAATACCGGCCGCGGACATTTCAGGTCGAGTTTGCCGGGCGGATGGGAAAAGGCATTACCGCTAAAGATATTATCCTGGCCCTGATCGCCCAAATCGGCGTTGGTGGTGGAACCGGCCACGTGTTTGAATACACCGGTCCGGCCGTGCGAGCTATGTCGATTGAGGCGCGGATGACCCTGTGTAATATGTCCATCGAAGGCGGTGCCCGGGCCGGGATGGTCGCTCCGGATGACACAACATTTGAATACGTAGCTGGCCGTCAATTCGCCCCAACAGGAGAGGCCTGGGAAAAGGCCCTCACCTATTGGAGGACACTAACTACTGACCCGGACGCCATGTATGACAAGTCGTTGACGATTCATTTAGACGACCTCGAGCCTATGATCACCTTTGGCACGAATCCAGGGATGGGGATTCCCATCACCAAGCCATTACCCAACCCGGCTGACGAGGTGATCCCTGACCGACGCAGCGCCCTTGAAAAGGCCATGAATTACATGGTGTTGCAACCCGGCCGGTCGCTTCTTGGTCACAAGATAGACGTGGCTTTTATCGGCAGTTGCGCAAACGCACGTATATCGGATTTACGCCAGGCCGCAAAGCTGATCAAGGGGCGTAAAGTGGCCGATAACGTACGTATGCTAGTCGTGCCTGGCTCGGAGAGCGTGCGGCGCCAGGCTGAAGCAGAAGGTCTGGACGTTATCTTCCGAGAAGCAGGGGCCGATTGGCGTTTTTCTGGCTGTTCAATGTGTATTGCCATGAACGGTGACCAACTTGAACCAGGCCAGTACGCTGTGAGTACCAGTAATCGAAACTTTGAAGGCAGGCAGGGAAAGGGTGGCCGTACGCTTCTCGCCAGCCCCTTGACAGTCGCCGCATCCGCCGTCAATGGATCTGTGACGGATCCACGGACCTTGATGATCTGACCGGTAGTGGGCACCTGTCGATTTCGGCATACGGACTTTTCATGGAAATAAACAATGGAACCATTTATCCAGCTAACATCCAGCCTACTTCCACTGCCATATCAGGACGTGGACACAGACCAGATCATCCCAGCCAGTTATCTGAAAGCGATCACCAAGGATGGGCTGGCTGAAGGTCTGTTCGCCATTTGGAGCCACCGGCCTGATGGCGGTCTGCGTCCAGACTTTCCCCTGAACCAGACCAAGTTCCAAGGGGCGCAGATATTGCTCGTTGGAGACAATTTTGGTTGTGGCTCGTCGCGTGAACACGCCGCATGGGCATTGCTGGGCCGGGGCTTTCGTGCGGTCATTAGCACATCCTTCGCCGACATCTTTCATAACAATGCCCTGAAGAATGGACTGCTTCCAGTGACCTTGGACAAAGGGACTGTACATGAGCTGTTCCGCATGGTCGAACAAGATCCTGCCATTTGTGTGACCATCCAACTCGCCGAACAGTCGCTACTCCTGCCAGACGGCCGCCGGGTTAATTTTCCCATCGACGCGTTCAGTAAGAGCCGAATTCTTCAAGGTCTCGATCAGTTGGGATATCTACTCCAACATGAGGGGACGATCGCGGCATTTGAACGGGACCTTGAAGTGAGAAATGCGGAGTGAGGAATATACCTGAGCAGCAGATTCAGTTGGCTATTACGGTTTAACACGCCCTCAATACCGGCTTTTAAGCACTGATTCGTAAGGATCGAAGCATGAGTAACACAGTTTTGATATACGACACCACGCTACGGGATGGTTCCCAAAGGGAGGGAATTGCCCTCTCGCTCAACGACAAGCTCAGGATTGCCAGGCGGTTAGATGAGTTTGGTGTCCAATACATCGAAGGCGGTTGGCCTGGGTCCAATCCAAAGGACGCTGAGTTCTTCAAGGCCATTCGAAACAACACGTTCAAGCAGGCGAAGATCGCCGCCTTCGGAGCCACGCGCAGGAAGAACACCGCTCCCGAGGCAGACGCCAACATTCAGGCACTATTGGCTGCAGAGACCCCGGTCGTGACGCTCGTCGGCAAGAGCTGGGATATGCACGTCCGCGACGTACTGGTAACCGATCTGGAAGAGAATCTGGCTATGATCGCCGAGAGCATTTCCTTTATCAAATCACAGGGCAAGGAAGTAATCTACGACGCTGAGCACTTCTTCGACGGCTACAAAGCCAACCCCAATTACGCAATGATGACCCTGCAGGTGGCGGCCGCCAATGGGGCAGATGTCGTCGTTGTTTGCGATACGAATGGTGGCTGCTTGCCTTGGGAAATCAGCCGCATAATAGAAGACGTCAAGGAAGAGTTGGATACACCGCTGGGCATACACGCCCACGACGACGGCGGCTGCGGGGTCGCCAATACCCTGGCAGCTGTCCAGGCCGGCGCCGGTCATGTCCAGGGCACGATCAACGGCTATGGCGAACGGGTAGGCAATGCCAATTTGTGCACGATTATCCCAGATCTGCAGCTCAAGATGGGTAAGCGCTGCATTCCAGCCGATAACCTGGTTCATCTGACAGATCTGTCTCGTTTTGTGGCCGAGGTGGTCAACCTTGCCCAAGATACCCATGATCCTTTCGTCGGTGCCAGCGCTTTCGCCCATAAGGGAGGCATCCATGTGGCAGCCATGCGTAAAAACAAGGCAAGTTACCAACATGTGGAACCAGAACTGATTGGCAACAAGCAGCGGACGATAATCTCAGAGTTGTCCGGTCGAGGCAATATCTTGAACAAGGCGGTCGAATACGGAGTAGACACAGACAGCGCCCAGGCGCGGAAGGTATTGCAGCAGATCAAGAACCTGGAGGCGCAAGGCTTTGCTTTTGAAAGCGCTGAGGCCTCAGTTAATCTGATGTTGCACAGATTGCAACCCGGCTATGAACCGCCGTTCGAGCTGCTAGATCTCACAGTTCTCGTCCAGCACCGTGAGGCACGAGGCGTGTGTGCCGATGCTACGGTTAAAGTGCGTGTTGGAGATCAGATTCTGCACACAGCCGCTGAGGGCAATGGACCTGTCAATGCGCTCGATGCCGCTCTGCGGAAGGCATTGTCGGGCGTTTTTCCGTCCTTATCAAGCGTGCGCTTAGCCGATTACAAGGTACGCATTTTGGACAGTCAGAATGGTACAGGTGCTACGGTTCGCGTGCTTATTGACTCCGAGCAAGGGACGCGCCGCTGGAGCACGGTCGGGGCCAGTAGTAATATCATTGAAGCAAGCTGGCAAGCCCTGGCCGACAGCATCGAATTTTTCCTGGTGAACGGGAATATTGACGGTTAACCCGGACGGGTGATGCACTCTAACATATCGATCGGAGGATTATATTTAAGCATGTAAGCATGCTTATGAATTATCACGCTACCCCGTGGAAGATATCTAGTTAAATCAATGATTCGTTTGTCTTCATTCCAAGTACTGTGCACCTTCTAATGGGCACACCTATGAAATGAGAGGCGACTTCAAGAATATAACAACATGGAAGCACAAATAGCTATCTTGCCAGGTGATGGCATCGGCCCGGAAGTCATGAACGCAGCACTGTTCGTATTAGAGAGCGTTGCTAGGCGGTTCAAGCATAGATTTCGCGTGGAAACGCAAATGATCGGCGGCTGCGCAATCGATGCGATTGGCACGGCACTACCAGCAGAGACGTTGCAGGCCTGTTTGAAGGCGGACGCAATTCTTCTCGGAGCGGTCGGTGGTCCTAAATGGGATGATCCTGCCTCCGATGAGCGGCCGGAAAAGGGTTTGCTGGGTCTACGCAAAGCACTAGGCCTGTTCGCCAACCTGCGGCCTGTGAAACCACACCCAGCCCTAAGAGATGCCTCTCCGCTGCGGCCGGAGCGTCTGGACGGGGTCGACCTTCTGGTCGTGCGCGAGTTAACCGGTGGGATCTATTTCGGAGTTCCTCGCGAACGGCGCCAGGTGAACGGTGAGATCCAGGCCGTGGATACTATGGTATATAGCCAGAGCGAGATCCGCCGTGTGGCTATCATCGCTTTTGAATCTGGACGCGCGCGCCGGCACAAAGTCACTTCCGTAGATAAGGCAAATGTGCTCGAGTGCTCGCGCCTTTGGCGACAGACCGTCACAGAAGTCGCTCTAGATTACCCTGACGTAACGCTGGAGCATCTGCTGGTGGATGCAGCCGCCATGCATTTAATGACCAGGCCGGCCACTTTTGATGTGATCGTTACGGCAAACCTCTTTGGAGATATCCTTACCGACGAAGCATCGGTGCTTAGTGGATCGATGGGCAACCTCCCATCCGCTTCACAGGGCGAGCGCCTGAACCGTCACGGTTACCCGCGAGGACTGTACGAGCCCATTCACGGTTCGGCCCCCGACATAGCCGGGCGAGGCATCGCCAATCCTGTAGGAGTAATTTTGTCCCTAGCGATGCTTTTGCGCCACTCACTCGGTTTAGAAGAGGAGGCCACTTCCATTGAAAACGCAGTCGCTAAGACGTTCACTGATGGTCATTGCACGTCAGATCTGGCCCGCAGTGGACAGAAATTCCTGTCGACCAGCGAAATTAGGGATGTCATTGAGGCAAATCTCGCGTGAGCGCGAAGGGAGCGTTCGAGGTAATAACTGTCGTCCCCCGCTGAGGCGGGTACTACAGCCGCATTTAGGAAAGAGACCTCATGAGTGTCGGAAATACACTCAAATGAAGATTCAAAGATTTTTATCCCCCGAGATTCTTGATCAAAACAACCCCAAAATCCCAGCCTGGCTACTCGTTTGGGCCATCCCAGCAACTCCTGAAGGAGAAGATATGAACGGACGACAAGACCTCTATCAGTACGGCGAAGGTAATGGCGAGCAACCATCACCGCAGCCAATCCGCAGGCCCCATACGCCTCTTAAGGCAGATTATGCGTGGCTTGACGGCAACATGGTTTCTTTTGAAGATGCGACGGTCCACTTTCTCAACCCGACGCTTCATTACGGACCGGGGGTGTTCGAGGGAATTCGTTGTTATAACACGCCCAGCGGACCGGCCGTCTTTCGTCTACACGAACATCTGGAGCGATTTCTAAATTCGGCTAGTGTGTTGGGAGTAGACGAACTCCTCTATGACGTAGAAGAATTGCGTGACGCCATATGTAGGCTGATCCGCATCAATAACTTCACCGAATGCTATATTCGTCCCGCCCTGTTCTTTGAAGGACCCCTGAGCTTGAATCTAGATGACTACCGTCCGGTGGTTGGCATCGCTGACTGGGAATGGAACAATTATTTGGGACAAGAAGCTCTGGCTGACGGAATCCGGATGATGGTCTCCTCGATCACTCGCATGCATCCCAACGCCAGCATGACTAAGGCCAAGATCAATGGCCAATACGTCAATTCGATTCTGGCCAAGACGATGGCGGCGCGAGCCGGTTTCGACGAAGCCATTATGCTGGACCCTGAAGGATATGTGGCGGAGGCCACCGGGGAGAATCTGCTACTGGTTCGAGACAATTCGATCTACACCGCACCACGAGCATCGATCTTGGAGGGCATCACCCGTGATTCGATAATAATCCTGGCCCGGGACGCCGGCTATACGGTCGTCGAGGAGCGCATTTCTCGGGATCAATTATACATTGCCGACGAGGTGTTAGTATGTGGCACGGCCGCGGAAGTACTTGCCGTGCGAGAGATTGATTACCGTAAGGTCGGCAACGGTGGAATTGGTCCTGTAGCGAGCCAGTTACAGAGGCTATTTATCGATACTGTAAATGGCCTAAACCGACGCTCACCTGATTGGCTGGACTACATGGTCTTAGAGCCGGTGATCTAGGGATCTGTTATTACACGTTTGGGGTGGCGACAGGCCTGTTGTCTTCCCGATTCATGCATCGCTCCAGGCGATATCGTCCGAATCGACCCCCGGCCGCAATACCCAAAGCTTGAGCGCCAATTGTAGAGCCAACCGCGCGTCAGCCTGATCCAAGTTCTGACCAGTCATCTCTTGAATCCGCTCAAGGCGATATAGGAGGGTGTTGCGGTGGATGAAGAGAGCATCGGCCGTCTGGCTGACGTTTCCGTGATGGTCAAAGTAGGCTCTGATCGTCGCGACATGGCTGCTACGATGTTCCCTGTCGTACTGAACCAGGGGGCCGATTATTAGATCACAGAAGCGTTGTAGTGCAGGCGACTGCTCTAACTGAGACAGCAACTCATTGATACCCAGGCTATCAAACTTAGATACAGTATTCATATGCAGCCGTTGAGCTAACTGCATTGCCAGGACTGCCTGCTGGTGAACCACCGGCCACTCTGCCAGTGTACTCGCCGGACCGCTCAGGCCACAAAGGAGGCGAACTTCAGGAAACTCAGACCGGAGAAGTTCCTGTACTCGGTGTGCCAGTTCGACAGCCGAACTCATTTCCTCGTCTAATTCATGCAGGGCGAGGAAAACACAAAGGTAATCGTCGGCGAACGTGTGAGTCAGAGCCGGCCAGTCGTTACCGGAGAGCAACCAGCTAATGGGCGTTTCCAGACGACGTAGTGAAGGATTGTTCTCGCCATCCCAGGTAAAAGTCATGATGGCATGCAAGCGGTTGGTGTCGTGCCCAAGCCGGCCAGCAAGCCGCTGGATCTCCGGCTCGGTTAGCTTACCGGCCAAGAGCCCTTCGAGGAAGTTTCCCCTCAAGGTCTTCCTTGTTTCGCTGATGGCCTTGACTTTGGCCATTTCCAGGGCGCAGGCCGCCGCTCCTTGCTCGGCAGTCAGCGCGTCTAATAGATCGAGTTCATCTGGTCTCCCGACGACAGAGACAAACCCCCGAGCTCGGTCGCCTGAAATGATTGGGCTGAGCAGCCGAGCCATTTGAGTTTCACCCATGGGAAGTAGTTGCTGCCATTGACTCTGCCGCATGTTAGCCGCCGCCTTGCGATCGCGCAGGGCTTTAGGAAGTGTCTCCGGTCGACCGAGGACAGCTCGCAGCTCCATTTCGTCAACATCGCTGTCGTGCGGAATGGTCAAGGCCTTAAATTCCAGCCGCTTGTCCTGAACGGAGACTATCTTGCCTGTCAACTTTGACATGATTTCGGTCATCGCGGTTAAGCCCTGTCCTTCGCGTGATATCTCCGTGAGCCGGCGATAGAGCTGCATGCCGCGCTCGCTGATCTGTTTCTGTCGGTCCACCAGCAAACCAGAAATATCCTGAAGCGCATCTCGCAACGAGACATCACCAGAGACGACCAGGATGGGTAAGTCATAACGTGCCGCAGCCTGGATCACATTGGTCGACACTGGTTTGAAAACCAGCAGGGCCGCGGCCGAATTGTTGGCCAGAACCTCCAGCCCTTCAGCAAGGGTTTTATCGTCAACTTGAGCCTGCAACCCATCCGGCAAGATGACGATGTCACCAGCCCGCACCTGGTCTTGTAGTTTAGAGAACTCCGTGAGAACTGAGGTCCAACTAACTTGGCGGCCGACGGCTTCACCGCCCACTACTTCCGTGCTTAGTGGCAGGACTAGGCGGAGTACGTTGTCTAGTGTTACGTCGGTGGCGTAGGATTGTTCCATAGTTGATTAATAAGTATAAAGCAGAGTGAGTGGCCGTGCAGGTTCGGGTCCGCCTACCTGCAGAGCAAATACCACACTGGGCCAGTCACAGTTTAATTTTCTAGCCATTCAGAATTGGAAGGCTTGCTGACTGGCCCTGCCAGACGCCAGCGCGCCTGGCAATTTCTCCTCGACGACAAAGGATCGTGTTTCTAACGACAAATAATGGGTTACACTTCTCAAAATCTTGGGCTCATTGATATGGTGGAATTTGACCGGTACGGCTTGTTTCATTGCTTATACGGAATTTACCTAATTACGGATTGACAAAGGCACTCGAATAACCCACTTTATACAAGTCGTTGGACATAGTGGCAATATGCCCACCGCCTGTTCTGCGTGAAGATGATTCGACACAGCGCTGGCCTTGGGTGACCGGACATCCACGCTGATCAAATAGACTTGGTGTTTCTCTTTCATGGCCACTCTGACAACATTGCTAAACATACGGATGCGAAGGAGCAACCCCGTCGTTCGTCCGTCATCCTTTGTCCTCTGGTCGTTATTATTGGAGTATCTTTGAACTCTGATACCTCGGTCCCAAAGCAAGCTCGACCCCGTCGCGTTGCCTTCTGGGTAACGCTTTTTCGCGGTGTCCTGGCCGCCCTTCTTGGTCTGGCGCTCATTCTGCAGCCCGACAAAACCCGGCCGATTCTAGCCAACTTCATGGGCATGTTTTGGTTGGTTAGCGGAATTACGAGCTTGCGGTGGGGTGCCACAGGTGAAAGAGCCCGGCGGCGCTCCGTAGTTGCAGGCATAATCGGCATTGTTGGCGGCTTGTTTGTATTGACCCGAGATATCGCTCGCGGCGTGTTAGACGAGACCGTCGTTATCTATATTTTGGGAGGCACCATCGTCCTAACCGGATTGATCCATGCCTTCGGCGGTTTCAGAATAGGCGAAGACGCCGTTCGTCAATGGTCTTGGACGAGTTTCCTGCTTGGTATCTTTGAGATAATTCTGGGGATATTGCTGATCATTTCTCCAGGGGATCCCAGGCAGGGAATTTTTATAGCGGCTAGCATTTGGGCCTTTATCGGCGCTATCATGTTATTCGGCGACGCCTTGCGCCAGCGAGCCCAACATCGCCGCCATGAGGGCTTGGAGTAATACCGCCTCGCCGCGATAAGCCCCCAGCCTTTCCCAGGTCTCCGATCGCGCCACTGTCGCCCCGTACGGCTCCAATGTCATCCTGAGCGAAGCGAAGAATCCCATATTACGATAGAGGAAGAATCAACCCTGTGTAGTCACAGATCGAAATCATCAGCCTGCATTGGTCCGACCTCCACCATGGACCTAAGAAGCCTTGTTTCCGTAGCCGGGCGAAGGATGGACATCTTCAGCGAGGATTAACTCACATCAAGATGGACGAAGCGCCATGCAGCTCCAAGGCCCCAAAACTCAACGAGAGCGCTTGACGATAGCTTTCCTACAGGTACCCTAACTTATGTCCCGCGACTGTCAGCTCCTCCCGGAACTTAGGATGGGCGATGTTGATCAGCTCTTTCGCCCGCTGGCGAACGGTTTTACCATAGAGCGAGGCGACTCCATACTCACTTACCACGAAATGCACGTCATTGCGGGTTGTGACCACTCCCGCACCCTCATACAGCATAGGTACGATGCGGCTGACGGTGTAATTCTTGGCGGTTGACAGAAAGGCGATAATTGGTAAACCACCTTTCGATCGAGCGGCGCCTCGAATAAAGTCCACCTGCCCACCGACACCGCTGAATATACGCGGGCCGATGGAGTCGGCGCACACCTGACCGGTCAGGTCCACTTGGATCGCGGAGTTTATGGCTACCATATTATCGTTTTGGGCGATGTTGAAGGGATCATTAACGTAGTCCGTTGGATGCAATTCGATGATGGGGTTGTTGTGGACAAAATCGTACAGACGCTTCGAACCGAACAGAAAACCGGCGATGATCTTGCCCGGGTGAAAACTCTTCCGGGCACAGGTGATCACCCCGTCCTCGACCATGTCGATCACCCCATCGGAGAACAGCTCTGTGTGAACGCCCAGGTCCTTATGGTCAAATAAGTTCTTTAGCACCGCGTCGGGAATGCTCCCAATGCCCATCTGTAACGTAGCCCCATCGGGTATCATCTCAGCTATATGCTGGCCGACGAGCATGTGTTGTTCGCTGCTTCCCCCTTGCGGGGCTTCAGGCAACGGGTAGTCGACCTCCACTATGTGGTGTAAGCGGCTGACATGGATGAAGCTGTCGCCTAACGTGCGGGGCATCTGCCTGTTCAACTCGGCAATGATAATTTTGGCCGATTCGGCGGCCGGTTTTGTCGTCCCTACCTCGACGCCGAAACTGCAGAAACCATGTTCATCAGGGGGGGAAACCGACATCAGGACCACGTCAATAGGCAAGGCGCCATTGCGAAACAAGCCTGGAATTTCGGACAGGAAGACTGGAGTG
Source organism: Promineifilaceae bacterium (SeqCode) (assembly GCA_049650305.1). GTDB lineage: Bacteria > Chloroflexota > Anaerolineae > Promineifilales > Promineifilaceae > UBA11865. Next base: position 24,608 of record JBARZW010000356.1, read on the forward strand.
AAATCCGCCCTGCCGTCTTGTACCGCCTCGCGAACATTTGAGCCGATAAACAGGGCATTGACCCTTAACGCATCCTGATATTTGGGTTCCACGTACGGGGCATCGGCGAAAGTCAGGATGTGCGTAATCTCAACGTCTCGAATCTCTTTAGCCCGCCGTGTCAGCCCGTGAATCAATTCCTTGGGGACGCCTGCCCCACCAGCCAAGTACACTCGATTTCCTGATTGGATAGCGGTCAAGGCATTATCTACATCGGTTACTTTTCGGCGAAAGATCGATTCCCAATTCATCAGTCGCCCTTAGTTTCTTGTCCAGCGTTGTTTCCAGCCCTGTATCTGGCCAACAGATCGGTGTCCAGATCACGACCCAGCGCGGCGGCAACACCCGCATGTACAAGCTCCCCTTGGTAGAGATTTATTCCAGCTATTAGCGCGGGCATAACCTTGTAAGAACCCAACAGACCATACTCACCCAAGGCTAATAGATAGGGGAGGGCGGCATTGGTGATGGCATAGCTAGTTGTCCGGGCGACCGTGGCGGTGAGGTTTGGCACACAGGAGTGAATGACCCCCTCCTCCACGTAGGTCTGATCGCGCAGCGTCGTCGGCCGGCTTGTTTCGACGCACCCTCCTTGGTCGATGGAGAAGTCGATGATCACCGAACCTGGTCGCATCCGTCGAACCATCTGCCGGCTGACCAAAACCGGCGCCCGCTGGCCCGGATTCAGGACGCACCCGACAAGCACATCAGCGAAATCGGCCGCTCGCTGCAGGTTGTACTCGTTGGATATCATCGTCGTCACCCGACCGCTGAAAGCGTCGTCCAGTTGCTGAAGCTTTCGCACGTCCCGGTCCAATAATGTGACTTGAGCGCCCAAACCCAAGAAAGCCCGGGCGGCGTTAAAACCCAGCACGCCACCGCCGATAACGACGATCGCCGCCGGAGGCACCCCAGGAATACCACTGAGAAGGGTTCCTCTCCCGCCGTTGGTATTCATCAATAATTGTCCCGCAACGATGGGAGCCAGGCGACCGGCAAGCTCGCTCATGGGCACCAGAACAGGCAGCACGTCGTTCTCATCCTGGATCATCTCATAGGCCACTGCGGTGATTTCTTGCTCAGTAAGCACCCCAAGTAGGTCGGGCGAGGATACCGATAGGTGAAGGAATGAGAATATCGTCTGCCCATAGCGGAAATGCCGGTACTCATCGGCTGTCGGCCGGGTTACTTTGGTGACTACATCGGCCCGACCGAAAGCTTCTGCGGCCGAGTAAACGATCTGCGCCCCGGCGCGTCGGTAATTCTCGTCGCTGAAACCGGCCCTTTGCCCGGCACCCCGTTCAATGTATACCGCATGTCCAGCTTTGACCAACGCCAGAGCTCCGGCAGGCGTCAGGCCAACGCGCATTTCTAAATCACGAACTTCTTTTGGAACGCCAAACTCCATCGAATTACCCCCTTAGGTACGTATGCTATCCCTGGATTCTTATCGATTCCTGATGATAAAGCGCCGTCTAATCCCTTGCTTGTCCCAAGCTCCGAAGGTAGACAAATGCCAGCAAAAACATGATTGTGGCGATAACGGCTGAAACCACACAATAGCGGCAGATAGCCTGAATGACGAACAGTTCCAGAGCGGTCAGACCCAAGCTGAAAAGGAAGGCTAGGCCGGTGAAGGCTACCATTAACTCAGGAAGGTTTTCATCGATCCAGGGCCACCAATCAGCCAACCAAGTAACCAGAAAGATCACCGCATAACCAACCAGTCCGATCAAGGCCACGGGAATAGGGCCGACGGAGGAGTATGGCGCGTCAGGTCCGCTGACTTGACCACAATCATCCCAGCCGCCGGAAGAGCAGGCGGCAATGAGATCGCCGCTGTGAAATAGAAGCAGGTAGAAAGCCACCATCATCCCAGGCAAGGTCAGCAACTGAATCACGCGAATTGGCCAATCCTCAGGCCACCGGTCGGATCTCATTGACTAGCGCTCAACGCATTATTGATGGCCTGCTGGAAGGTTGCCAGGGGTTGGTTTCCTCGAAGGAGCGTATTGTTAATGAAGAAAGTTGGCGTTTCCCCAACGCCTGCCCTGGCGGCAGCCCGCACGTTATCCTGGATGATACTGGCGTATTTCCCGCCATTAAAGCAAGCATTAAAAGCATCCATGTCAAGGTTCAATTCCTCGGCCGCCTGTCTGAAGCCATCAGCCGTCAACGCCTGAGGATCGTCCTGGATCTCAAACATCCGATTATGGAACTCGAAGAAGACACCCTGATCGGCGGTGCACATGGCTGCCTCAGCTGCGGGGGCTGTGCTGTCTCGGAGCGCATAAGGCAATACAACCCACTGAACCTGGCCCGATCTCACGTACAGATCCTCAAGTAAGGGGGCGGTGGTAAGGTTAAAATTTCGGCAATGTCCACAACCATAATCGGAAACCTCGACGACGGTCACAGGGGCATCACGTGAGCCCTTGGTTATACAATTATCCGGATTTTCCTGGCAAAACTCGGTTAGAGCTTGAGCACGCTGGGGTGTATCCTGATCTTGTAGCGATAAGAATAAGAGGTAAAAAAGTCCGCCAACTACTAAAACGGCAGCGACAATACCCCCGATAAGGAGCCAATTCGTTTCTCGTTGTGGTTGCTTCGCTTTACGGGATGCTCTTCTCTTTTTAGTCATATCTCTCCTAACGCAACGGCGATGTTGGGCTCATAAAGAACACGTCAACACCTCTATGTTTTATATCGATCAGCCGCCATAAGGCATCTGATCACCAAGGCGACATTCGGGCCATGTTCGGTAGGCGCTGTCCTGAATGGACGTGATCCAATCGAAAAGTTCATTGAATCCGCTTCTCAGGCTAAAAGTCCAAGAACAGCATCCTAGTTCTAGTCGCACAAGTTTACACAAATGCTCATATGAGGCGAGTGTCTTAAGTAATATGCGCCAGTTGACATCTGTCACATTCCAAGCTGATACGCCGAAACAGCGGAAGAGATTAAAGGTATCTTTTGGAAGAAAGTCACGAGTAATAGGTGATATTCGCCACAAACTGAAGGGGATAGAGTTCATATATACTAATTGCAGGTGCATGATGCCGAGTATGCCCTTAATGGGCTTCAGGAAATTAGATCAAAATGTTGACCGTACGAGACCTGATGTCAGCCAATCCGGAAACGATAAGTCCTGATACGCTTTTACGAGCCGTCGTAGAGGTCATGAAGGTGGCGGGCTGCAGGCAACTTCCGGTTGTGGACGAGCACGGTCGCATTATCGGCATTGTTACAGACCGCGACGTACGTTTGGCGATGAACTCCCCCATGATCATGCGAAGTCGCTGGGAGGATGAAGAGCTTGTTGAGAAGGCCACAGTCGACAGCTGCATGACGCCAGATCCCATCACAATTAACTCTGATGCACCGGCTTACCGGGCGGCCGAAATACTCTCCACCTATAAATTTGGCGCGTTACCTGTCGTGGACAATGGCGAACTGGTCGGTATTATCACCGTCACTGATTTTCTGGACCGCTTCACAGTCCAACAACCGCAGAACCACACGACGTCCTGACCTTCCCCTACGGCCGTTCTATTCCTCTTCAATGATCTCGTAGGTATGCCCTATGGTCGCCAACTTTGCCAACATGGCTTGGGCAGGGCAGTACTTAGTTTCCGAGAGCTCAATAGCGCGCTCCACCGCTCCCGATCTGATCCCCCGACCTCGGATGGTGTAACTGATGTTTATGTGAGTGAACACACGGGGATGTTCTTCGGCCTGCTGGGCGTCAAGTTGTACCTCGAAGCCGGTAACATCCTGGCATTTTTTTCGCAGAATGGAGAGGACGTCCATCCCAGTGCAACCTCCCAGGCTGACCAAGAGCAATTGCATTGGGCGGAAGCCACTGTCATCACCGCCAACAGCCGCGCTGGCGTCCATCTTCACGGAGAAATCGCCGGCTTTGCCGGAGAATGTCATACCTCGATCCAGTGTAACAGATGATTTCACAAGAAATCTCCTCAGACCTTACAGGTCAGGCCTTGCTAGGGTTTATTGAGTAATAGGACAAGATGAGTCGCACCGACGAGCTAACAAACATCTCAGGCAGAAGACACGCTTCTGCGAGCTTCCCCTATCAGGTGAAAGCGCCGCAAACGGCAACAAAACCGCAATTTGAACATCGCAGGCGGAACAGAGAATCGAGTTCCAGGTTGCCCAAATAGCACTTTGGGCATGGCATTCCTGCCACCGAATCGGGTGTCTGGTCTCCTAACTGGTCGCCAGTTTTCCACCATTTAGTCCCGCCAGTAGCGCGGGATTTTGCATTGCTAGATATTGAATTGTTCATGGGCGAGATGTAAAAACCTCTTATTAATCGGGAGATCAGCGAGTAATCCCACCAGGGATCTTCCAGTGTCCGAAATCGTCGTTCGACGGTGAACGAATACATCAATGATACTCTTACTGTCAGGTAGCACGATTACACAGACGCTGTCGTCCAACATCAGCACGTCGTCATCTATCGAGTTCCGCCTATTCCACTCAAACTTGAACCACCCTGTCTCCCTCCACTCTGAGAGACGGCGCCCTTTCTGCAAGCTTCTCGAGGAAATGCCTTTTGTTTTCAGGTGAGATGTACGTTCCGCCGGCTGGTCCTTTGTGGTGTACATACAGTCGATCCATCGACAGCGCTGCGCTGGACCACGCCTTTCGCGATGGAATGACCTCCTCGATATCTTCGAATTGGATCGTCCACTTAAACGGCCCCGAGCGGACTTCTAGAGAGTCGGCCTTAATCGTGTAGTAAGTTGAGCGGAGGATCGAAAAGCAAAAGGCGATGATACCTACCCACATGACCTCCTGGACAAATAGCGAAACAATAGATAGAGACAGGGTAAACGTGTAAACAGCGCCTGCTAGGGAGACGAGGATGACCAGCCAGAGGGTCCCAACCAGCCAGGTGTCGCGCTTTGATTGAAATATCAAGTAACCCTGTTCAGAATTTACGTCTATTGGTTCTTTGTCCATGACAGGTCGCCCACTTTGTGATTCCTAGCTGGTGGCAAGGCGCAGTGTGATCGTTCGTAGATAGCCGGAATGCCCTGGGAAATATTATTCCTCTCTTATCTCAGCCTCCACATGTATCTCTCCACTCTTGTCGAAAATGAGAGTGATTGGAATGCGACTACCGGCGACAAAGTCACGTTGCTTATCAATACACATAACATGTAGGCCGCCGATCTCAAGCGAAACCGTCTCGGATGCCGGGATGTCGATCTCCTCATTGTGTTGCATGCTCGCTACGCCTTGGGCGTCTATCCTGGTCTCGTGGATCTGAGTTATACCACAGCCGGAGGATTCAGCTCCAATGAGTTGATCCGCCTCGCGACCCTCATTTTGGATGTCCAGGTAAAAAGCGGCATTGGCTGCCGATCGAGGCGATATCCGGCCCCATATATCAGTAACCATTATCTTTGGCTCCGCCGGCCCACATGATATGAGGCCCATGGCAATCGAAAACAAAAGTATCAGCAAAAGCGGCTTTCTCATAAATGCACCCATCAAACAAAACATGGCATAGATCAGTCAGTGAGAAGAGGTCTGTCCTGCAGAGCTGTTATTCTCTGACCAACTGTCGCAAGTCAGAGGCTATGTTCTCCCCAGGAGTGCTAAATGGATACAGCATGCGCAGATAGCCGTCTTTATCGATCACAAACACCGAAGCCGTGTGATTAACCAGGTAATCTATCTCTGGACTTCCGGCTTGTTTCTCGTAGTAAACACCATAGGCATCGGCTACCGTAGCAATCTCCCCTTCAGTTCCCGTAAGTCCAAGGAAAGTTGGATCGAAATGCCCCATGTAATCAGCCATTATTTCTTTGCTGTCCCTATGGGGATCGACCGTGATCATCGCGACCTGTACCTGTTCCTTCTCTTCGGCTGTTAGCTCGTTTGTTGCCTTGGCCAACTGGGCCATCGATGCCGGACATACATCCGGGCAATAGGTATATCCGAAGTAGAGAAGAACAACCTTTTCGTCGAAATCGCTGAGGCTAACTGGCTCACCGGTATGGGAAGTCAAAGTAAACTCAGCCGCCAGATCCGGATACTCAATAACGTTTCCGTAATACTCCTCGCCGTCGAAAAAGCCAGAATCCGATGACAACTGAATGGCCAGCCATCCTAACGCTAGACCAATTAAAAAGCCGCCCAGGATCAAAACAGGGAAGAAGTTTCTTTTTTTCTTTATCTGAGGTTGATCGAGACCATCCGTATTAAGTAGGTTTGACATGGTAACTTTCCCGAAGAACTTTATCCTAGATGCCGTGTGTAAACACTTCCAAGAGTGATAACAAAAAGGTCGCCGATTATTCTTGAAGCCGGTGATGTTTGCCACAAGAGACGCCTTGTGATAAATATCACAATCAAGCTTATCGCGCCAGATTAATCGCTCATTGTCACTGACATATCCGGAATACTGCGAGTTAGCTAAGCAGAAGTGCCTCCGTGCACGTATTAACCGGTCGATCGTTAGCTGATCGAGTCAATAAGTACCTAGAATGTGACAAATGAAGATTAACGCGGCCTCGACATATGACAAGGCGGCCAGGGTCGTAAATTATCGGTTTAGCATTAGGTGGAGATCGGTGGCAGTCCAGTCCAATGCTAATGTCCACGGTCCAGTACATTAGGAGATGGTTATGAATGAAAACGATACCCAGAACGATGGGAAGTCTGCTCGGTTGCTAATAATCGGACTGGTGGCTGTTGCTGTGGTTATTGGGCTGGCTTTAGTTGTGCTTACCGTCGTACGTTCGTCGGCGTTGGAAACAGAACCGGAGAAGGTAAATGTCTTAGCCGACAGCAGAGACGATTGTGTCGTCTGCCACCGCCGAACCACGCCAGGGATCGTAGATCAATATGGGCATAGCACCATGGCGGCAGCTGAAGTTGCTTGTCAGGATTGTCATGAAGTAGACGAGGAATATCCAGGCGCTACCGAGCATGAAGACACATTCGTTCTCGCCTCGCCATCTACGGCGATGTGCGAAAAGTGTCACACCTCTGAAGTGGCCCAGTTTGACCAGAGCCGACATGCGCTTCCAGCCTATGTCGCTTACGCCGGCACCGAATCCCTGAATTCAGAACAGTTAGCCCAGTATCAAGGAATAGCCGAGATCACAGCCCCTGATATACAACGAAATGCTCTGTACGAAAAGGAAGGGGAAGCCATAACCCGATTTGCTTGCGAGGTGTGCCACAACGTGGGTAAACCTCACGAGGATGGCTCGACTGGGCAATGTCAGAAATGTCACTTGCGCCACGAGTTCAGTCTGGAACAAGCACGCAAACCAGAAACCTGCAATCAATGTCATATTGGGCCGGATCATCCCCAGTGGGAGATATATCAAGAATCGCCCCACGGGATCGCCTACATGACCGGCGGTCACGAGTGGAATTGGGACGCTGAAGCGGGAACCCTTACCACGGAAGACTTTCCAGCTCCAACCTGTGCTACTTGTCATATAAGCGGCTTTGGCGCCAGTGGTACTACTCACGATGTGGGAGAGCGATTGACCTGGTTCTTGTTTGCACCCATCAGCGGACGCAGGCCGAGCTGGCAGGAAAACCGGGTAGAGATGCAGGCCGTATGCCAGGAATGTCATAACAATAACTGGATCGAGGCCTTCTATGAGGATGCTGACGCAGCTGTCGAGGCCGTTAATGATTGGGTTAGGGAAAGCGACGAGATCATGAAACCCCTGGAAGAGCAGGGGTTGCTGACGGCTGAAGCCTTTGATGAACCCATCGATTTCGTCGATTTCGACCTGTGGCACCATTGGGGTCGAACGACGAAATTCGGCGCCTGGATGCAGGGTCCAGATTATTCACAATGGCATGGCGCCTATGAAGTTCTCCGTGAACTGGCCGAGCTTCGGGATATGGCCGCCGAGAAATTATACGAAGCTGTAGGAGAATAGCCGTGTACTATCTGGCTGTTCTATTTCCTTCTCTCAAGGATCGACGCCTGCCGCTTACCCGCGACCAGCTGATGCTGCTGATGGCGGCGGTCAACCTACTGTTCCTGTCCTTCGACATCTTCCTGGCCCATAACCTAAACGGAACCATCCGGACGCGGGAATGGATTCCAATCATTTTCGGTGTTGTCGCGGGGATCTCTATGTTGCTCGCTGGTCTCATTGCGTTTCGATGGCGGAGAGCGGCTGAAATTATTGCCACGGTAGTAATGTTTGCCAGTATAATCGTCGGGCTTTTGGGCGCCTATTTCCACGTCGTACGAGCTACCCTCCCAAACGCACCTCTTGCCGACCGAATCTCGATTTCTTTGCTGGTGTGGGCCCCTCCGATTGTCGGACCATTGATCTTTTCGCTGGTAGGATTATGGGGCGTGAGCGCGGCATGGATTGAAGATCCACCGGACAGTGGCACGCTTCACCTAGGGAGTGAACGAAGAATCGGGCTACCCCTTAGTAAAACACGTGCATTTCTTTTCATGGTTAGCCTTGGGACACTGGCTACATTGATAAGTAGCGTTTTGGATCATGGACGTTCCGAGTATGAGAATCCTTGGCTATGGTTGCCGATTGCCGCTGGTGTTTTCGGAGCCGTGGTGGCTGCCGGACTGGGAGCAATTGCCCACCCCAATAAAGGGGATATCCTCGTCTATTTCGTCTCCATGATTCTGCTCATCCTCGTGGGGGTGGTAGGGTTCTGGTTGCACATCGACTTTGATCTAACCGCCCAGAGTGAAATCGTGATTGAGAGGTTCTTACGAGGCGCGCCTTTCCTGGCCCCGCTACTATTCGCCAATATGGGCTTTGTCGGCTTGATTTCACTGCTTGATCCAGCCGAGGTTTAATACCGGGTAACTTGCGGTAGAAGACAACCGGCGACCAGATTAATCGAGTGCTTTCACCGGTCGCCGGTTTGGCGTTTCCGACCTAGAATAGTGGGAAATGTCAGTTTTCATTTGTCCGTTACACATCCCTGGTCCAAAGATCTTCCCTTTTCAGTTTTTGCCCATTTCTCACCATCTTTCGCTCATGGTAGTTACCTAGATGAACTCGAGTTCACGCTGGTTACTATACGGCGCCTATGGCTATACGGGTACGCTCGTCACGGAAGAGGCGGTGAAGAGGGGACACAGGCCAGTTCTGGCCGGCCGCGATGCCGGAAAGCTTCAACGGCTAGCCGTGCAGTATGGCCTTGAATACCAGGTCCTGTCCCTTGAAAACGAGGAGGCGCTGACATCAGCGGTAACCCAATTCGATTTACTGTTCCACGCGGCCGGTCCTTTTGTCCATACAAGCGCGCCAATGGTTCGTGCTTGCCTCGCAGGACGCACCCATTACCTGGATATCACGGGCGAGATCCCGGTTTTTGAGGAGGTTTTTTCCCTTGACCAGCAGGCCAGAGAGCGGGGCGTTGCTCTTATTAGTGGCGTGGGCTTTGACGTGGTTCCTAGTGACAGCCTCGCTGGCTATTTGGCCCAAAAACACCAAGGCGCGATATCTTTGGAACTTGCCTTCACCACCCTTGGCAGATTCAGCCCAGGCACGGCGAAGACGGCTCTTGAAGGCTTGCCCAAGGGCGGGATGAGGCGACGTGATTCGCGCTATGAACCTTTCCCTATCGGCCGGGGCGTTAAGAAGATCAAGTTCTCTGATGGCCGGGCGCGTTCGGCGCTACCCATTCCTTGGGGCGATCTGGCCACAGGATTCAGAACTACAGGAATCCCCAACATCACTACCTATATGGCCATCTCTTCAAGTCAGGAGCGTTACTTGGGCTACATCGCTGCCGTCGCTCAAAGGCTTATGGCAGCGAAATCTTTCCGACGTCTGGCCCAAAGGTTAGTAGAATCGATCGTCCAAGGTCCTGATCAGATGACGCGACAGTATGGTAGGTCTTATCTCTGGGCCAGGGTGGTCGATGCCGAAGGGAATGCAAACCAGGCCTGGCTTGAGACTCTTGAACCTTATCAACTGACGGCGATTGCTGGCGTTCGCACCATAGAGAGGGTGCTGAGTGGTGGGTTGGCCGGCGCATTTACACCTTTCCAGGCCTTCGGGCCCGATTTTGTACTGGAGCTTGGTGACACAACCAGGTATGACAAGGTGACGGCGTCACAGGAGTGATGTGGTGACGGTGTCACAGGAGTGACGTGGTGACGGTGTCACAGGAGTGACGTGGTGACAGCGTTACAGGAGTGACGTGGTGACGCAACAAAGATGAGCGAACGAACATCGGCCAGTTACGCCACTCTCCTCCGCGGAAACGTTAACTTCCGCTACCTGTGGTCTGGCCAGATCGTCAGCCTGCTGGGTGATTGGTTTAATCTTATCGCCTCAGCCACGCTGGTCGCCGAACTCACGAATTCCGGCATCGCCGTCGGCGGTCTTTTCGTTGTGCGCATGCTAGCCCAACTAATGGTTAGCCCCTTCGCTGGCGTAGCAGCCGACCGGTACAATCGCAAACGCCTGCTCATCCTGACTGACATCGGCCGGGCGATTACCGTTCTGGGTTTCCTGCTCGTCCAGGAGCCGGGGCAGGTCTGGTTACTATACGTCTTGACCCTCATCCAGTTGGCCATGAGTGGCTTCTTCTTTCCGGCCCGCAACGCTATCCTTCCAGACATCGTCTCGCGGCGTGAGCTTGGGGCCGCAAACGCCCTCAGCTCAGCGACCTGGTCGGTGATGCTGGCATTTGGCGCTGCTTTAGGCGGGATCGTCTCCGGTGCCTGGGGCGTCCGACCAGCTTTCATCATCGATGCCATGACCTTCCTGGCCTCGGCCATCCTCATCTCTCGAATAGCCTACCAGCACGAGCCAGCGCTGGCGGCGGCCGATAAAAGTGTTCGAGCGGCCGGGAAACAATACCTGGATGGGTTAAACTACCTCTGGAGTCATAAGGACTTCTTAGCCATCGCCTTAAACAAAGCCGCCTTTGGCCTGGTCGCGGCTGGCGCCTTTCAAGTGGTCCAAGTTGCCTTAGCCAAGCAGATTTTCGTCATCGGCGAAGGTGGGGGAATCAGCCTGGGCTTAATGTATGCCTTCATGGGCATAGGGACTGGTCTCGGTCCCATCGTTGCCCGGCGCTTTACAGGTGATAGAGAAGGACCTCTGCGCCTGGCCATTGCCGCCAGCTACGCAATCACCACCATAGGCTTGGTTCTCATTGCCCCCCTTCTTGGTTTCGGGTTAGTTCTCTTGGGCACCGTCCTACGCGGGGTTGGCGGCGGTATAGGCTGGGTGTTTTCGACCCAGCTATTGTTGCAGAAGCTTCCCGATCAGGTGCGCGGACGGGTTTTCTCCACCGAGTTTGCCATGTTCACCCTGGCTAGCGCCATCAGTGCAGCGGGTGGCGGATGGTTATTTGACAACACAGCGCTTGGCATTTCGGGTATCATGTGGCTGATGGCCGTCTTGGCGCTAATCCCGGGCGCTCTGTGGCTTCTGTGGAATGCTACGTGGGCTCGAGGCGAACCCTTGTCAGGTAGCGAAGAGGATGTATAACCAACGGTACCTGGTAATAATTCGGACTTGCGCACGCCGGACTTTTCGCTAACAATATCATTGAAACCAGGCACAACTCTTCGCAATATCTATTGCCTAGAAGCTGGATATATCATATACAGGATTCGTGACGGTTAGTTCGATTTGTGTGTAGTTCGATAGGAATCGCGTATAGCAACCCGAAACCATGCGAGAATAGGTCTGGAACGGGATACCCACAGCAGCGCCACCCCCGCAATCTTATCGAATATCACCGGTTTCGAGTTTTTACAAAGGACAGGACGTTGGGTGATGATAATATTTAGTAATTCCTATTCCCGGCTCAAACTCCGTTTGGGCATGCCCGATGCTCCTGCTAAGGAGGTTGTGTTGACGTGTCGCAGCAAGAGATAGAAATCATCCTGACTCGACACTGGGCCAGTCATTTGACTACGCCCATATTCCTGGTCGATACCCAGGGCAACCTGCTTTATTACAACGAGGCGGCTGAACACATTCTCGGTCGCCGTTTCGCCGAGACCGGTCGGATGGGGTCTGACGAGTGGTCGGTGATATTCAAGATGACCGATGACAACAATGTTCTGATCAAAAGGGAAGAACTACCCCTCACAATAGCCCTTACCGAATGCCGTCCGGTTCACAGGAGGCTATGGCTGGTCGGCCTGGATAAAGTCCGGCGCCATATCAGGACGACTTGTATTCCACTGATCGGTCAGTCGGATCGCTTCTTGGGTGCCGTCGCCCTCTTTTGGGAGATGGAGGAGTGATGCAAGTCACACTCTGGGGAACCAGAGGGTCGATACCAGCCCCTGGTCCCGAGACTTATCGCTATGGTGGGAACACTTCCTGCGTAGAGATCCGCGGGTCAGAGGATACCTTGCTGATCCTGGATGCTGGCTCTGGTATTTTACGTTTGGCTGCCTCGCTTCCCGATTCCCTACGGCGGGTCGATATCTTGTTGACGCACCTGCACCTGGATCACATATTAGGTTTGGGATTCTTCGGTCCCCTCCGCGATCAAAATTGTCAAGTCCACATCTGGGGACCGGCCAGCACTACTTTCAGCCTGAAAGAAGGACTCTCCCGCTACCTGTCACCGCCGCTATTCCCGGTATTCATGAGGGATCTGCAATCAGATCCAATCTTGCATGCGGTCGCCGGGGACGAGTTCGAGATCGGAGAATTTAGGATTTCGTCAGCGCCCGTGGTTCATTATGATCCGACATTAGGCTTCAGGATCACTTCCTCTGGCGCATCGGTGGCTTATTTGCCGGATCACGAGCCAGCGCTTGGGGCGGAAGATTTTCCGATGAGTGGGGAATGGACCTCGGGATACGCCCTGGCAGAAGGCGCCGATCTTCTGATTCACGATGCTCAATATACCCGAGAAGAGTACCAAGATCGGGTAGGGTGGGGCCACAGTTCAATACCCGATGCTTGTGATTTCGCCGCCATGACCGGAGTGAACCACTTGGTGCCTTTTCACCATGATCCGGGTCATAGTGACACTGATCTCGATCGTATGTTCGGACAACAGCTGCATTCGCAGCGGTTGCCTTTCATCGTGACACCTGGCGCCGAAGGCATGACTTTCGAGTTGGGGTCTGATCACCCCTAGCCGAACGAAACCTTGAAGAATCACCACCCAGGCTAGACAACCTGTACGAACCCATCAGCCACCCGTAGCCTGATGTCTGGGCGTTTCTCGATCAATTGGCTAACCAACCCGTAATCTACAGAATCCAAGACAACGACTGGGGGGGCCTTGTCATATAACGTGCGTGACACGATTGCTCCGAGAGCAAGGATACCGTCGGGCTCGGCGGTGATGATAGCCGCCGGCGCCGTTCCCACACGAATCGATTCCAGGAGAATACTACTAGCGCTGCTCGATCCCCTGCCGCCCGGCAGGAGCAATACCTTCCCGGTCACGTTTTGGCCTAACGATGGGTGCCGTTCGTCGATGATCTGCCCCGTCTGAGGATCCAGGCCACCCCACAGGCTCAATGGCTCAGGTAAAACCATGGCCTGCCCCTGCCCGGTGCCGTCTACCATTACCCTTGCCGTCCAGCCAGGCTTTTCATCGATTTTCATTTTATCAGTCATTCCATAGCTGCTTGTCGCGCCAAACACGCCCAAGTTCAGCGGAACGAATGCACTCCTCCAAGCTGCCGAAAACAACTTGAAGCCCAATATTACCCGGCGCGTAATGAGCGAACTTACCTGAGTTGGTCATGAGCACTCCCTCTCGAACCCGGGCGATGGGGGCGACGACCACGCATGTGTCAACAACGATCTGGACGCCGGCCGATTCTAATTCCGCCAGCCACCCGCGGTTTTTCAGCTCGGTCAAAGCCAGCCGGTTGGTGCAGACGATGAACTGAACACTTGGATTAAGAGTTGCACTAGCTAGCTGTTCCAGTAAGACAGCGAACTCGGCCAGCGAATAATGAGGGCTACCTAGGGCCACGACATCTATCGCACCATCAGGCGCAGTGGATAATTCACCCAACGTATCTCTGAGCAAATCAAGATTGATAGTAACATTCGTGTCTGGCTCTCGCCCACAAAATGCTTCGACCAATGTCGTCGCCTCAGGTGTAATTCCCACCGCGTGAAACATGGCAACGGCTCCCGAGGTAGCAGAGGCAGCCCCTAGAGCCTTCAATTGATCCTCGCTCGCTGTTTTGGGTAAACCATCGATGACTGGGATCCTGTTTCCAGATAGCGCGCCGACGATGTAGCCAAGAACAGGATAAAGCACGTCATCATTTAAGAGCCTGTCCGGGATGCCATCCAGGCTAAATAAGATCTGGCCACAGCGATTCTCGGTCAGATGAAGTCCGACAGCCGGTACACGACCGGAAATGGCAGCGCATATATCGATAAAGTCGCCGTAACGATTAGTTCGCGCGCCAAGAACAGAATTAGCGAATACGATGGCGTTGCTTTCCGCCCAGGCGATCTGAGTGCCAAAGGCAGGTCGCTGAGTAGATTGGTAAGGAGCGCAGGTCCAGACCGGCTGGCATCCCATCTCTTTGTAGAGATCCATAAGTCTTTGCGCCTTTGCTGCCTGCGCTGCCGATCCTTGAAAATCCTGAGGATGCAAAAGATCGATGGCCCCAACATTGAGCGTGGTGGGTACAACGACCCGCGCACCGCCGTCTATTAGTTTTTCGGCGAAATCGATGCCTGAGTCCCCATGATACAGGCAGCCATCAATGTGGGCCGATTCAATATCCAACAACTGTTGCGCATCGTAAACGCCGGCCATCGTGACCAGTATCCGCATGGCCATTTGGACGGCCACTCCGAAGTCTCCGTCCAACATCAATTGGTCTCTGTCGCTCAGATTAAGGGCCATCGGCCATTCCTACACCTAATCCCTGGTTATCGCCAACCGCGCCATTTCCCAGTCTCTGATGCCGCCCATTAGGTTCGTCACCGTTTCAAAGCCCTTTGACTGGAGAAGACTGGCGCCGATGGCCGAACGGCGGCCGATCCGGCACTGCACCACTACCGGTCTGTCCATCGGTATTTCTTCAAACCGCTCTGCAAGATAGCCCAGCATAATATGCTTAGCCCCGCGTATGTGTCCCTCGTCCCACTCAGCCCGGCTGCGTACGTCCACCACTGTTACAGTGCCTCTTTCCACCTCTGCCACAACCTGCTGTGGGAAGGCGATATTGTAGCACTGTAACTTTTGCCCAGCCGCCGCCCAGGCCTTTATAGCCGACGTTTCGAAATAACCCCCACAATTATCCAGGCCAATGGCCCCCAGGTCGCGTATCACATCGTTTATAGTGTGTGGGTCGACGATTAAGTAATAGGGGCGTTCGTAGTCAATCAGCCAACCGGCCCAGATGATGAACGAGGAGTCATGAGGAATGTTGATGGTTCCTGATATATGACTGGCCGCAAATACGCCGGCCGGCCGTGTGTCGATGAACGGAACACCTTTTTCAAGCAGGTTTTCAAGGCGGTTGAAATGCAATCGTTCGGGTAGCTTCGTCCCGTGTAATAGAGACGGACCTTCTCTATTCACCCGTTTCATGACGGCAAAGTAGCGTGGTGGCTCTGGCTGCCCGGTTAGCAGCTCTACCACAAACGAATCCTCGTCATCTTGACCAAACGCCCAGTTGAACAACTTCTCGTAACCCATCGTACTGGATGGAATAGCACCCAAGTCCCTACCACAAGCACTCCCGGCTCCGTGACCGGGCCATATCTGGAGATAATCGGGAAAGTTCTTAAATCGTCGTAGTGAGTGGAACATCTGGCGCGCGCCTTTCTCGGCTGAATCAGCGAACCCGGCAGCTTTCTCTAGGAGGTCAGGACGGCCAACATCACCAGCGAATATAAAATCACCGGTGAAAACACCCATCGGCAGATCAGCAGCGACCGTATCTGTCATTAGCAGTGAGATATGCTCTGGTGTGTGCCCTGGCGTGTGCAGAACTTCAAACTTGATATTGCCCACAGCGAAAGTGCTACCCTCTTTGAGCGGCTCATATAGATATTCGCCGGCAAAAGCATACTTCCAGAATTCATCCCCGTTGTCTGACAGATATAGGGTCGCCCCAGTACGATCGGCGATCTCCCGAACGCCAGATACGAAGTCAGCATGGATGTGGGTTTCAGTGGCGCCAACGATACGCATGCCCTCTGTTTCAGCCAGCTCAAGGTACTGATCTACGAATCGAGCAGGATCGATGACGATAGCCTCATTAGTCTCCTGGCAGCCGACGAAGTAAGAAGCCTGAGCCAGTTTTTGATCGTAAAAGTAACGTAACAACATAGAGAACAAACCTTTGCCAATAATATGCGAACGGAACTCTGTGCGGTCGAAGCAGAATTTAAATTATACAGTGATTTGGCTTTTTATTCGTAACCTTGACAAACGGAATCAATAATGCTATTATTACCGCAAACTGGTTTGTATTACAAACCTCATGAATATAGAGGATGTTGAAGAGTTAATTCAATGACTGACCAAGTTGACGATGCTGTAAGACGAGTTCACAAATACCTCTACGAAGACGGGCTGATAGAGATCGGGGTAGGTATCTTGTTTATCGTCGTAGGTCTCGGATTGATTGCCTTTGTAGCCATCCAGGACAATACCATCATGGGAGTCACGCTGATCGTTGGTTTGTTAGCGCTTGCCTTCGGCGGCGCGCTCTCTACCAAGAGAGCCCTGGAGGCGGTGAAGGAAAGGGTGACCTATCCAAGAACAGGATACGTGTCCTACCGTTCTGGCGAAACGAATAGGGGGCGATGGTTGGCTCCTGTGGCGGCTATTCTGCTGCTCATCCT
>JBARZW010000357.1:0-17666 GCA_049650305.1 Promineifilaceae bacterium (SeqCode)
CTCTTTTCCTGCGCGAAAACGACCAGGATATTGCGTCCTATCTAGGTACACTAACCTTGTAACAGAACAGCTTAGGAGGAACCCTTCTACATCAATAGACCGATAGCAAATACTGTACAATGTCAATAGCGGCAAATTTGGGTCGCACATGATGCCGTTAATTATGTGTTGGGCCTCATGACGAATCTGCTACATCTTCACTTGTATTTAGGCGTACATGGATGTTTTGGAACGGCGGTTGCGACAAGGGAGTTAGGGGAAGGTGAACGATGAAGATAATCTCGACAGATGATGTTTTTGACCTTATGGAATCAACTGTCACTTCGGCCGCTCTGAACACAGCACTGGAATTAGGGCTGTTTTGGCTGCTGGCGGAGCAGCCAATGGATACGACAGGAATAGCCCAAACCCTGGGCATCCCAGTAAACCGCTGTCAATACTGGTTACAACTATTGAGCAATATCGGTCTGGTCGAACAGAGTTCCGAAGGTTATGTACCATCTTCAGTGGCGCAAAATGCCATCCTGAAGGCCTTCAGCCGCGAGAGTTGGGCGTTTCTGGCAGAAGAGACGCGTGACCGATTCCTGGCTGTTAACGATCTGGCATTACACATTCGCGAGATTGGCTCAGCTTGGGCTGCCCAAGGACTAACGTCGCCAGACTATTTCGCGCAGATTTCGCAGAGCCCCGAGAAGGCAAGTCGTTTCACTCGCATGCTTTTCGAAATTCACCTACCTCTCGCAGAACGGGTGGCTGAATCCCTGGATTTGCGCGGGGTAAACCGATTGATGGACTTGGGAGGTGGCTCCGGAGTCATATCGCTAGCTCTGCTGCGTCGCAACCCCCATCTTAGCGTCACAGTCGTGGATATTGCCAGCGTCTGTGAAGTTGGGCGTGCGATCGCTGCCGAAAACTCGTTGGAGGACCGGATCACCTATCATCCGGCCGATTTTCTTCGTGAAGAATTACCATCAGGATTTGATATGGTCCTGTCATGCGATGTCGGTCCTCTAAGCGAAACACTCTTCCTCAAAATTCGGGCGGCTCTGAATCGTGGAGGACGGTTGGTAATTATCGATCAATTTGCACCAAATGAAGGGGTTGCACCCTCGTCGTGGTTGTATTGGGCATTTCTGGCTTCGTTAGAGAACCCGGACTTCACGCTGCCGACCGAGACTGAAGTACAGAAGCGGCTGAAGAAGGCGGGTTTCCAGCTTCTATCAATACATCCCTTGCCGCAAGCGGCAGTGCGGCGCTGGTCCAGCGATTTGGTTTTGATGGAAACACGCAAATAACATCTAGGTTTTATGTGACCAGATTTTATGTGACCAGATCGGTACGCAGGTCAATCTGCTCGATGGCCTCTATGGGAGGCGACGGGGTCGTTTGTAGTGAATATACATCCCGACCCTAATTGGCGGCGCGTCTGCCTGAGCTGTCTTTACCACAGTCCTACCCGGTGCTGGTGTCGCACTCGGCGGTTCGAAGTGCGGTGGTGTGCTCTTCATTCTGCGGCCGTTCCTTCAGTATCTGGTCGACTGATGGCGAATTGGTCTTTGACAGCGGCCGGGATTTCGAGCTAATCACGGCCCAGGTTTCGCCCGATACGTTCAACTCCGAGGGAGACGCGGCTACATTCAATGAGCGCAGTGACGACATGGGCCCGAAGCAGAAGGCGTTACCGTTGGCCAGATAAACGGCTGGACCTTCGTATTTTGTCAATATAAGCCAGTTGTGATTCGCGTCCTGGCGAATCACATGTCACTTCATGTTGGGACCGCCTTATTTCTTGTTTTCCTTAGCTAGGGGTTCGCGGACAACTGGAAGGTGATACCAAGAAGAATTCCCTCGCTGAGAGTCCAGAAATTACACTATACTTTGCTAGAAAGCCTCTCCCAAACCATTGCACAGCAGACCAAATCTCCTATCAGAGTTCGCTACAATCTAGATCATCGCAGGCGGTGAGTGATCTTTGGAGCATTGCCATCCACAACCAACGCATCCGTTCATGCACGCCACTTCGACAATATTCCGTGGCGATATAGACGCCCATCGCCACCGGCAATCTGTAGTCATCATAAAGGCGTTCCCAGGTGTAGCCAGTGACGTCGCTCTTGAGGAGCCATTCATGATAATGCTTGAGAATTGGGATCTCTAGGCGTCTACGTGCGTCGACTTCCCAGTCAAGCACGATGGCACGGGCGAGACCATAAACGCCTAACCAAATCGTCAGGCTCCAGTCGAAAGGCTGCCTATCGATGATATAGATCGGCCGATCTCCATCGCGAGGAACCAAAATATTGGTTTGACCGGTATCACCGTGAATGAGTGTGAATCCGTTGTCGTCTTGTGTTCGTTCGATTATCGCCCTCGGGTGATTCGCGAATAGCGCCCGCATCATGTCGGGCCAGTGCGGTTTTAGTTCAGCCGAGAATCGCTCGAGGATGTGCCCGGCTCCGGGCTCAGCAATGTCGACAAAACGCCGAATATGCGCGGCACTATGTTTGGATGCGTCTACTTCTGCTAGACGCTGCGCGCCCCACCACCTTGCTTGCATCACCGCCAGACCCTCTGCGAGGGCTAATCCATATTCAAGGGTCGGCGCTTTCTCCGAGGCCTCGATATGCGTTTCGGACAGGTCATTTAGAAGAAGATGGTAGCAAAGCTGAATCTCCGAGAAAACTGCGCTGTAGCAGCCGAAGAGAGGAGCAACTTCGACTCCTATGTAATCGCGCGTGTAATAGGTCACTTCCGAAGGGCTGAAGAACTCGTCGCTCGAAGAAGCGTCTGCATCGACCATCTTCAAAAACAGTCGTTTGGGCAAGGTGCCCACCGATCCATCCGTATAGTGCAATTTGAGACTCGCGCTTGTCGACCAATTGCCTCGACCTGTATCCAGGTCGAATTTAGCCACAGCTCCTTCGGTCAGTGCGCCGCCGGTAGATAGAACGCCCGTCAACCATTCGACGGTTACCTGATCCGGATTGGTAATTACCGTATCCACCATCGCGTCTCTATTCATATGCTGAGGCTCGATTTACCCGTCCATTCCCGTTGGGTTGTATTCGCTCCGAAGCAGACCGTACATCGCGCTACCGTGGTATTCGCCATCATCTTCCAATGAATAACCTCGTCGGATTCCTTCACATGTAAATTCTAACTTCTCCAGCATACGCCGCGATTCATGGTTATCTTCGATGGTCTCTGCTTCAATCCGATTCAGACCCATTCGCTCAAATCCAAATCGGATGATCGCTCGAACAGCTTCACTACCAATCCCTCGTCCCCAGTATGCAAGGGCCAAGTCATATCCAAGCATCGCCCTATTGTGATAACTCCAGGCACTAAATCCAACCGAACCGATGACCGTATCTTGTCCCTTAAGGGTAACTGCCCAGAGAATTCCGTCATGCCTCGAATAGATGGCTCGGCTTCGCTCAATCATCTCCTCGGCCCGGGAAACATTTTTCAGCGGTTTCATGTTGTATCTTTGAACATACGGATCGCTTTGAAATACGAAAAAATCGGCTGCGTCTGTTACGACAGGTTCTCTGAGTATCAGCCGTTTCGTCTCTAATATTGGAAATTCCGAGAATTCAAGCTCTTCCACCGTGTTCATATACGCTCCTGATCATTGAGCCTTATTTCCGCCAACTAACAGTGACAAGACGCATCCTGACAGTTTCTTGTCTGGTGGTGCAGTTTGGATGTACATCCTCCGGTGATACGCGGAAATATGAGGTCTTCCGTCGAGACCAGAAGTTCCGAGTATCTATTGAACTGTTCGAGTTGTTTTGAGCTTGGCAAAGGTCGACAAAGATTATGGGGGATTGGGGAGGTATGAGCAATAAAATCGAGCAAGTAGCTCGACGCCAGATTGACCAGGACCAGGCCAACCAACTTCTATTCAGAAGTTATGCCACGAATGGGGCTTGGTCCAGCCAGATCGATTACGAGAACCGCGGCATGCTCGCAGCCGTCACGGACCGATGCCTGTCTACCCATTTGCCGAGGAGTAGTAACAATACGAGGGTGATCGCCGTGAATGCTGATAGTTCCGGCACAACGGCCGGCAAAGCCAGCGTGATCAAAAAGGCTACCAGGAGCCAGAATCCAATAGTTCCCGTACGATCTTTGGCCTTGGTGCTTGACAGATAGATGACAGTTCCAGCGATTAGCAAGCCAACGTCGATCAGCAAAGCTGCTGCGATCGAATTGTAAGGCCCCAGTCCCACATCCAGCGATCCCCATAGCAGAAACGGCAGGTCTGATACCCATATCGGAGGCTGACCAGAATATAACTGTTCCTTGCTTGAATTACTGCGAAAGTAAGTCGCGGTCCAAAGGCCAAATCATCCGACCAGTGTGTGACATCTGGACGACTGGCACGTTGGTCACAGAGTCTCGATCATCAACGCAGCCGGCCGGTTAGTGCGCTCATTGCGAACTGATAACTGCTCTTGTAGAATGAGGTCAGGGAACCAGTGATTGGATGTATCACTAAAGTGATCTAAAGGACGTCTGCTTTCACCGCCCCATGGAATCCGCTGATCATATGGAGGTTGTCATGTATCAAGATGTTTCATTAGCGGTCCGTCACCTGTTTTCGAGGGGAATCACCGTACTTCTATCGTCGGTTTTCGCCCTCGGGACGGTGATCCTAGCTATAGTCGCGGCCTCCTATGCGGCTGGTGAAGACGCTCTGCCACTTCGTTCTTGGACGATTGATAACAAGCTGATCATAGATTCGTCACCCCTGGAGCCCGCCGATGAATATGATCGAAACGGTGGTCTCTTTAATAGCGATCTTCTTGGAGGGCAACGAGACCGTGTAAACCGAGACGGCTCGGTGCGAATTCAATGGGACGGCGACGATGGCAGTTCCGAAGAGTTCGAGTATTCGGGTCTGAGCGGACTTGACATAACAGACGGTCACTTACGTGACCGATTTGTCATTGAGATCCTGGAAGGAGCCCCGGCCGGTATGGGGACTTTAACCGTTCACTCGGATGAGCAGAACGCATCCAGCCAAACATTTTCCCTGGCAACGGCCGGGAGGGTTTCGCTTCCCCTGGCGGATTTTGCGGTAGAGTCAGGCATGGGCGCCGATTTCACTAACGTCGGCGCCATCTCTCTCGAGCTTCAGAACGTATCACCCGAGTTGGTTCTGGGATCACTGGAAGTAGACTCAGGCCTGGGCATGGTCCAATCAGAGTTCTTGGTTATGGACCTGGATGGCAACGGCAAGGCTGATCCCGGCGACATGGTAGAACAACGAGTAACCATCCGCAACGATCAAGACAGCGCATCCGGTTCGATCACCTTCGCCAGGAACTTGTTCGGTCGAGCAAGATCACTGAAAAACGACTCCGTGGCGACGAGCCAGGGCGATGTCGTCTCCGGTAATACCGACGGACAGACCGTTCTGAAGGTTGATATCGGCGCGATCGCCAGCGGCGATTCTGTTGTTGTTTCCTATCGCCAAACTCTCAACGAGAACGCGATGGTTCCGGTCGAGGTGGTTCTCCAGCGCAACGATATCCTGCCCGGTGGAGGGGGTTTGTTAGCAGACAATCTGAATTACCCTGTAACCGATGGCGATGGCGCCGTCGGATTCACCGGCGACCTGGACGATGGGGCTAATGACAACGAGTTCGTATGGCACGGGGCAGGCTTGGAATGGCTCAGCACCGACATCCTGAGCGATGTTACCAACATCGAGCGTTACATGGGCGTCGGCAACGGGGTTGCATACGCCATGAGTATCATCCTCAGCCCGGGCGATCTGGACTCAGTCTGGACGCAAGATGGCAAGCTGGTCGCTGAAGAAGATCCCGCCCCCGATCTTGATGGCCAGTTCATCACGTTCGCCAGCCGGCCGACCATGTTGCCAGGGGGTACCGCCCACTGGATATCGGGCTATGCAGACACGCCAGGAAGCGCCACACAGGGTCGAGTCTTGTACCGGAGTGTCGACACGGCGACCCCGGTCATTTCGGCCGTGATAAAGAGCGGAGACGTGATCAGCGGTTTTGTCCTGGACAGTTTGATTAATCTCAACTATTTCTTTTCCGATAATGGCAGCCACCATATTCAGGTGGTTGATACAGTGGGGCCGGCTACGGAGGATGACTTTGTCTACCTTGACGGAGATTTAATACTTCGGGAGGGCCAGCCCATCGACGAAGATGAAAATTGGGACGAATTCGACCTTGTCCAGGTCAATGACAGCGGCGACTACCTGATCACGGGCAACACTGATGGCGGTCTCGCGACCGACGAGTTCATTGCCTACAACAGCAAGATTCAAGTTCGGGAAGGTGACATCGTCGCCGGCATACCGCTGACGACCTTTACATCTTCTGCATCGATCCACGTGTCCAGTATCAATAATCTTGGCCAGGCCGCATATGCCTGGGGCGTTTCCGGAGGCGCCGAGATACTCTTCTTTGCTTGTGATGCCTCTTTTCTGGCCAGCGCAGCCATAGTACTGGCAACCGGTGACACGGTCGACGTTGACGGAAACGAAGTTCCTGACGCCACCGTGACCGACTTCAATACAACTCCCTCCGCGCAGGCTTTCATGCTCGCGGAAGACGGAAAGATCTACCTGGGGGTTGACCTGGATTACGGGAGCGGGGACTTGGAGGCAGTAATCGGCATGGATGCTCCAATCTGCGCAGTAGCGGATATCAATGTCTATCCGGAGAGCTTGGACAGCGAACAATTCCCCAATGAGCAGGTGATCAGAACCCTGATTATCAGCAACACGGGCAACTTAGGCCTGGATTGGGATATCTTCGAAGAAGCGGGTGCGCCAGGTGGAAATGACTGCAACCCAGCCGATATTCTCTGGGCGAGTACGGATCCAATCGGCGGCATCATCCCTGGTCTTGGCTATCAGGAGGTCGAGGTATTTTTCGACTCCATTGGACTGGAGACCGGCGTTTACAGTGGCGGTTTGTGTATCGAGAGCAACGACGCAGATGAGCCAGCTGTTCGCATTCCCCTATCGATGACAGTGGTTTTTCACAAGGTATTCACTCCTATGATTGTCTCCGGACCAGCAGACGGGGGTTAAGCTGGACCTCCATCAAAGCGGTAGAGAACGACGCGCACAGAATTGCGCAAAGAATGATGAGAATAGCACTCTAAGACACGATATTGTGCTACGGAATGACACGGAAAGTGATTTCACAACATTCTTCGAACCTCAGGTAGACCCGGCCGCGTATTATATGGCGGGCAACGTCAGAAGATGGTGTCTGGCCTCGTTTATTGACCCACGATGACGAGCGGAACTTCGCCGGAATATCGGGCGGCCTGCGGGCCCTTAGGGCTTCTGACGGACAAATCCTGTGGCAATCAGATACAGAGGGTGAGGCACTTTGACCTCCGCTGGCTTCGGAGGTGCTTTTCGTGGCAACGGCCTTCGTGGGACCTGGAGTCGCGTCTATGGCAGACGGCCGGGCATGGATTTATGCCCTTGATCCGGAAACAGGCGATCAGATATGGGCTGATGAAACCGGCGCCTTTACGTTGACGACACCGGCCGCCGGGCCTGAGATTGTCTACGACGGGGGTAGTTTCTTGGGCCAGGAGGATGTCGAGGAAGGTGGACATCTTCGCCTGCATGCCTATGACCATTGTGATGGGAGTCTCTTGTGGACCGTTGATTCCTTGGACGGCTTCCTGAAGTCCTTAGCCACCGGTGGAAATCGTTTGTTTTACCTGGCCTACTCCGATGTTGTTATCGGGCTAGATGCCGCCGTAGGCGAGGATTCATGACGATACCCCACTGAGAATTGGTCGCCAGATTTCGTTTATGCCGATGATCGACTCTTCTTCGGAAGCGACAAGGCGTTCGCCTACGCGGTAAAAAGCGACAGCGGATCGGCCGACTGGCGGGTTCACCTGGAGGGGGTATTCAATTGGGATAATAATTTCTCTGGATCTTTGTGGCGCTGAACTGCTTCCTTAATCAGGCTTTCGGATAATCGTTTGAACCAGTCTTTCTACCGGAAAGCTTTGAAAGGCCACGTGGCCTTAGCTGGGAATCACCTCGAGAGTTGTCTTACCCCCCATATCCGAAATCCTTGTTGAGAAATCTTGAGACTTCTTTCGCCATTTAGTATCTGTCTCTTCTACGAGGAAGTTAATAGGCAGGCTTAGGATTTTATCCAGGCGTATTGCATCGGCCGGTGAATTGGTCACTGATTGGGTATCAGGTGATAGCTTGCCAAACTATGCCGCCGATGCCTGGAGTCGCGGTGATTTCTCGGTACTGGCAGCCGACACATCAACCGATGAGCTTGGCCACCTGAGCAACCGCCTGAATCTGATGGCCGAACAGCTTGAGAGTCTGCTGAACAGCCACCACGAGCTGGCCGGCATTCAAGAACGGAGCCGGCTGGCACGCGAACTGCACGATTCTGTCAAACAGCAAGTGTTCGCCACAACCATGCAGGTTGGGGCAGCAAAGGCTCTATTGCCAGGCGATCCAGACGAGGCCTTACAGCACCTGGCAGAAGCCGAGAAGCTGTCGCGCCAGTCGCAGGAAGAACTGGCCATGTTGATTCAGGAGATGCGTCCGCCAGTCCTGGAGAGAAACGATCTGGCTGAAGCACTTGAGAATTACACAGTCGATTGGACTCGCCAGACCGGCATCCAAGCCCAGGTATATGTGCAGGATAGTCGGCCATTACCCGTAGACTTGGAACAAACCCTTTATCGAGTAGCCCAGGAAGCTCTGTCTAATGTTGCCAGGCACAGCGCCGCAAGCACCGTCGAGTTACTCCTGGCTTATGAAGTCGGCATTGTCAAGCTATCGGTAGATGATAATGGCCGGGGCTTCGATCTGTCTAAGGCAAAAAACCAGGGTTTTGGATTGCAGACTATGCGGGAGCGGGTTGAAAGCATGGGCGGCTGGTTGGTGGTCGATAGTGAACCGGGTCATGGTGCGAAGGTAATAGCTCAGATCCCCATCAGCATCGAGGAGATCTAAGAGACAAACATGACCGAGAAAATAATGGTGCTGCTGGTTGAAGATCACGCAGTAGTGCGCCAAGGTGTGCGTGCCTTCCTGGATACCCAGCCCGACATGATTGTGGTGGGGGAGGCTGAGTCTGGTAAAACGGCCGTGGCTCTGGTTACCGAATTCCTGCCGGACGTGGTGTTGATGGACCTGATCATGCCGGGTATGGATGGCGTCGAGGCCACGCGGCGAATGAAGCAGATCAGCCCCCATACACAGATCATAATTCTAACTTCCTACCACGATGACGAGCATATTTTCCCGGCTATCAGGGCTGGTGCACTTTCCTATGTACTAAAAGACATCGGTCCCGAAGCGCTGGGCAATGTGGTACACAAGGCCGCCAACGGAGAGGCAGTGCTTAATCCCCAGGTAGCCACCCGCTTAGTCCAGGAATTCCACGGGGCGCACGAAATCGCCCCAAATCCTTTCATCGAGCTTACTCTTAGAGAGATGGAGGTGCTCCGCCTCATCGCCGGTGGACGACGAAACGTCGATATTGCCAGGGAGTTGGTCATAAGCGAAAAAACAGTCAAGAATCACGTAAGCAACATCTTGAGTAAACTACATCTGGCTGATCGAACGCAAGCGGCCGTTTATGCCTGGCGCGAAGGGATCGTGCGCCGATATTCATAGTTCGAACAATCTTCTTCCGGTGACACTGCCTGATAGAGAAAAGAAAAAGACCTGGATTACCAACCGGACGTCTTTTTTGAGGACGAGATATGGGAACTATATTCTCAGCCGCTTGAAAAACATACTGATCCGAATAAGATGCCTGGTCCCATTTATACAGATCTCCTACTGTGGAATATAACCCACCGGCGGCAAACTTGAGCGATACATCCCAACAAGCAGCATTGAGACATGAGTTATTAATTGGATCAAGGCTATAGCCTGAAGCACATTTATTTACGATAGCACCCGAATGATCATATCCCGTATCGGTCATTTCTAGGGGCTGCAAGATTCCTTCTGGATAAAGGTCTCATAGCTTTCGTTCGACACCTCTTCGATCACAAATCTCAATAGGAAGTACCCAGAATTGCTACAAGTATACCCAGTGCCAGGTGTAAAAAAATGGTCGACTATCTTTGAAGAAAGAGATGAATTTTTCGGGCTTGTATTCCATGCACCAGTTCACATCGTCTCGTGCTGTAACACCCCATGTCTGGATTCCGGAAGTATGCGTAAGTAAATGATGTAGGGTAATGGGTTCCCAGGTCTCAGGACACTCGGATATGAATTATCAGGAAGGTCATTGAGGACGTACTCGTGAGTGAGCGACTGCCGCCGCTCTGGCTGAGTAATTTGCTTACATATATTGAAAGGTTCGTCAAGATTGGCGGCCTTTATGTTTGACTCGAACTGGGACCGGCGGGGCAATGAGTTAGATGGTGCAGAAAAGTTCACTCTAGCGCCCGGATCGGACTGTAGAAATAAGGAGTACAGTTAGGCACAGCGCTGAGGAGTGCCGGGATGTATAATCAATTGTGGATTAGTCTTAGACCACCGATCATTAATGATAGTTATAGTGCGTTTTACTAATGTCTCAAGCAGCAGACGTCGAAATTTGTAGAGCTGGCAGCGCTGGCGTCGCCACTGCCTATTATTTGGCGCAGAAGAAGCGCATCACCGATGTATTGGTCGTGGATAAACACCCACCGCTAACTCAAACCAGCGCTAAATCAGGCGAGAACTACCGTAACTGGTAGCCGAACAACAGCATGGTCAAACTCATGAACCGCAGTATTGACCTAATGGAATCGCTTGCCGATGTATCTGACAATCTAATCCATATGGAGCGTCGCGGTTACCTGTACGCTACCTGTAGACCGAGGCGCGATTTGCAGGCTTATATTCATCAATACAGCCAACTGGATGTCGGCGAATGTCGTATCCAGGACGGCCGTCAAAAACATGCATACTCCCTGCCAGCCGGCGTTTTCCTGACCATCCTGATGTATATGGCAACGGGGATGTTGTTGCACCTATCATAAGTGAGATATTATTGGTTCTTGGTGACATTCGCCGCAGCCTATTTGTAGAGCTATAGTCCACAAGCACAGGGAGATTTGACAGTACCACCACACCTATAGATGCGATACGTGTTTAAATGGATAAATTGAAAGTACTCTATATCGCTGGAAGTGGCAGAAGCGGTAGTACCATTCTTGGTAACTTGCTTGGACAGATCGAAGGATTCGTGCATGTTGGCGAAATATACTTCATCTGGAGTCATGGTCTGATCCATAATCACTTATGTGGTTGTGGGCTTCCTGTTCAAGAATGTGCAATGTGGAAAGACGTGTTTGATGATGCCTATGGAGGATTGGACCAAGTAAATCCGCAGGATATGATCGGCCGATACAAGCAATATGTGGGTAGCCGACATCAACCTCCACCCCTTACACTGGCCAAAAACCGTCTCCGAACCAAGGACGCAGAAGACTATATTGCAAGCCTAAGAGAATTGTATCAAGCAATCCAGTCGGTAAACGAAGCCAAGGTAATCGTTGATGGCTCTAAGCTTCATACACAGTTGCTTGCCTTGAGTATGATGAAGGATATTGAGTTACATATGCTTCATCTAGTACGGGATCCGAGGGGTGTTGTGTTTTCCTGGCAAAGGAAAAAACGATATATTGGCGTCGGGAAGAGAGAGTTCATGGATCGTTTTGGCGCATGGAGGAGTTCTTTCAAGTGGAACGTGCGCAACATTTATGTGTCAGTGGTCGCGCGTCAGTCCGCAATTCAGTACCATCTCCTACGATACGAAGATTTCATTGAAAACCCACGTGCTGCAATTTGCCAAATTCTTGAATGGATTGATGAGAAGTCAGACCTGCTATTCATAAGCGATCAGAAGAAGGTTGAATTGAGTGTTCCTCAACATGCTATCCATGGAAATCCAGTGCGCCTCCAAGCAGTCAAGAAAGTAACCCTGCGTGTTGATGACGAGTGGAAAACAGGGTTAGAGACAAAAGACAAAGTGCTAGCTACCTTGTTGACTTTGCCTTTGCTTAGAAAGTATGGGTACGAAGTGGGCTTGTTCGGTTCGCGTTGAGGTGGCTATACCAGCCGAATACGATTGGCAGTTCTCTGATTTGAAGAATGTGGTCGTGATAAATTTCGATATTGCGGAATCCCCTCCCAGATCACTGGAGGATGGTGATTCAGATAGTGATGACCAATATGACTCGCGCGTCTTAAAGCCGAAATGTTCCGATTCAGAGCTTCTGAAACGGAATACAAATAACATGATGGCGAGCTGTAACGATAAGCAAATACACGCATGCGGTTCGAACGGTTCATTGACCTCACTCTGATTATTGGTATTCGACGATATTAGCCGCTTGGAAGAAAAGAGCTGTCTCTATCCTCGTGGGTGAACGATCACCGCCACTCCCTCCTTAGCGAAAAGATCCATAATAAGAGGAGCTCTTGAATTCAAAGGGCTCTGTTCTTTTTCCGCTGATTCATTGTCTGTTAATCACCTGCCCAGTATGCGAGAGAATCCCGGGTTTGGGTTGCGAAATTCCAGACGCAATCGATGGCGATTTGTCAGGACTCGCCTGCAGTTCCGAGCATTTCTCAGTGCTACGAATCCTATCTCCAGAGCGACCAGATGACCGTTGGCTAGCTCAGGATTCACTTGTCCGGAACCAGAATCCCGGCTGAGCTGTGAACTATTTCTGCGGCAGATACCGTTCAGATCCGCTGAAGAATAGTTTTCCGTCTGGCGCAACAGGGCTGCAGACTACCCATCCCTGTTCCCGGAAATTGGGCAACCGCGGTTCATACCCCCCAAAAATTCCCGGTTTAGATCACCCGGTGGGACTGCTAAGAGAACGTGATAGTCTCTGCCTCTGGTATTTTCTTCCGGCAATGAAAGCAAGTATTCCAAATGCTTTCTCTTCGGTGTAACAAAGGAAATGAAATCGGTGAATCCTGCCATCGTCGATCCGATAGACAATTAGATCGAAAGAGATGCTCGCCAGCTTCTCATGGCCTTATACGCCATGTTCTAGAGAGAATTGGCGCAACGCAATCCCCTTCAGCGGTTTCCACCGATAATGCAAGAACGGAGAGAAACGGTAAATAAGCCTGATACATCGAGCGGCTTTGAATAATCGAACAGATCGCGGGAGCGATCATCGGGATACATAAAATGCCTTCCAGATAATCACCTGGTCCTAGTACAAATAGGCCCCAGGACCGATCCAATCTGCTTCTACTTCGTCTAAACTGATGTTATTGAGCAGACAGCCGGTTTACGAAGCGGCTGACGAGTAAGGAGTTCGGACCATGGCGAAGACAGTTTTACGGACCCATAATCTAAGCAAATCATTCGGCCGTGTGTCGGCGGTGAGCGAAGTCAATCTGCAGGTGAACGAGGGTGTAGTTTTTGGTTTCCTTGGTCCCAATGGAGCGGGAAAAACCACCACCATCGGCATGACACTGGGCCTTATCCACCCGACGGCTGGAGAAGTGGAGATATTCGGACAGGGGGTAACACCAGGTCATACTAAGCCTCTTCGCCGTGTAGGATCCCTGATGGGCAGACCTGCACTCCTGCCTTATCTGTCGGGTCGGGACAATCTGCATCTACTGGCCCAACTTTACGTCCGTGTAGATGCCGGTAGGGTCGACAGCGTACTCGAGCAAGTGGGCCTAACTTTCGCCGCCAGGCGGAAGGTCAAGACCTACTCCACAGGCATGAAGCAGCGCCTTGGACTGGCGGCCGCTATTCTGCATCAGCCGTCCTTGATAATCCTCGATGAACCAACCAACGGCTTAGATCCGGCCGGGATGCGAGAGGTGCGTAATTTGATCGGCTCCCTGGCAGAAAAAGGCACTACCGTATTTCTAAGTAGCCACCTACTCCATGAAGTCGAGCAAGTGTGCGACCAGATCGCAGTCATCAATCAAGGAAGGATCGTCGCTCAGGGTTCGGTGGATGACCTTTTACGTCAGCAAGAGCCAGTGATAAGGATACGTGTATCCTCACCGGATAGGGCTAAGCAGGCTCTTCTGTCTTTGAGTGGAATAACGGGAATAGAAAGTAATGGCGCCTATGTTGAGGTCAAGGGTGTATCCAGCGAACGCATCGTGGCTTATCTGGCAGGCCAGAACATGCCGCCGAGCGAAGTCATCGAAAAGAAGTCAGACCTGGAAGGTCTGTTTCTGGGTTTAACCCAGAGTTAGCCCGTAGAAAAGCGTACATATTCTGGTTCACTAATTGACTGATCGTTTTTCGGGCCGAACAGTCCGCGACAGGTTATTCAGAAGGAGTTAGATCATGTTTTGGCAAATGATAAAAATAGAGCAGACTAAGATTTTCAAACGGACGATCTTTCGGTCAGAGCTAGTCCTGTTGGCCCTGGCTGTGACCGCTCTCTATGTCATAGCTTATGTAGTTTTGTCAGGAGATTCATCCGGGCAGCTACCGCCTGAGTCTCTCCAGGATTCGATAACCTGGCCGACCGGGTTAACCGGTGTATTGGGCATCGCATCTGGGCCCAACCTGGGCGGGATTCTGATGATTGTGCTGGTCGGCGCTTTCGTCGCTCAGGAGTATACCTGGAGTACGCTGCAATTATGGCTGAGCCGAGGCGTCCCCCGACCGTTTCTCATTCTCGCGAAATTTACGGCCCTATTGCTACCTGCCTTCCTATTCGTTCTGACGGCCGCCTTGGTCGGCGGCGTTATTTCGGCGGCTTTCAGCTTGCATTTGCTAGGGAGCATTCCCTTTGACCAGGTGGCCTGGGGTGAATTGGGATTGAATGCTGTGCTAATCGCTTATTCGCTGCTACCGTACGCCGCTCTAACCTTTTTTCTTGCTGTGCTCAGCCGCTCAACAGTCGCATCTATCGGTGGAGGATTGGCCTACACCTTATTGATGGAAGGCATCGTTCTCCAACTCATCGGAACGCTGGGCGGCTTCTGGGGCGAGATTGGCCGCTATCTGCCCGGCGGCCTGGCAAGAGGTTTATTAGCCTCAGAGGCGGGAATCACCGTTGAAGTCGGAGATGTATCCATGGCGACGGTCAGATATTTCGATCCGGGAGCTGCCGCCGTGGGCATCGCCCTTTATTTGCTGGTCTTTATTATCGCCTCCTTATTGATCTTTCAGCGCCAGGATTTGAATTCTTAATCCCGTTGAAAACGAGGTTCGAGGGCGATCTCGCTGGTCGCTCTCGAGTGGTTTGTCGTCCAAAGAACGGAGAGGTATGCTTTTCACCTGAGGGATGTTGCATGAAAAAGCCTGGTGCGTCGACTGGTCCATTTCGCAGGCTACAGTGGAAACTGACGCTCTCTTATACGTTGGTGACTGTGGCAGCGTTAGTGGTTGTCGAACTGTTACTATTAGGTGTTCTGCTGATCGCGCTCAATTCAGATTTCCTGATCGGGGAAATCGTTGGAACTATCCGGAGCGACATTGTTCCTCGGGCTACCACTTATTTAGATCGTATTCCCCCGGATATTGAGGGTTTAAACATCTGGCTAAACTCGGTGATTGATGACTCCATAACAACTGAAGCAGGGTCCAGAAGAATAACCCAGGGATTGTCCATCCAATTCGACCAGAACTACCAACTTTTCGTGATTGATGCCGACGGGACGCTTCTTGCTCAAGCCTCGGATGTGCATATACTGGCAACGTTGGGATCGCCATTTGATGCAAGTTCCGTACCTGGATTGGCACCCTTGTTGTCGGATGCATATGCGGGAGTCGACGATGTCGAACGTTTATACGTAACCACGCCAGACGGAAATCTGGTTATGGCTCTGCCGATCGATAGTTTGGAGGGCGATCCCCGGGGTGTCTTCGTTGTATCCATGGTCCTCCCGGCTTTCAATCTGAGGACATTGGGATCCATCGCCCTTCTAATCGCGATCAGCGTGATTCCCTTTACTCTGGCAGCAGGGTTGATAGGTACGGTCTTTGGCTTCTTGACCGCCCGAGGTCTGACGAGCCGGATAGAATCTCTTTCCACTACGGCCGATGCCTGGAGTCGCGGTGATTTTTCGGCCTCAGCAACCGATACGTCGGTCGATGAACTTGGACAGCTAAGTCAGCATCTGAACCTGATGGCCGAGCAGCTCCAGAATTTGCTGGACAAGCAGCAGAAAATGGCCGGAATCGAGGAGAGGAACCGCCTAGCCCGAGAGCTTCACGATTCCGTGAAGCAGCAGGTCTTCTCGACAACCATGCAGGTTGGAGCAGCCCGGAGTTTGCTGCCTGACGACGCCGATGCCGCTATGGGACACCTGGTCGAAGCGGAGAAGCTTTCGCTCCAGTCGCAAGAAGAATTGGCGATGTTGATTCAAGAGTTGCGTCCAGCGCCCCTCGAGAGTGATAGCCTGCCAAGGGCTTTAGAGAGATATACAAATGATTGGTCTCGCCAAACCGGTGTTAGAACCAATCTTCAATTGCGAGGGGAACGACCTTTACCGCAGGCCATTGAACAAGCCATCTTTCGTGTAACTCAGGAAGCATTAGCAAACGTTGCCAGGCACAGCGCCGCCGAGACCGTCAATATTGAGCTGACCTACACCAATGAATCTGTCAAGCTTTCAGTCATTGACGATGGTCAAGGATTCAACCCGGCCGCGGTAGAGACTCCTGGCTACGGGCTGAATAGTATGCAGGAGCGAGTGGACAAGCTGGGTGGGCAACTGAGGATCGAGAGTGTGCCGGATAAGGGAACGAAGGTCCTGGTAGAGATACCAGACAGCGACCAGGAAGGGTAGGAGACGGATATGGCCGAGCAGATAACAGTTTTACTGGTTGATGATCACCAGATGGTGAGGCAGGGCGTATCTGCCTTTCTCGATGTTCAACCGGATATGGTCGTTGTGGGAGAAGCCGGATCCGGTGAAGAGGCGGTTAGAATAGCGGTCGAGCAGGCGCCGGACGTGGTGTTAATGGATCTTGTCATGCCCGGAATGGATGGCGTCGAAGCCACCCGCCGTATCAAGCTAATTAGCCCCCATACCCAAGTTATCATTCTGACCTCCTATCATGAGGACGAACACATATTTCCCGCTATCCGGGCCGGGGCTCTTTCATACATCATAAAGAGTATTAGTCCGGAGGCGCTAGCTGACGTGGTGCGAAAAGCCGAAGCGGGAGAGGCTGTATTAAATCCACAGGTAGCGGCCCGTGTGGTTCAAGAGATACACGGCACTCGCCATCAGGCGCCTAATCCTTTCATCGAGCTAACCGAAAGGGAGTTGGAGGTTCTCCGTCTCATCGCCGATGGACAGAAAAACGCCGATATCGCCGGTAAGCTAGTCATTAGTGATAAGACGGTCAAAAATCACGTCAGCAATATCCTGAGTAAATTACATCTGGCCGATCGGACGCAAGCGGCCGTTTATGCTTGGCGAGAAGGGATCGTTCGCCGCGATGAGCTTCGAAATCCTGACTCAGAAAATTCGGCCCTCTCTTGACCAGGATCAGACCTTTTTCAACCGGCCGTCCGCGTAATGACCTCGAGCAACTTTTCCAGGGGATAAGTGGCAAAAGCCATATGGCCCTCCCCAGGAATTATTTCGAGAGTCGCCTCACCCCCCACTTCCAGTATCTTCGTCCAGAAGGTTTCGGCCTTCGCTCGCCAAGGCG
>JBARZW010000358.1:0-4323 GCA_049650305.1 Promineifilaceae bacterium (SeqCode)
GTCGTCATCTACAGCGGCTATCCTCTGGCAAGAATGGATGATCAGCTGATCACCTTCACGGGATCGCCCGGAACATATACGCCTGTGGCGGTTCTTGGAGTTCAGCGCATATTTGATGAAAGCGGTCGTGAAGTTGATACGGTGCCCTGCGGATCGGCCATATGCTTCATGGTGGAGGGCGGTGCTTCCTATCTTCTGGATTGGACCGATTAGGCGGAGATTTATCTATAGAGGAGATCTTTGATAGAGGAACAAGGAAGTGTCAGATGGTTCAATTGAAGAGTATTAGCCGCATTCTATTCGCACTCACCTGCCTTATACTCGCCGCCGCCTGCACCCCAACGTCCGATTCGACGTCGCCAACCGCAACACCTGAGATCGATCCTGAACTGCTATCCGGCCAGGCGGTCAAGTTCTTAACGGAGGATGGTCTTGTGCTCGTTGGCACCATGTACGGGCAGAATCCCCAGGCCGTTCTTTTCTCAAACATGGATAGGACATTGCGGCACGAATGGAACGATTTGGCTAGAGAGCTAGCGGCAAAAGGATACATGACGCTGATCTTCGATTACCGGGGATACGACCTGTCGCAAGGCGAGCCCGATACAACCATGATCGTCGAAGATCTGAAAGCAGCGATCTCATTTATCCACTCTCAGGGTATAGAGGACCTTGCCCTAGTGGGCGCAGATCTCGGTGGTTGGGCGATAGGCAAACTGGCTGGTGGCGAGGATTTATCGGCCGTTGTCATCATGTCCTCTCGGGCGGTACAAGATGAGGAGATTCAGGCCATTGCCGCTCCAAAGTTATTTATACACAGTGCGGACGAATCCGGCACGGGCTCTGTATCCATGAATCACATGTTCAGGGTGGCGACAGAACCGAAGGAACAGATCATTTTCCCATCGGAGTTTCGCGGAACAACTCTCTTCCTTACTGAACACAAAGATCAACTGATAGAGCAAGTTGTCACCTTTATCGAAGACAAAATGCCCGTAAACTGAGGGCATCGTTTTATTAGTACGAAATAGATAATATCCATCGATTGAAGAGTCCGGGTCGAGACGAATTACTCCATATCCTTTCCCGTTCGATCATCAGGTCACAGATAAGCACGATGTTCTCACACTTCTTCATCGCCGGTGTGATTTTCTTCACTGTGGCTTTCCTCTGCTGGATAACCCGGCTGGTAGCGCAGCTACACTGGCGCCCCATGGTCAGGCGCATTTCTCTCTTGGCCATTATCGGTGCCGGGGCGCTGTTCACTGCCCACTGCCAGGCTGGAAGCCCTACTCCGATTCCGGTGACTTCGTCCTTCACAGATATTGTTCAGGGTGAACAAGTCTTGCAGGTGCTGTCATGGGGTGATTGGAAACAAGAACGTCTCGTCGCCGCCAACACAGCATTCGCCAACACCGGACGTCGGCTTTACGTCGTCGGCGACATTGACGGCGGCTTTCGTTCCCGATCCAACGTCTACGATCTCTACACATTCGGCGAGCCGCAACCTGGAGATCCCCTGGCTAATGAATTGCAGGGCGTCTGGGCCCAGCCGGTCAAAGCGCTAGATGGCTATGAATTTGTGGTTGAGGCGAATGGCGAGAGATGGCCCCTGACCCATGCCACGAATTTCACCCAGACATTTGCCGCCGCACAGTTCGAATTTGAACACCCTCAGGCTGGATTGCGGGCCGAACGGACCGATTTTGTGGCCCAGGACCTACCCATTCTCTTTACTACATTAGACCTGCACAATGAGGGCAGAGAAAAGTTGGATATAGAACTGGAATTCCGCGCTTACTTTGACCTGGAGGATGCCTGGTTCACATCGTTGGCGAGCTCGCGCAATGTGGGTGAGGCGGTGAGTATTATTGAGGATCATTTGGTCGCAAGAGCCAACGGTGCTCCTCAAGAGTGGGCTGTAGTCGTCGGGGGTGAACCATCACCTCGCCAGGTGCAGGTTATCAAAAAACAAGAGACCCAGCAGGTTGGCCAGTTGTCATTCTCAACCGGCCTTGCCCCAGGGGAGAGCCAGGCCTGGACCATAGCCATCGCCGTTGAATCCGAGTCTGGAG
Organism: Promineifilaceae bacterium (SeqCode); assembly: GCA_049650305.1. Classification (GTDB taxonomy): domain Bacteria; phylum Chloroflexota; class Anaerolineae; order Promineifilales; family Promineifilaceae; genus UBA11865. The sequence goes on from JBARZW010000358.1 coordinate 2,076, forward strand.
AAGATGGTGCGCGGCGATTGCTGGAAACGTGGTTGCCCCAGCAGGATGCTCTTCTTGCCGTAAAGCAAGCTCTCTACGATGGGCTGTTGACGGACGGGCCGCATCTTATTACGCCAGATGCCAAATTCAATATGGCCTTCGACGTTGCCCGGGCAAACATGCAGATGCTGGAAGCTGAAACCCCAGCGCTTGGCCCACACTTCTATGCCGGGCTTGAGATGTTTCCCTTCTGGTTTAGCAACGATGGGGCATACAGTATGCCCGGCCTGCTGATCAATAACATGGTCGAGGCGGCGCGGAACCATCTATTGATTGGGGCACGCTATCAGGAGAACGGCCAAGTCCCGCACCAGATATCGCCGGCGGGCAATCTGGTCGGCGCCGGAAATGCCCAAGAGACGCCACAGTGGGTGTCAGCAGTTTGGGATTTCTATCGTTGGACCGGGGACCGCGAGTTTCTAGCCACAGCCTACCCTATTGCCGTGTCTGGATTGTTTGATTACACCTTAGATACCATTGATCGCGACGATGATGGTTATCCGGAAGGTCCGGCCATGGTTGAACGTCAGGGAATGGGCCCGGAAAAAGTAGACGCCACAAGTTACCTATGGTTGGCTCTGGGAGACCTGGCCCAGATGGCGGAGGAGCTCAACGACACTGGGACGTCCGAACGCGCTCGGCGGCTAGCGGCCGATCTGCAGGTCAACTTCGACGCTGATTGGTGGCTGGCCGAGGAGCAGGTGTATGCCGATTCCTTGTTGAAGTTCAGAAATACGCCCCGCTTTGACGGCCAATGGACGGTTGCCGTCCCCCTGGAGGCCGGCATAGCCCCACCAGAACGTGCGTCCCTGATCCTGGAACGCATAAAGCGCGACTACCTAAACCAATGGGGGTTGGTCCATACACTAGGCGAAGATGAACGCGTCTGGACTTTGCCCACGGCTACGCTTAGTCGTGGCGCCTATAACTATGGGGACTCCGAATTGGGATTTACCCTGTTGCAGGATCTAGCGCAGGCATTGGATCATGGTAGCATTGGCATGTTCCACGAGCTATTACCAGAGGGCCTCTCTTTCCTACAACTGTGGTCAGGAGCAACGTTCGTTCGCGGCGTCGTCGAAGACTTGCTGGGAATCACCGTGCGGGCCGATTTACATCAAATCAGGATCATGCCCCAGTTGCCGGAAATGTGGGACTCGATCAGACTAGATAATCTACGATTCGGCAAGCATACAATCAACATCCACATCTCCCCCGAGAGTGTTGGCCTTGAACATGTCGAGGGTTCTGTTCCGTTGAAGCTCGTCTATCACCCGACGAGGGATGAGGGATACGAATTCACTCTGCAACCGGGCGACTCCATAAACATTGGAAACAATGGCGAGAGACGGGATTAACCGGAGTAACCGGCAAGGTTGGTCAAATTATCCTGAAATATTCCAATCGTAATTACGGTGGCGCCCTTAACTAATTAATGAGGTGATCAATGAAATTACAGCGACATCCCGCCAACCCTATCTTGCTTCCCGATCTAACCTCCGACTGGGAATGCTATAATGTCTTTAATCCCTCGGTCGTTCACCACAACGGGCTGTTCCATATGCACTACAGGGCGCAGGGCCTGGATTGGATAAGCCGTCTCGGGTACGCCGTTAGCAAAGACGGCTTTAACTTTAATCGAATGCGTGATCCAATTATGAGCCCCGTCGATAACCTGGACTCCCGAGGTGTTGAAGATCCCCGGGTGACCGAAATTGATGGCCTATTCTATATGTGCTACACGGCCTATGGTCGTTATTTCCAAGGGGAAGGCGATCCTACTCATGATGGCGGCGGCTTGCTGCCCATGATCGCTCGCAGCGATAACCTCATTTCGTGGGAACGAATTGGCCCCATCGTCGTAGGCGAGAATAACAAGGATCACGTCCTATTTCCCAGGAAGATAGGGTCACGATATGCTGCTTTCCATCGCCCATGGCCGAACATATGGATAGCTTACTCCGATGACCTCGTGACGTGGTCGAGGGATGATATGGCTCCCGTCCTTAGTCCCCGACCCAGTAACGATTGGGATTCTAAGGTAATCGGCAGCAACGGCGTTCCCATTGAGACAGAAATGGGATGGCTGCATTTCTACCACGGTTATAACGAGGATCACCACTACCGCCTCGGTGTGTGCCTGCTGGATCGCGACGATCCCACCCATGTCATCGCCCGGCCGGAAGAGCCCATATTTGAGCCTGCTGAA
>JBARZW010000359.1:0-2005 GCA_049650305.1 Promineifilaceae bacterium (SeqCode)
GCAGGCCGCCAATGACGGCCACAAGCACCAGGTAATGGGCTGCCCGGTCGGCCAGCCGCTGCGCCGGAGCTTTGCTGCTCTGGGCACTCTGCACCAACTTCACAATCTGGGAAAGAGTCGTATCTGCGCCCACCTTCGTAGCCCGGAATTTAAAACTGCCGGTCTGGTTGATGGTGGCGCTGATGACGATATCTCCAACCTCTTTTTTGACAGGCCGGCTTTCACCCGTGATGGCGCTCTCGTTGACATTGGAGCGTCCCTCTACTACTTCCCCATCCACAGGGATCTTGTCTCCCGGCCGGATTACAAGCGTGTCGCCAACCTTCACATCATCGGTCGGTATTTCTATTTCCTGCCCATCACGTTCTACACGGGCCATTGGCGGCGCTAGCGTGAGCAGCTTCTCAATAGCTTGATTGGTACCAGATCGCGCGCGCATTTCCATCCAGTGGCCGAACAACACAAATGTGACGAGCATCGCGGCCGCCTCGTAGAAGACCTCCCCTTCAAAAAGAAATGTCGCGGCCACGCTGAAAATATAGCCGGCCAATACGCTCAAACTGACCAGTACGCTCATATTCAGGACGCCGGCTTTCAACCCGTTGCGGGCGCCGACAAAGAAAGGTTTCCCTCCATAGACGACGACCACAGTGGTGAGAATAAAGGCCAACACTTCTGGCCTCATACCAAAGGGTAGGGGGAGATCGATATCGAAGAGACGGGTGAAAAGGGATGAGTATAGAAAGATCGGGATGGTGAGCACCAGCGAGACCAGAAAGCGGTTACGCATATCACGGGCCATGTCAGCCATCGTCATGCCTGCATGCCCGCCATGGGCAGAATGATCTTCCGCCTCGGCCGCGTCATGGTCGTGGGCCATTTCGTGGTCAGCGTGTTCTTCGGCTGCGTGTTCCATGGGACCATGTTCCAGGCTTATGGGGTCCTGGTCAGCGACCGCCGACATACTGTGAACCACGTGCCCGCCGTGATGCAGCGGCAGCGATTCGCCATGGCAGCGCAACCCGCAGTCGTCGACAACGGCTTCCAGGTCACTCAATTTCAGTGCTTGCTCGTCAAAATGGACAGTGGTGGTGCCATTGACTGCATTGGTATTGGCCTGGTGTACACCAGGTAAAGCCAACAACTTCTGTTCGACGCCTTGGGCGCACAAAGGATCCTTCATCGTGCAAACTTGTAGTACTACTTCTTTCATTTGATCACTCCACTCATGTCAGTCCTATGTTAAGCATACGACCGCACAAATTATTGATTCCCGTCCTGTATTGTTTGGTCCCATTGAATACGGCGTATGTCTTCGGACCAAGTGCTCTTGATGTAAGTCAGAACTGCAGCAATCTCTTCTTCTGTCAGTGTATCACCAAAAGCGGGCATATTACTGAAGCCGCCGATATTGTCCGGTAGGCGCGGACCACCTAGTCTGATCGACTCAATAAGAACATTGTCGCCATGGTGCCAGGTGTGACCACTTGCGTCGTGGGGCGGCGAACGGAATGAGCTGTCTTCGTTCTGTTGTTGCCAATTTGCCTCGCCTTCGCGGCTATCTCCATGACACTCGGCACAGTTTTCAGCATAGACTTCTTGCCCCAGTGTGATCTCATCTGAGTCCAATGTGGGTATGGGTGGTATCTCAGAGGCCGGCGTCCCGGCAAGCTCCGAAATCGATGGCACCCTGGATAAGACCGGTCCAACTCGAGATTCCGCAGTTAGATTTGATTCGCCAGCCGAACTTTGGCAGCCAGCAAGCAATAGCATAATAATTCCCAACATATATCTAAACAATGAAAACCGAAACATCCTAAATCTCTCCGGCAGTGCAATTTAACCGGTGGGTCTATGGTAAAGAATTCAAATGTAGCCGATCAGCGCGATATGGCCCGGAGCGAATAAGCTATTTGGCGGGGTGCTCATGGGCTGGAACCATCAGTTAGGTCTTCGCTCACTCCGACTATATCGTAACTACACAAGAAACGAGCGGCCACTAGGC
>JBARZW010000360.1:0-13075 GCA_049650305.1 Promineifilaceae bacterium (SeqCode)
CCAGAGGCCAGGCCTAACATGAACGCTTGGCGTTCATTGCTTATTCGGTTTAGCATGAATCCTGGACCTAGCGCCTTGGCAAATTCCTCCGGGATGGGAGCTTGCAGGGCGGTGATGAAGAGCAGGACAATCACATAGGGTGAGAAGAAGAATCGTTCCAAGAAGCCGCTTCCGAACAGATCCATTAGTCCTTCAAGTGACCCAACCAGCAGCTCCACTGGCAGCACCAGGACGAAAAACACGCTAGCCAATATCAAGCCCAGGATCAGTGTGACCAAGATAGACAATGTGGCTCCAGAAACGAAAGACAGTGATGCCTGTCGCCACGTGATTGGCCATCCGAGTCGCTGGCCGGCCCAGGCCAGGACCGCCAGAGAAGGCAGTGCCGCTCCTAAGAGAAATAAGAATGGAAATAGATAATTCACTACCACATCAAAATAGAGCAATACATTGCCCAAGCCAACAACAAGTGCGAAAGCGATAGCGAAGAAATGGAGCGGCGGTAACCGGAAAGGCCCGGATATCTCTCCGCGCAGAGAACCAAGACCATGGAAAAGGGCCAGCGAGCCACCACCAAGGCCAAGAAATAGCGCGGCTACCTGGCCCAATTGAGCTCCAAATATATCAGTCTCGGCCAGAATATTAGGAAGACCCATGTATCCGGTGGCCGCCCCTATTCCTGTTAATACGAGCAGCCCGCCAACGGCCACGGAGATGTAAGCCCAGAAGCGGCCGGATTTTTTATTTGCTATTCCCATAATGCTCTCCCTTTAGAATAATGGTTTTCACAACTCTTCAGGTCTCCTTGAATGTCAGAATATTTCTACCTCGTCTAGTTTCTCCAATTCATTAGCCGCTTTCGCGCGAAGGTCCGATTGGCCTTTTCGAAAAGCGAACAAGAACTGTTTGACAGCTTTCTCTGGTTGTCCTTGATTTAGCAGCGTTTGACCACGAATGAAAGCCGTAGCTGGGTTATCAGAATCATCGGGTGCCGCAATGCTTACAACAGGTCCCGATGCTTCGGGACGTTGTTCAAGGGGAATGGCCCATGACCGAGGAAGCAGGCCCTCTTCACCTCTCATACGCATCAGCCAGCAATCGCCGCGTTTTACCTGCCGCCTTCCCCAGATCCCACCTCCAATCCACACAACAAGTACCGAAGCTAGCATACCAAGGCATCCAAACTCCGATATCCCGCTAATGAACAGGCCCGCCCAGAAAACAAGTCCAAGAAGAAGCCCTTGCTGCGTATGGCGACGGAAGAAATGGTTTTTGTTCAATAGGCCAAGCAGCACGAGGGGCACCATGGGCATCATGATGTAGACCCAGCCAATCTGTCTCTCGGTCGCTTCTTCTCGATCGGACATGGTTCTATCTCCAGGTAGATAGGGCGGTTCGCCATTCACCGATCTGAGTGGCGATCTCCTCGCGACGTCTCTCAACCAAGATGGCCAAACTTACCAATAGGAGACCGGTCCCGAGGATGACTATCCAACGTAAAACATCGCTAACGGTGGTGAGCAAAATGAGCTGTCCAATCACATTGAGGAAGGCCGCACTTAGCCCAGCAAAGAAGGGGACTTTCTCCTGCATGAATACCCCATAACCAACGGCCAGCAGTGATTCGATCAACAAGAGGACGAAGTAAGGTAAGCCGGTATCAGTGTCCAAAGATTGGATGAAAGAGGTTAAGAATATGACTGCGAGGCCAAAAGCGCTTAAATAATTGGCGAACGCGTTTCGACCTCGCCTGCGCTCTAGTTCGCCGATGATGACGAAGTAGAGCCCCGCTGGTATCGCGTAAAACTGTGGTTGGTTTACATCTCTATCGAGAAGCAGCAAAACCCAGGCTATCTGCAGCATGGCCATGGCCACATACCCCAGGCTATAGCGCCGGCCGCGATAGGCGATGGCCAAGTAAAGAGCTCCAGTGAATCCCATTGCGACGGCTGTAGCTAGTGTTTGTGATGCCGCAGTTGGAAGGGTACCTAAAACGGCGATCAGGGTTATTACGACGGCCGTCCGCTCCATCGGCCGGCGCCAGATACTCAGCCTTGAGGCCAGGCGCTCTCTCAGCTCAGTCAGCTCGGCAATGAAATAGAGCGCGAAGCCGATGGCTGTCATGCAAGCCATACCTTGGGCTAGGGTAAGTCCGGCCGAGTCAAGCCGAGCCCCGATGGCGATGATAAGATAGATGAGGGAGACGTAGGCGAGACTTCCGTCCTGCCAGAGTACGGCCAGCAATCCCGTCAATAACGCCAAAGCAACGGCAACGACAATTGTTGTATCGTTGCCGCCGAGGGCAACCAACTGCCAAAGAACAGCGTCAATTGCGGCGAATACATAGAAGGGTTGCGACCACGTCCGGGTGATCAGTCGTCCGGCAAATGACCATCCTCCCAATATGATCTCAATACCCCTTATCTTTAGTTCGAATCGCGGCATTATCTCGTACTGCACCTCAGGTGATCTACGCTCGAATGCCAGGCCGAGCAAGGCAACGATCCATGTGACGGCGACAAATGGTAAGCTGGTGTAGGAGAGTGGGCTGCCAGATGGTGTAATGGCTAGATAAGTGAGAATGGCCAGGTGCGAGGTCAGCAGACCCGGGTATAGCCAGGCGGAGCGCCGGAATAAGGCCCCAGATCCATAGTATATGATTGAACCAGCGGTGAGGGACATCGTTAAGGGCAGAAGATCGTGCCGTTGGGTGATGATCAAACCCTCCTGGTCGGAATAGGTGATTAGGAAGTTTGATAGGACAACCATAGCTACGCTGGCAGCGTATGCGAGTAGGTAGAAAGGCATTTCCGGCCGGCTCAACGACTGAAGAACTCCGGGCCAGTCTTTAACAGCGAATGGTGTTTTATGGAAGACAAAACGGCCGACCATTATGTAGACGACTATCAATGGGAGTAGACCTACGCCCCACCATTCAGATGGCAGTTCGGTCAGGGTCATGACTAAGAAATAAGGAACGGCCACTAACCAGGCGGCTGGGTATAGGAATACTGTCTCCCGGAACAGCCAAGCCGACGCTCCATATAAGACGACGGCCGATGAAAAGATACCAATTGCCAGCATTCGCTCATCACTACCCACAGCAAGAGCAACAGAACTAAGTAGATAGCCAAGTATGTAGAACGGTAATGCGAAAGGCGATATTCCCGTCTCAGCCATTCGCCTGTCAAGCCACCAACCGATGGCGACATAGATGAAAGCCAGACCCATGAAAATACCTGCTATCCATTGGGTTGTAAGCGCGTCGTTGTAGTCCAGGGTCAGGAGGACGATGACGGGAACTAATGTATTTGTGACATACAACCAGAAGGCCTGGCCGAAAATATAGGAAGAGACGGCATATACAACAGCGTTCAAGGTAAGAACAGCGATGAAAAGACGCTGGTCATTGTAAGCAACCATGGCCCCTATGGCTGTTAAGGCGTATCCTGCGCTGTAGAGCGGCCATGTATATTCTGTCTTAAACCTTCGCAGCCACAATCCAAGGGCGATGAGGAGCGGAGCTACCAGGGCGCAGGCCGCCCCACGCCAAGCGAGAGAAACCTCGTTGTAGGCCAGCAACTGAACCAACCAGATTGGGAAGGCATAGACGGCGATGAAGAGAAATGTGGAGCGAGCAACGCGCCAGCCGATAGATCCCGGCTTACGCCACATTAGGCGGACGAATTCGTCCCAGGAGAGATGGCGGTTGTAGTGGACGATCAATTGCGATGCGATCGCTACAAGTATGATCCCACCAAGGGCATAAATGTGTGTCTCCCAATCCAGCGTTGACCAACCTAAGGCCAACAGTGAAATGGAATAGCCACCTAGGTACAGCGCGTGGGAGTAGCGAATCCTTACCGGGTCTACCAACATCGCTGCGACTAGTTGCACTACGGATAAACCAAGCCAGACGAAGCTGAAATGAGCTGTCTCAAGCGAGATACCAACTATCCGCTCACCGTAGGCTAGGAAGAAGAGTGTTACCGGGAAGAAAGCCAGGTAAGGCTCCAAGAAGAGTGGCAAGCGGCTCCTATACATCCTTGCTGCCAGGATGGACATCAACGCAGCGAGGAATTGGGCGATTATGATAGGAAGGTAGTTCACAGATTCGTCTGTACTGAAGGCCTGGTAAGTTGGGTATGCTGTTAACACAAGTCCAATCGCGCAGAGCGCAGCGGCGCCAACGCCCAAGGGCCAGCTGAAATCTGACCACCAACCTCTATCCAACTGGTGGATCCCTAAACGTTCGAGGAGCATAAGAGCGATTGCAAAGGTGATCCAGGCCACAGCGTGATAATCGGATGGGATGCTAAGCAGAGTCAAAGTTTGCCAATAAGCGATGGCTAGGAGAACGATCGCAGCCCAGGCGAATAGTATTTGCCGAAGACGGTAAACACTAAAGATAGCCAGGCAGCCAACGATTAGAGGGACCACGACGCCGATCCAGGATACATCCAAGGTATAAATGGCGAATCTTCCGAGAATTGACGAAGCGACCGCATAGGCTGCCAACCAATATCCAGTGGTATAGACAGCCATGGCCTGTGGGTTTTCTTTCCAACTGGGCCGGTGTTCAGGATCGTATTGCCGTGAATCACGCGGCCGTTTTGATGCCAGTGCCATGGCGATTGGTATATAGACCACGGTGGCCAGCAGCGCATAGGCCAGAGAATAGGAGTGAGTGGTCAAGGCCGACATCTCAAGAGCAAGTTGGAATGGCCAGATTAATAAGAGCGACGCCCCGGCAACCTCCCATACACGCCGGTAAACATAGGATAGGGAGATCAAGACAGAGACTGAAATCAGCAGGGCGGTCAATAAAGCCCAGTTGTCGTCCAATGCGATGGCTATACCTATTAGGGGCAGTATGTATGCGCCTGTATGGAATGGGAGCCTGTAGCTGTGGTCCCTTCGGATAAGGGCTTGACCGATGATAACGTATGCTAAGGCCAAGCTGCTGAAGATCACCCCCAGCCAGGCCATCTCCAATGACCCACCCGTCCAGGCGGCAACGATCCAAAGTGGAGCTACAACGGCAACAGGCCAGAGAAATACTGACCGGTTGAAGGGCGGAGGCAACCATCTCACCATGTATATCAAAGCGGGATGACGGCCGCTGTCGAGGATCAAAGCTGAGGCTAGATAGACCAACAGCACACCGCCCAGGGATATAACCGCGGGGAGGGCGTACCAGAGGTCCGGACTAAAGACATAGTCACTTGTAACTCCAAGAACGGTTAAGGGTGCCAAGGCGTGGGCTAACACATACAGCCAAAATACGTAACGGTCTGCCTTTCGCATGACGATGGCAAAGGCAACATAGACGAGTGCTAACCCTGCCCAACCCACGAGAAGCCAAGCCAGCCGATGCGATACTTCTCTCGAATTTAACCACTCGGCAATGGCCACTGAGAAGGGTAGTACGAATAGACCAGTCGCACCCAATAGGAAAAAGTGTTGGCGGAATAGGTATGAAAATCCCGCCAGAAGGAGTGATACAACAGTCAGGGCGACCACTCCTGCCCAAACATCGAAAGCCAGAGTTAGCAAGCCCCCCAGCATGGCGATGCCTAGCAAGCCGAAGCCGGTGATGTACAGTGCCCAAAGATATTTTCTTCGGATAGTCTCCTCCCATGCTCCTCGCAATTCGGCTAGACGACCAAGTACCACATAAATTGAGGCGACGATGGCTGTAGCTGTCGCCGCCCAGACCAGTCGAAGCTCAACTCCAATCATTGCAAACCCGGCGGCGGCTGCCGAACTCCAGGTTGCTGCATGGGAGAAAGCAGTGCGAAACACTCCGGGCATTGGGAACAGGAGGGCGAGTAGAGCGTAGTCGACGGAAGCGAGGGCATAGGTGAGCGCTTGGCTCCAGCCGAAATCACCCGGGGCGAAAATAACCAATACCTGACTAAGGGGGATCATAATTGACGGCAATCGTAGTGCGGCCTTGGCCAAAGGAGCCCACTGCTCCGGCACCCTGCGTAATGAGCGCGAGACACCGAGCATGATCAATGAGAAGAGAGGTATCATGGCCACGATAAAACCAACATCGAAGTTCATGAGATAGCCGAAGGATATTAGCGTACTGGTCAATGCCAGTAAGGTTATGTATCCGAAGGCCTCCAGAGGAACTCGCCAGGCTGTCACTGCATATAGGGCCGTACAAAATAGAGAAGCTCCGAACCAATAAGGATATGGATCAACGGAATCCGCGAGTCCAGCAAATCTGAATACCGCAGTTAGATCAACGGCCACTAAAAGCATGCCGATGCCGGTCAATACGCTGCCTGCCTGAGGAAGCTTCAACTTGCTGCGTATTAGCCAGCCCGCCAGGTAAAAGGCAGCAGGAACTGCCGCAATAAAGCCGATCCGGACCGCAGTCGGGATCAACTCCCAGAAGTTGATGACCAACACGGCTACAGAGACCACGATCATGAAGGCTCCCAGGTATAAAAGCCCGCGAAGTAATGCACCCGATGCAGCCGCGTCAATCACTCCCCGCCGAATTTTGGCCCAATCGAAAAGAGGCTCCTTAGGCTTCGGCGTTTCCTTTGGTTTAGCGACTCTTATCCTCTTTTTTGTTGCTATCGGATGGGTTACCGGCGCAGGTGTGCGACCAGACAGCCGTATCGCGGCGCTCCGCTTATCCAGGCCACGCTTTACTAGCAATGCGGAGGAGTGAGATATCTTGTTTTTCTCCGCCCACATGGGAATCACTCGAATGGCGAAGCCAACGGCTTCCAATTCAGTTGGCTCTCTCTTATCCCCGGGGTCTTCTTTCCAATTGCGCGCGTTCAAGTCACTTTGTAGCTTTGAGTCACGGTCCAGCATGTAATCTTTGTAGGAGACGAACGTGGGCAGTGAAAGGTAGGGATATTGCTCCCACTTGCTCAAATATGTGATAACAGATCGCACAAGGGCGATCTCGGCCGCGATCTTCTCAACAGGACGAAGATCTTCTCGGTGATCGGCCGCGGTTTCCGCCGCGACTGTTTCAGATAAAGGCGCTGCTGAAGCCACGAGTTCATCCAACCGCAGCCCCTTGCGCAGCTGTTGTAATTTGCTGTTGGCTTCCTGACGAAGGCGGATCAAGACCATCGGATCGAGCAGATTAGCCTGGTCGTCCAGCCAGGATTGCAGATAAGTCACGTGATGGAGCTCTTCGAGCCCCTGAAAGTCAAAGACTGATTCGCACGAGGAACACTTTTGAAGCGCTTTGTCCGTTACGTGAGAACAAACAGGGCATTTCATCTTTCCACCTCCCCGGTGGCTAGAAATCTAACGTGATTCAGAATACTCCAGGTAATAGAGCGTCTTACTACACTCAAACTGTCACCAGCGGTGTTCATACCTTCAGTATAGCGAGAGAGGTGTGCGGAAGTATGGCAACTTTGTGCGAAACTGTGCGCTTGAATGGGAGAGTTTGGATCTGCAGGGCTGGGACAATGCGCAGAGTTCTCATAGCAGTGGCCTGAGGGAAAGCAGGCCACAATGTATTCCAGGTAGGATGCAGGCGGCCCGGTCAACAAAGAGTGGCTCGTGGATCGATTTCCGCTTAAGGAATCGTGAGCATAATATATGGAATTCCATCGACGAGCACCTTAATGCAGTGCCGCCGCGAAAATCTACCAGCAGACGTGGGCCTACCAATCGCCAACTGTCTAAGTTAATGAGCTCATGATATGAACAGGGTTGGCCGCGCGTCCCTCATGCCCGTGCAGGCATTCTAGGGGGAATCCACATCTCTTAGAACGGACTCCATTTGCTTACTGGATACCAATCCCGCCGGCAGTAGAAACGGTTTAGGCGACTGTCCAGCCTTGTCGCAACCCTTCAACAGTCTCCTGTAAGTCGACTTCTTCCCCAAGGTCGACCAGCTCATCTCGTTTCTTCCATTCGTCGGCGTGGATCGTGTGCGGCAGGCAGGGACAGAGCCTGTGATTGCGACTTCCGAGCAACGGCCGGCATATTTTGTCGACTAGCTCCACGCTTCCTTCCAGCATCATATCCACGAGGATCCGCGTCCATTGAGCGTAGCCCCAATCGTGCTTGTTGCCGTCGACAAAACGCGGCGCTTTTCCGGTACCTATTGACAGCAGGACGATATTCTCGAATATTGGGCGTTCGGTCGCATTCAAGGTTTCATCTCGAGCGTACGCCAGGGCGGCCAAACTCGGATTCTGAGCTGTGACGGCGCCGTCGACATAGCCGTCATTAGACCGAAAATACACCGGCGTTGCACACGAGTAAAGGGCCACTTTATAGGCTTCAAGATCCGCATCGCCGTTTTCATAAGCCAGGTTGTGAAAGAATTTTGTCCCCCAGCAGCGTTGAGCGACGTTTCCATGGTCATTGTCAAGATCAAAGGTAGTGACGAGGATCTTCTTTCTTAGTTCGCCAAGCCGTTTCTCCCCAAGTACTCGCTTTAAGATTACGGCAAGGTTGCCTGCGTCATAGTCTGCGCGAATGATCTTTCGTATTTTCAGGTAATTATTTGACCTAGAATCCCTGAAGACATCTGGGCCAAAATTATAGTAAAGGCGAACCAGCTCATCCGGTGTAGCGCTTCCCGCCAGCCCAAGGGCGATGGTGGCCCCGGTCGATGTTCCGGCAATCAGATCGACCTGATCAATCCAGCCCGGCACCTCTTCTTCCAGGCGTCGTAGGAGGATGGTTATTAGTAGGCCTCGTATGCCGCCACCATCAAGCGATTGAATCCTAAATGTGTTCATCTCTGGCTTCGATGTGAATTGCCCTAAAGATGCGGTGGTCTTGTAAGATGACTGATGTGGAGCAGCCTAAGTGTTGTTAATTGATTGGGCAGCGCCCTCATCTGATAGCTTTGTTCGCTATCCTGGCTTCTGAGGTATACTAATGGTTTCATGGCAAGACTCCATCTCATTGGTAACGATCTTCCCCCCTTCAGAAAACGACTCTTTTGCTTCCTTCAATGCAGGACCACGATAGACGTCAGGCACAAGTTCTGCTAGCTTTTCGAAGATCCAAGCATCAAGGAGATCAATCCCCCCCGCCAATTCGACGGCCTCGCCGGCGTCGTAAGGTTGGCCCACACGAAGATCGAATCGTCGAAACAAATTGCTCCCACCGACCATTTTTCTATCGTAACTGGCCACGCCGGGCATGCCGAGTCCAAAGCACAATATGCCGAAATTGTGAACACCTTTCCGCCTGGCCCGGGAAATAATGTTGCCAACGGGATGTCCAATGGGCCCACCCAATTGGCTCTTTCGGCTTCCTTGAGGAGCAATAAGGACGATTCCACCATCCTTCAAGGAATCCACAGCTGTGTTTAGGTATTCTCGAATGCCCGTCCCGCGTCTTTTTTCTCCATTGCCTAGCTTTATTGTTCTCGAAGTGACGATCGGACATAGTTTGATGGCTATCAAGTCCGCCAGAAACCGAACCAGGGGAGTATGCTGATGAAAAGCAACCGGAGCGACAATCAACCGGCGACTGGCAACCCTTTTTCTAAAGAGCCAGGAGGCGACCTGCAGCGCATCACGCATGGAAAAGTGATTCATCAGGACGATCAAACCGTTCCCTTGTTCGAGAATAGTTTCAACTTGAGTTGCGTGTTCGGCTTTTACAAGATGACGGCAGGGAAACACAATAAACGCCAGGCGACCCGCAATCCTGCGTAGAATTAGTCTTGTCGAGAATGGATGCAATTTCGAAGCTGTCATTTGCTCCTCGGATGAACTACTTTAATGGAAAGAGTCCGATCATACCAGAATATGAGCTTCTGATATTGACAGTTTAGCACTTTTTCTTTGCGGAAGTATGGCAACCCTATACGACTTCATGCGTTTGTCTGCTTGATTGGTCGATAACCCTTCAAAGGCTGCGCATGTTTCCTAGAACGATGAGAAATTCTCGACAATCACGGAAGTGACGACGCTCGCTAGGATCAGCACACCGGCGACGATCAGCACGATAGTTGCTCCGCCCAAAGGACGGGTTGGTTTTACTTCCTCGCCGGCCGCGATCTGTTTCAAGGCATGGACGGTCTGTCGGATAAGTGCTTCGTCGTCCCAATGGTCGACTCCGGCCCATAGATGATCTCGCCCCCAGGTCGGTATGATTAGTTTGCGAGCCTCGCTGGTGTTTATGGCGGCATGTATGTTGGAACCGGGGACACGTTCGTCGACACCGGCTGATATTATGTTCCACGGTCCGACTATGACATCGGAATCGGCCAGGATGGCGGCCGGATCACCTTCCTCGAGATTACCGCCCATCGCTTCAACCGCCTGCTTGTTGAGGCCTAATGGTTGGATCGTCAGGCCAGGCAACTCCTTGCTGAGTTCGTCGATTAACGAACGTCCGAATAGACCATCGCCTCCGTCCAGGATCGTCACGCGTAAGGAGGCTAATCGCTTACTTTGTTGAATCGTATCCATGCGGCCGTCAGACCTTAAGACATAGCTATGGTAGAGCCATACCAAGACGGCGATCACTGTGAAGGCGATGGCCTGAGCTAAGTCGCCCAGGATCCCCGCCGCCTCGCGCCCACCAAGGGCCAGATCGACAAGCTGGGCGACAATGTAGATAGCGTATCCCAAGGTTGCCATCGCCGCGGCGAACAGGAAGAGATACAGATATATCTTGCGAACGATAGATTGGCGCTCGGCTTCTCCCGTGTGACTATCGGTAGTGGCGGATTTCTGGGACCTTAGCCAGGGAATGAGCCAGATCGGCAATCCGATGATCAGTGCGGCGGTAAACCAAGAGGCCTGATCTCTGAGAGAACTTGCGAACCGTCCAGCCGAAAGGCCATCGATCAAGACGCTGATATCGCCGGCGAGACCGATGAGAAATGCTGCTAGGCCGATGGCTGCCATGAGATAGTAATAGAGACGCCGTATCTGGGCCTGCCGAGGTCCTTCGCCAGCAGCCACCATATCTTGACCTAAGACAAAAGTATGGTAGGCCCATACGGCGACCATAACCAGGATCGTAGCCAGCGGACCGCGGATGGATCCTGGTTCACCTAAAGAAGGGATGCTGAACAACAACCGGAACACGTCCGAGAGCAACATGGTAATCATGAACGTTGCGTAGATGGCGCTGAGAAACACAGTTAAGTAGAGATATAGTTTTCGCAGGGCCGATGCGCGCTCCTCCTCTGCATCTCCCCGAAAGAGTCGTTGTGCCCAGCTCCAAAAAATAAGCCAGAGCGGTAGACCTACGACAAACCGCGCAATTTCTTCCAGTTGGTACACATCGCTTCCCGGCCCTTGATCGCCGAGTCCACCCCAGATTTCGTACATAATCCACATCAGAATGTTCATGCAAGCGGCGGAGGTCATGATCAAACCGGCGGCCGTGAAGGTGTAGACATATAGACGCCGCACTGCCGCCAACTCCCCAATTTCTGGTATCAAACGAGCGTCAGAGGAAGCGGTTCGCTTGTGATAGAACCACAGCAGCCCTAGCACGACTATCGCGATGCCGCTATTCAGAAGATCGTTCTGGGGTGATAGGTCGAAGTAGAAATAGCGAGGAGGACGAATGTAGGTAATCACGCGTATGAGTGATCCGACAAAGCCGTCGATATTAGCGATCAGTGGTATGAGGAAGACAGCCATCATGCCATATAGATAGGCGCGACGAAGAGTTGCCCCCCTTTCTATCGGGTCATTATTGGCTAGGCGCTGAGCCCAAAACCAATGGGCAATATATATAGGTAGACCTATTATGATTACGGCGATGAAGAATGCCAGCTCTAGCGTTGAGGATTCTAGCTCAGGTACGATCAGATTCCGGAGCAGAAATATGACGGCCCATGTTACCGATTGGAGACTAATCCCGCTAACAAGATAGATATACCAACGGCGAACTGACAGCATGGCATTCCTCCGCTACGATTCAACCTTAATCTTCCAACGGATATCTCTTCAATGACTGTGACATTAGCCAGTTCCGAATAACGTTGCCCGTGGGCGACTAAGAATCAATGGCTTAAATCACATGATCAGATCCACTATTGAACATGTCGCAGGCATGCAAGAAATCCTGGGCCCGTTTGCGTCGTGTTTATCAACTTACAGGTAGCTCCTGATTTGAGGCTCCGCATTCACTGTAAAGTATACCAGTGTGATGGACGGATCCTAGATTCAATATCTTATCCTAACGCCCGAGGATCTCTAGCATTCTGTCCGGATAACCAGTTTTTCTTAACCATTCATGCTTCCTCTATTTGTGGTGTCAGACACCCACGTGTCAGATACCTAAGGTATTAACAGCGTAATCTTACCAGGAAGCATCTGATAGTTGACTTTCTTGGTCGATTCGGTGACTAATTCACCATCCAAATGCATCGGCGTACCCGGTTCACTCTGTATCCAGAGGCGTGTTGTTCGCAGAGTAGTTATCTTCTTATGGTTGACGTGACTTCCCTTAAACAGGCGGGGCAGAATGGTTAGTACCTCGAGTTTTGGCATCTCGGGGGCAAAAACTACATCGAACAGCCCGTCGTCCATGGAAGCATGCGGGGCAACATTGAACAGCCCTCCTGTTCGCGGTGAATTGGCTACAGACAACAGAAGAGTCGGCGCTTCGAAGCATCCTCCATCCCAGTGGATTTGCATGTGCCAGGCTTTCAATTTTAGAAAGCCAAGTATCACGCCGGCGACGTATCGAATGTTTCCGGAAAGACGAGTCATACGCTCCACTTCTAAAGCGACTGCTGGCTCCATTGCCACACCACAGCTATTGTCAAAGTAGCGACTTCGCCACTTCTCAGGACCATTCCCGTCCCCATTTTCGCAAGAGTAGCTTACACTTCCGGCATCGATCTGCCGAACCTTTCCCCTGGCAATAACCTCAGCTGCTAACATCAGATCGCGCGGCAGACCTGCCATGTCGCTAAAATCATTGCCCGTTCCGAGCGGCAAAATGCCCAGGGGTTGAGTCGGCCCTTCGTAAGCGACGGAGAGGAGGCCGTTAACGACCTCATTAACCGTACCGTCACCGCCAGCCGCAACCACCGCATCATATTCCGAAGCCGATGCGGCAAGGCGTTGAGCATCGCCTCTAGATTGAG
>JBARZW010000361.1:0-3926 GCA_049650305.1 Promineifilaceae bacterium (SeqCode)
CCAAGCTGGTCGGCCGCATGTTGATGCATGACTAGCGGTGCATTAAGCCACCGGGTATTGAGCAGTCTGTCTCCATTGCAATCCGTCAGGATAATAAATCGTGGTGGTTTTGAGTGGATACTGCCCAGGAAAGTTGTCCATCGTCTGGCATCCCTAGGAAAGGAAGGGCTATCTATGCAGAACAACTCATTTTCTACCTGGATCGCCCCGACATTCGCTCCTTCGACTTCTGTTTCAACGAATATTCCCTTAACTATCTCTTTCATCGGCTTTTCGTGCTTTTAATCCCTTAGCGATCCATTTGAGCCCAAAAACTAGAGATCTGATAAATAGAGGACCAAGCTGAACTATAACATCCCTGCAACTCCGCCAATCATAGCTGTGTTCTGAGAGCGTTCAGGGCCTCATTTACTTTGCTGAAATCATTTATGTCGCAACTACCCTGGGCGAAGGTTGGCGAACCGCCGCCTGAACCTGAGCCTAGCAAGGTAATTGCGTCCTTTAGTAACGCGTTCATGTCACCCTTAGAATCCTCATTTCTAGCGAACACGAGAGAAGTCTTGTCTCCTACGGATGCCAGAAGTGACACTACCTTTTTCCCTGAAATAAGCTGATTGGCAATAATCCGAAGTTCCTTTGCCGTAACATCAGAGAATACCTTGATAATCGGATGGCCGATATCGATACCCCCTGCTTCATTCAGTATATCGGTAACCTGGTAATCTATCAGCGTCTTGCGACATTTCCGAAGTTGACGACGAAGCTCTGACATCTCGTCTATCTGGCGTTCAACCGAGCTTTCGAGCTCCCAGTAACCGGTGGTGAATAGTGCGCATAAATTTAGGACTACTTGGTTCTTTTCCCGGTAATCCGACAAAGCCCGGCTCCCGCAAACAAATTCTGCTCGGATCTGGTTGCGACGACGTTCCCATCCTACTATCTTGATTAGTCCCACTTCGCCAGTTCTAGCAACGTGAGTCCCGCCACAGGCGGATATATCGAAATCGGTAATCATTACCAACCGCAAACTACCACCCTCAACGGGAGCCTTCTTTCGCATGGGAATTTCCAATGCTTCCTGCTGAGTAACGGTTCGATTCTCGACGGCGCGATTTTCCCATACGATTTGATTCGCCATCTGCTCAACAGAGCTGGCGCCTTCCTCATCCATCTGGACCAGATCGAGATCAATGGTCGAGGTATCCGCACCCAAGTGGAAACTGACCGTTCCTGCACCTAAGTCCTTCAAGAAGGCTTGGGAGAGGATATGTTGACCACTGTGCTGCTGCATATGATCGAACCGCCGATTCCAATCGATCTCCGCTGATATCCTCTTCGCTCTTATGGGTATGTCCAAAACATGTAGGATGGCGTCATCACCAGGCCGGACCAGCACGTTCACTACATTCGAACCATTTATCGTGCCCGAATCGTAAGGTTGTCCACCAGAGGTCGGATAGAAGTATGTACCTTCAAGCACGAGCGCCTGCTGGCCATCATGTTCAGCCCTCTCAAGCACATCGGCCTGAAAGGACGTTCTGTAGGCATCATCGTAGTAATAGCGATGGGTCATCAGATCTGAATGCTCTGCTAACAAAACAAATCATGGCGGTGAGATTTTGACCTGGAGCCAGCATTGAAGACGGCTTCGCATTGACATGAAATCCTCGGGCGAAGTATAGCATACAGTATATGCGTGTTCTAGGCAGTGCCAGCTGAATGTTCAAACTCAGCTCGCATCAACTCTATGTGCGATGGCTTGTCTATATCCATCGCGAGCTCTGCTCGTTCACTTCTTATCACCTGCACAGATTTACCGAGAATTCGCTCCGCAGTACTCTCAACCTCTGAGATAGTTAGCTGTCCGAACACAAGACTGGCGAGCGTGCGAACGCCCACGATCCGCGCCACCTTCCATGGATGCTTTCGAGCGTTCTCGAGTGCGTCCAACAAGCGACGATCAGTGTCTGCTATCTCTGGTCGTAGAATTACCAAATCGCAACTAGCTACATCCTCTCCGTCAAGGCGCGTATAGGTGCGTTTAGCACCGGGAAAACGCTTGTCCATGGTCTGACGTGTTACATAGGCGTAATATGCCGCTTTGTCAAAAGGACGGCAGGCAGAGATGTGCTCGTCCACCAACACCCCGGTAATTGCCGGTATATCGGCCGTGCAGCACAGTATCGACGATGCTTCGGGATTGTGCTCCCGTGCCCACGCGATTCCCGCAAATCCATTCGAGACGAGGCTACCATTATCAGGAAGGAAATGAATGGGATAATCAGCATCAAAGTCACTTGGGCGTTCGACACCGACGACAGCGATCTCATCTACCGAGCTCGATTCCCGCATGGCATCGATGACCCACTCGAGGAGGGTCTTGTCACCGAGTTTGAGCAATGCCTTAGGTTCGCCACCTGTATACAGGAACAGTGGGTCACTTTCAACTATTCGACCACCGGCAAGAATGACACAATCCATGATTTAGCTCAGAAATGAAATGCAGCTTTGGAGGCCGTTAGACTGCCTATTATACGGGTATGCGACAGCTACCTTTCCGAATACAATGCTGCGACGGTACTATAAATCCGGTCCTATGCCTGCCGGATCGGGTGGCGCACGCCGCGAGTTCTGATGATCCACGGCGGTCAATGAAAGTGAGCCGTAATCTAGTCCCCAATTAAGTAGGGGAACCACGAATTAAAATCTTCCGCTAGGATTTTTTCCGCTGCTGCGAGGGCGTCTATGCGACCATATCCAAAAGTGTTGTTTGGAATCTGATCACCCGGAATCCCCCCGCAGCTCTGGGAAGTTGTAAGCTGGATGGCGGTCTGCTCCATAATTGATTCGAGCCTCTCCACTTGCCCGGCCAACGAAGGATCGACCGAGATCATTAGTGCAGCCTGTCCTGCTACGTGAGGAGCAGCCATGCTGGTGCCACTCCATCCAGAAGCGTAACCTCCACCTGGGATGCTTGATCGGATGTTCACACCAGGAGCAGATATATCGGGCTTCAGACGGCCGCTGCCATCTACGGTTACGGGCCCCTGGCGGCTGAAGCTGGCTCTTACATCGCTACTAGACACGGCAGCGACCGTAACCGAACTATCATATATTGCCGCGGGTGCGTCGATCGTGCTGCAATTGTCTGAATAAAGATTTCCGGCCGAGTGCGCAGTTAGAATACCAGCAGCCCGTACGGCATCAACTACCGCCAGTAACACGTTCGGATCAGTGCATCCTTCGCTCGTCGGACAACTCCAGGAGTTATTAATCGCGTGAGGCGCCTTTGAAGGATCAGGGTTCTCATCATTGAGATTGGTCGGAGCGATGAACCACTGGTAGCATTCGGCGTAAGTGGTTGGTGTTCCATAACCTTGATCCATATTCCGGCATCCAACCCAGCGTGCTCCGGGCGCCATGCCTATCTGGTTGCTTCCGCCGTCGTCCCCGACAATCGTTCCCATTGTGTGCGTGCCATGGTTATGATCGTCGCATGGTTCTGACGAGTCGGCTCCGCACGAACCACCACCGTTGTGAATCGAGTCATGCCAATTGTAGTTGTGGTCCACATTGTTTCCATCCCAACCCCGGTATTGGTTTTTCAGGGCGGGGTGATCCCAGTCATACCCGGTATCCTGACCACCTACAACAGCGCCTTGGCCATTATATCCAAGCGCCCAGACGTCGTCGGCATTCACTTTTAGAATGTTCCACTCAATAGATGTCAGACCTTCGTCAGGTGAGTCAAAACGATCAGGGGAGTCTAACTGTACTGTTGGATTAGCATAGATATGAGCAATATCTGGCCTGCGGGCCATCGCCTCGATGACTGAGATATCTCCACGTACCCAGATCATATTTGCCACCCAATAAGATCGGTATTCGACGCCTATGGAATTAAGGGCTGCTATAACTGGTGGTTG
>JBARZW010000362.1:0-2463 GCA_049650305.1 Promineifilaceae bacterium (SeqCode)
AAGATCGTCCATTTTGATTGGAGCAAAACGAATATGACCGGTTCGAATACAATAGTTATCTTTGGGGCAAGCGGTGACTTAACCCGCAGAAAACTGATACCCTCGCTCTTTAGCCTCTTCTGCAAGGGAAGGATGCCTCAAAATTGGCGAATCATTGGCGTGTCGCGTACCAACATGAGCGACGAGGAGTTTCGGCAACGTATGTCGGAAGGGATCAAGGAGTTCGCGCCTGATAAGTATGATGCCACAGAATGGGATCTATTCGCCTCCGGCTTGTCCTATCAGGCAGGTGATCTTGGAAACGCTGACGATATCAAGGTTCTTGATAAACGAATTTCGGAGTATGAGGATGAGGGTGATGGTCCTGCAAATAGGATCTATTACCTGGCGATCGCGCCCAGGCTTTATGAGGCAGCCATCGCCAATCTGGGTAATAGTGGCCTGCTTGACGAGAGCGCTGGCTATAGACGCGTGGTGATCGAAAAACCATTCGGCCGCGACCTGCCGACAGCGCAAGCGCTCAATGTCTCGGTTCATGAGTCGCTGCGTGAGTCCCAGATCTACCGGATCGATCATTACCTGGGAAAGGAGACGGTTCAGAATATCCTTGTCTTCAGGTTTGCTAACTCCCTGTTTGAACCGGTCTGGAATCGGAACTTCATCGATCATGTTCAAATCACGGCGGCGGAAACCGTTGACGTAGAACACCGAGCGGGGTACTATGACGGCGTCGGGGTTATGCGCGACATGGTCCAAAACCATATGCTCCAGCTGCTTTCGTTAGTAGCCATGGAACCACCCGCATCCTTCGCAGCCGACGCCCTACGAAACGAAAAAGTGAAGTTGTTCGCCTCGATCCGGCCCATCGAACCCCATGAAACAGCTCTGCATACAGTCCGAGGGCAATATCGGAATTATCTGAATGCCAAAGGGGTAAAACCCGTCTCGGAGACCGCGACCTTTACTGCTCTCCGTTTTTATATTGATAATTGGCGCTGGCAAGGCGTGCCCTTCTATCTTCGGTCGGGCAAAGCGCTGGCCAGCAAACAGACGACGATCGGAATCTTCTTCAAACGGCCCCCACATGTCATGTTCCCACTCCCTCCGGGGGCCGATATCGCTGCCAACGAATTGTCAATCTGCGTTCAGCCTCACGAGGGGATACATTTCAGTTTTCAAGCAAAGGTTCCTGATACGACGGCGGGAATGCGAACCGTGGATATGAGCTTTCAATACGCTGATTCGTTTGAGAAAGCCACTATTCCCGAGGCCTACGAGAGGCTTCTCCTGGACGTTTTAAAAGGTGATGCATCTCTTTTCACACGAGGAGATGCGATTGAATTAGCTTGGGGCTTGATTGATAAGATCCATCATGGTTGGGAGCTAGACACCGCGCCCCCGCTATCGACCTACGAACATGGAAGCTGGGGGCCGGCCGAAGCCGATGCTCTTATTGACCATGATGGCTACAAATGGTCTCCAGGCTGTGAAGGTTTATAAACAGCCAGTAGTTCGTGGGCGTTCTCTTGTGCTCTGATCCGGTCCCAATTCATTGGAGACCAAGTACGCTGTCTGAAGGCTCAACACCCCTCCCCCAAATCCGGAACCGATCAGCCCCGATCTACAAATCGTTTAATCCGATTCCTGCTCGCTCTTGACAAACAGGTTCCTAACATCTCGAAGAAACTCGGGAATAATCACCTTCGGGAATTTCGGCCAGGTAACGATTATCGCGGCTGCTACCCAGACAAGAAGCCACAGTCCCGTCTGCGGTATTTCGCGTATGGCCAACACGATAAAAAAGGCGTAAATCGGCGCCTGAAATAGGACTCCCATAACGTGGGGAACGCCAAATCGCCAGAATACAAAAAGCCAGACCAAAAGGTAGATCGCCGCCAATTGCCACAAAATGAAACCTGCGACAGCCAAGTAGGCTAATGTTCCGATCGAGATGAGCATGTCGATCTCAAGATCGTGGTCACCTATCCAAGTTCGGTATTGGACCCGGCTACGTCGGGCCAGGACGCCGTCAACGCTATCGGCCGTCCAGTTGGCGATCAGGATAATGATGACCAATTGAAGACTCTTCGCCCCCTGGCTGATGCCAAGTAGGGGAAGTGATATCGCGATGAGGGCTCGAGCCCAGGTGATCAGGTCGGCAACCTGTTTCGAAACAAGCATAGATATCTACCTCATAGTCTCCTTTTATAAAGAGATGCTATCTGCTGTAAGACCATCCGGTGATGTCCAAGCTGGCATCATAGCCAGTTCTTCCCGATGTGTCCAACCAATTCCCTGCCAGAAACCCATGCCGATATCATTGTCGACGAAAATGAATAGATGGCACTTCATTATACCGTTTGATCGCAGCCCAATCAGACAACGATCAACCAACTGGCGACCGATTCCACCTCGCCGGTGAGATTCAGCAACCGCCAGGTGATGCAAATAACCTCGCCTCCC
>JBARZW010000363.1:0-7912 GCA_049650305.1 Promineifilaceae bacterium (SeqCode)
GTCCGTCGAGCTGATCGCCTATCCGGACGCACACACACCTAGCGATACGGTTCTGTACCTGCCATCCGACGGCATCCTATTCTTGAGCGATCTCCTTTTTGTTGGCTGCCACCCGTTCCTGGCCGACGGAGACCCGGACAATCTCTTGCATACTTTTGGACATATCGCTTCCTTTGATGCTCTAATCCTCGTTCCCGGGCACGAGCCGCCTGGAACGAAAAATGATTTGGACCTGATGAAGAGCTACGTCAGTCATTGCCGGCATACTGCCATGAATCTGCACGCAACCGGTCAGCAGGCGGATGCTATCAGCCAACAAGTGATTCCAGAGCCCTTTATGGAGTGGGAATTCCCGAACTTTTTTCCAGCCAATCTGCGGTTTTACGATCGCCGACTTGCGACAGAGCAATGTGAGGGATAACAAGCCAAATTACCACTTGCGACCTACCATGAGCACTACCGGGAACATGGAGCGCAGATTAAATGTCGAATAGCCGTTGAAAAGTAGAGAGAGAGTGAACACCGTTTATCTGTGAAAGGGGAGGTAAAGATGCAGGTAAGTAATTGTATTGGATGTCATGCTTTTCCGTGCGTCGACGTGAAGCATGACTGTTACATCGTTCCAGAGATCGACCTAAACCCGGAGAAGATATCGATGCTGATGATCTCCGAGGCAGCGCCTCAAGATGCCGGTGATTATTATTATAAGGGTGGAACGTCTCTTTTTGAACAGACGACGATCCTGGCTTTTCAAGACGCTGGCGCAAAGGTCGAATCGATTCAAGATCTGGTCGACATGGGTGTTTACTTCACCACTACCGTGAAGTGTGGCAAAACCGGGTACGGAATCAAGGCCGCGACCGTCAAAGAGTGCTCGCTCATTCTCGAACAAGAAATGGCTCTATTCCGGAATGTGAAAGTCTTTATGCTGATGGGTGACGTGGCTATCAAGGGGCTGAACTACATCGCCAAGCGGGAAGGCGAGCCAAGAGTAATTCCGGCGGGATCAACATACAAAATTCGCAGCGAAGCATATTACTACAAAGGACAGCGGGCTTTCCCCTCCTACTTGCAGGCAGGTCCCAGCTTCTTCATAGAAAAGAGCAAGCGGAAGATGATAGCAGAAGACATCAAGGACGCCTTGGACCTGATGACGTAAACTTGGAAAACGAGTGCTTGGAGAACAACCCGCAGTTGCCGATATTGGCCTTAGAAAGTTGTTACGGGACGCATTCATCATTGTTCCGACAGCGCAAAGGACAGGAAATGTTTGAAGAAAGGAATGTCGAGATCGCCAGACGATGGTTTGAGAATCTTTGGAGCCAGGGGCAGTTGGATGTGGCAGATGAGATCGTTGATCCAGAATACGCTCCGGAGTGGGTCCAGATCGACGCCACCGGTCCCGGTCAAGTCAAGCACGAGGTCCGCTATTTCCGGTCGGTTTTTCCCGATTTGGTCTACGAGATTGTTGACATCGTCGGTCTGGAGGACAGGGTCTGGGTTAGGTATCGGGGAAGTGGCACCCATGATGGATCGGCGTGGGGTTTTGAGCCAACAGGTAAGCAGGTAACATTTGAGGGGGCGACAATACTCTTCATCAATTCCGAAGGCAAAATAATCGACCGCTGGGGGGCTTTTTGCTTTTACGACATATTCGCCGACCTGGGGCTGGTTCCGCCCTTCTGGGAGCTGAGCCAAAACCTCGTCCAGGGAAATTAGACTGAGCCGCTGAATTTTGAAGGGCTAATGAGCGAGGGATCAATCGATGAAGAATTCATTCCGACGTCAGGTAGCGGAGATGTTTAGGACGCAGGGTGATGGACGTCCAGCCGAAATCATCACCGAAGCAGATATAGTCGGATTGCCTGAACCTGTCCGGCGGTATATGCGTACTTCGCAGATAATCGGGAAGGCGAGGGTGCAGGCGGTCCGGCTGAAGCAGAAGGGCTTCATGAGGATGAATCCGGATCAGAGGTGGATACCACTAACGGCCGAGGAATATTACACGGTCGATCCCCCGGCCTTCATCTGGTATGGGCGAGCACGGATCATGCCCCTCGTCTTCTTTGAGGCAGTTGACCGCTATTCGGGCGGCAGTGGGAATATGATGGCTAAGCTATTGTCGTTTATAAAGGTTGTCGACGCATCTGGGATAGAGATGGATCAAGGGGCTATGATGAGGTATCTGAATGAGATGATGTGGTTTCCAACCGCGTTACTAGGCGATAGCATCCATTGGGAGCCAATTGACGACAACTCCGCACGAGCTGTGTTCAGCAACGACGATAAGTCGGTATCGGCCGAATTTCACTTCGACGAGCTCGGGAGAATCACTAATTTCATCGCTGACCGTTATCGAAGCGTCGGGAAGGAATGGGTTTTGGAGAAGTGGTCGACGCCGGTTTCCACCTTTGCCGAATGGAATGGTCTCATGCTGCCAGTGACAGGCGAAGCCTATTGGCATCTGGACACAGGCGACTTCAGCTACATCAAAATAGAGATAGTAGACCTGGAATACAATAATCCTGCAGGCTATTGGCAAGATTGACGGTTCGCGATACATCGACCTGCGAACAGCCGTGCCTCGTTACCAAGGTGCGAGAGAAATCACACGCTAACTTCATGCCATAAAATGACTCATTGGATGTGTGCGTCATTTTCAGTTGGGTGTAGAATACGGGCCTTCTTAGTCCAGTCAGAGGTTCTTTCGGAGGAACGTGCATGGATACTTTTATCTCCATACTTGTACTTGTTGCTGTAGCTGTTGTCGTCTGGGTTATCGCCAAATTCATACTTAAGTTGACGGCCCGGGTTGCCGGTTGCGCCGTTACGGCGCTCATCGTCGTTGGGCTAATAGCAATAGTGTACTGGTTCTTCCTGAGATAGTTTCTTTGAGGGGGCTCGTGGCTCGGCGACCGGGTACATGTGCCGATCGCCGCAATCGACATAACAGCGCCCTAATCGGGTTGGTTTACTTGTCGAATCATATGACTCCATGATTGTGGTGCGCTCTATTGCTTGCTGCGAGAAGCAATCTGTGAAGAGCGTGACGAAAGACAAAGAAGGGTCGTATTTGCGGAGATTGAATATCCAGAAACCGGATGTGTACGATCGTAACTACTTCAGCCAATTGGGTTTAATATTAGTGAAGCGAATTTCGTACTAGCGGTGACAGATGCAGAGGTGTACAAACGTATGTTATAATTCGCGACAACAGTTGTGATCTGACGAAAGTCTTGGGGGCAGAGCCAGATTTTGGGAAATTGTTTAGGCGTTCGCCCAAAACCGGGCGATATAATCAAAGGAGGGTCTTCATGACCAAAAGTCGTCCCATCGGTGTCACTATTCTGGCCTTATTGGCTGCAGTCGCGTCTATATTAGCTATCTTCCAAACACTCCAGTGGCTGGGAATTTTCAAAACCGATTTCCTGTGGTGGAGCGTTCGCGTATCCAATATATGGTATGCGCTGATGTGGGGATTGCTGGCCTTAATCTACATCTGGTTGGTACGAATGCTCTGGAATGTGGATTATCAAGGCTGGCTGTTCGTGGTGGTATTGTCAACTTTGAATCTCATCCTGGCTTTCGTGGCGCTGATATTTGACGCTAGCGTCGGTTTTGAAGATATTGCTTTGTCGGTGGTCGTTAATGGTTTGATATTGATCTACGGCATGCTACCAGGAACGAAGGATGCTTTTGGACCTGGCCGGGGACAACCAGAGTAATCTTTACTTAAACCTTAACAGGGTAGCGGATCTTCATCCGTGACCTTGCTATCTCCTAAGCGATACTTTCTTCCCCAAGGATTCGCAGTTTTGAATCGATGAAATCCTTGTGGGTGAGATTGATCCCCCTGGCAATCTTGCGGATTTCCTCAGTTTCATCATAGGAAATCTGCCCGTCGGCACTAGCGACAGTGAATAACACGTCGAGGAGTTTTCGGCGCTCTTCTTCGTTTGTACTGTCCATCAGCTCCCTCATCATGCGGAAAGAATCATAGGTCTCATCTACGGCCGATACCGCTACTTCGGCCACAAAGGCCGCGAGCTGCGGGCTAACCTCCCATATTTTCTCGATGGCCTGAGCCATGCCATCAAACTCAGCTTCGGTCACTTCCCGGTCAACGTAGGCGATCTTGGCCATAAGACCGCCCACCAGGCTTAATACCCGCAGTTCATCTTCAGGGAGCTTGAGATCACTCTTGTCGATCTGCAGCCGTTGGCACAGGCTATAAAAGACCTTGTTTTTGATGAAATCGTCGAAATATCTCTCTCTGTTAGGCGCGTTAGCAACGGCTTTCGAGCGCTTGTTCATGGCGCCGCCTACCATACGTTCGAGATCGCCAAAGAAGCCGGTCCCGACTGAATCGATGGCCTTGTCGATCTCTGCGAGGACCTCTATCTCACTGTCAGAGACAACGCCGTCCGCCTCCATCACCCTACGTAATGTCTGGTGCGCAATTTCTTTCTGCTGCGCGGAGTGCAGCGCGTTCTGCAGATCGACAACCAGCCGGGCCCGTTCTTCATCATCAACCGGCGTCTCGATATACATCTCCAGCCTCGCCCACTCCTGCGCGCTTAGCTGGTTAACATCGTCAAAACCGCTCTGCCTCAGATGGAATATCAAGTCTTTTAAGCTGTTAACCTCTTCATTGGTGATCTGCCCGTCAGCCCATGCTGCGGCGATGATCACTTTGGCCAAAGTCATTACGAATTCTTTCTCAGTCATTCCGGTTCCTTCATCATTACAATATCTGTGATTAGCCGGTATTCGGCTGTATCTATTATTACGAAAGTCACCGATCTTGCCTTGTCTTGCCAAGAACAAGATCCCGACCAACGACCTTCAATCATATCGTCATGGAGGTAATTTGCCAGTGATCGAGGTAACATTACGAGACGGTATGTGACAGTCACCTGAAAGGTAACTGTCACACATTCAGCAAAGGAGTGAACGATGCGTTTAGGGATCATGCTGGGTTATGCGGCCGGAAAAATCGAGCTACCAATCGCCCTGGTTCAAGAGGCGGATAGGCTGGGCGTACACGTGGTCTGGACGGCCGAAGCCTATGGCTCTGATGCCGTTTC
This sequence comes from Promineifilaceae bacterium (SeqCode), assembly GCA_049650305.1. Classification (GTDB taxonomy): domain Bacteria; phylum Chloroflexota; class Anaerolineae; order Promineifilales; family Promineifilaceae; genus UBA11865. The sequence goes on from JBARZW010000363.1 coordinate 5,088, forward strand.
ACCCTTAGCCTGGCTCGGAGCGTTGACAGATAAAATCAGGCTGGGAACGGCGATCATGCAAATGCCCGGCCGTACGCCGGCCAATGCGGCGATGACGGCTATGACCCTCCACCAGCTTTCTGAGGGGCGCTTCATGATGGGGTTGGGGATGTCTGGGCCCCAGGTCGTCGAAGGCTGGCACGGACTAAGTTACGGTAGACCTCTTTCTCGCACCAGGGAATACGTGGAGATCGTCCGTACGATATTCAAGCGTGAAAAACGTCTCGCCTACGACGGTGATTTTTACCAATTACCTTATAGCGGCGAGGACGCAACCGGCTTGGGCAAACCATTAAAGAGCACGCTCGAGGCAGCGCCCGAAATTCCCATCTACCTGGCCGCAATCGGACCCAAGAATGTTTCTCTGGCGGCCGAGATAGCTGATGGCTGGCTTCCAATATTCTTCGCGCCCCAAAAGTACCAACACGTCTTTGAACCGCACGTCCAGGCCGGATTTGAGCGGCAAGGCAAGGGTAAGGGCATCAAGGATTTCGATATCGCCCCAATGGTCTCAGTGGCGATCGATGACAGTCTAGAGGCCTGCTATAACGCCCTGCGACCGATGCTCGCCCTATACATTGGAGGTATGGGAGCCCGGAATAGCAACTTTTACGCCAATCTCGCGGGTCGTTATGGATACGAGGCGGAGGCGGCCAAGATCCAAGAGTTATACCTATCTGGTCGAAAAGGGGAGGCGATGATGGCCATACCGGGCGAACTTATCGACGAGGTAGCCCTGGTCGGGACAAGGGAGCGCGTTAAGGACCGGCTATCACTGTGGCTGGACAGCCCGATAACCACTTTGAATCTCATGATGCCAGATAGTGAAACTCTAAGGACCATGGTTGAACTGGTGGGATAGGCAGGCCTTGAATTGCCGTTCAACATCCAATTCGAACCTCGCAGCTCTTTGACGCCATTTCATAAACCCATGCCATTTCCTCATGTTTACGACCAGACCGAGCACATGCCGGGAGCCATGCTACAATGGTGACCATGAAAACAGATGGTTTAAGCGGGATTGAAGAATCGCAATGGCGGGTGCATCGTCAGCCCATCTCGATCGACGGCCGTGAGCAAGTCATCGTCGACCTTATCGAGGATCTGTCTACACAATCTCCATTGGTGGGGAACGCCTATGGTGATACGATGCTGCGCTACGTCCGCCGTGGATTGCCCTGGCTAGGAAAAAGCCAGCTTGTCCAGGCCTACGTCGACCTCTGTGAAAAGGGATGGATGGCTTTCGACCAAACAGTAATCACCACCTTACAAGTCAAGCCAACTCGAAGCCAGGCCGGCGTCTCGGTTGTTACGGTATTAACCAAACCTTATCCATGCCCTGGCAAGTGTATTTTCTGCCCCACCGACGCACGTATGCCCAAGAGCTATCTTCCCGATGAACCAGGAGCAATGCGGGCCGAGCGCCACGCCTTCGACCCCTACGATCAGACAAAGGTACGCATCATCGCCTTGGAGAATATCGGCCATCCGGCCGACAAGATAGAGCTGCTCATTCTCGGAGGAACCTGGTCCAGCTACCGGCGCGACTACCAGGAATGGTTCGTAAAACGTTGCTTGGACGCGATGAACGGGGTTGAGGCTGGATCGCTCATCGAGGCTCAAAAGATCAATGCCCTTGGTGAACGACGCAATGTCGGGTTGGTAGTAGAAACACGGCCGGATCACATCGACGAAGATGAATTGCGCTGGTTCCGCTATCTAGGCGTGACTAAGGTTCAGATCGGTGTTCAGAGCCTGGACGATCGCATCCTCAAACTCAACAATCGAGGAGAGTCGGTTGCCGATACGAGGAAGGCCGTCCGGCTCCTGCGGCTTGGCGGTTTCAAGATCCACGCCCACTGGATGCCTAATCTTCTTGGGGCGACGCCCCAGTCAGATATTGAAGATTTCGGCCGCTTATGGAGCGACCCGGCCATTCGCCCGGACGAACTGAAGATCTACCCCTGCATGTTACTAGAAAACGCCGAATTGTATGCTTACTGGCAGCGCGGTGAGTACAGACCTTACACGGAAGAAGAGATCATCGACCTGCTCGTGGCCTGCAAGATCCAGGTGCCCCCATATGTCAGGATCAACCGGGTGATCAGGGACATTCCTACGACCAATGTAGTGGAGGGCATCAAGCGCGCTAACCTGCGCCAGATCGTTCAACAGCAAATGGCGGAGCAGGGATTAACCTGTCGCTGTATCCGCTGCCGGGAGGTTCGACGGGAGCTGGTAGATCCGGCAGATTTGTCTTTGCTGGATGAGACCTACGAGACGCCAGACACGACCGAACATTTCTTGAGTTTTGAGACCGAGCATAAAATTGCCGGATTCCTTCGTCTATCGCTGCCGAACCCCGGGGTGAGCAGCCCGATCGAAGAGGTGTCGAATCAGGCCATGATTCGCGAGGTCCATATTTACGGTCCGGCCGTGCGCATTGGCGATTCCAGTGATGGTGAGGCGCAACATACCGGTCTGGGTGCGCAGCTTATCGAGGAAGCTAAGCGAATAGCACGGGAAGCTGGTTTTAAGCGAATCGCCGTTATCAGCGCTATAGGAACGCGCGAGTACTATGCCCGGCATGGGTTCGATGTAGATGAACTTTATATGACTGCAGACCTCTGATATCAATTATCTCTAGCGCCAACTAGTGCGCACCTACAAGGTGCGATGCACTTGAACTCCTCCAATCTCGTCAGCCAAATGCAACGCACCTACAGGGTGCGATGAACTTGAACTCCTCCAATCTCATCAGCCAAATGCAACGCACCTGCAAGGTG
>JBARZW010000364.1:0-8958 GCA_049650305.1 Promineifilaceae bacterium (SeqCode)
ATATAACCCAGGCTAGATATTAGATGTAGCCCAGGTATCCTACGCCATAAACACTCAGGGTAAGGGCGGCATCGATACCACACACGATGAGGAAATAAACCAAGGCTGAGGTCGATGGACGCCGCCGGCGCACAATCTCGGCGATGACAACTCCCACGGTCAAGCTAAGCAGAGGAATGAGCACCTGCAAGACCTTGGTCATGCTATCCGGTATATCTACCCAGGCTGAAAATGGTACATAAGAAATGATCGTTGGCATGAACAGGGCTTTTGACAGCTGGTAGCTAATGATGGCTACGACGACCAGGAATTGGGATGTCCGGTCGCCCACTGTCTCGTCATCCCTCCTGAGCTTATAGATGCCCAAAAGGAGAAAACCGGGGATGAACCAGACCAGTGATAAGGGGAAGAACAATACTCCTGTAAGCGCATCCAGACCGCCTCCTAGGGCAACCGAGGCAAAATCCTGGCCTCCTAAACGGTTCAGACCTGACCCGACATCAGGAGCCGTTGTGGCGTAATAAAGTCTGTTCCCCCGGCCCTCAAGCCACGCCAGGTGAAGTTCCCCGGCTTCATCGGTGAACAAGAGGCCGTCCTGGGAGAATGATTCAGTTTTACCAGCCAATTGATACCCTCTAAATTCCCCATCTTCAAATACCACCAATACGATCTGCACATAATTGTCCAGCCGATGCTCCTGCATGGCGGACACAACCATGGCCAATTCGCCACCTAGTGGCGTGGCGGTATTGGGTTCGATGACATAGCTTGCTGCCAAACCCGCCGAGATCACCGGATCGGCCAGGACGGTTAGAGGGTAGCTACTCGTGTAGGGGTCATAAGGCTGATCTTCGTCCGGTAGAATCCATATTCGTGTGGAGGGTGATTTCCGGATGTCTTCAAGACTAAAGGACACGTACTCGGTCCGACCAGTTCCAGTTTCTTGGCCAGATTTGGCGAATGTTGACCAAACGACATAGACTTGGTCATCAACCACGCCGACAGCCGGTCCATCCAGGAAATCCGAGGGATGCGACTCTAGGTCGGCCACCAGGCTACCGTTCGCTGGTCCCAGTTCACCTCGAGGATATGACGCATACATGACCCCATTTGGTTCAATCCAGGCCAGGTGTAAGTCGCCATCGGGACCGACACTTATGCCTGGGTTCGACCCGGATTCTGTAAGCTGAACCGGATCATTCCGTCCGCCTGGTAATATCCGAACTCCAAACAGACCACCTGCCGTGTCATCCTCCCACACAACATAACCCGCACCATCTTTATCCTGGGTCACCACGAATGACCCAACCTTCGTACCTGGCGCCGAAATCTGTGAAGCCTGGCTGGCTAACTCCCCCGAATCATCGAGCAGAGCGTGCCACAATTCCCAATTGCTGCTTCCTTCAACTCTCCTCGCCCAGAGCAAATGCAATTTATCGTCGCCTGCAATGAGTAGCCTTGGGGATCGGACTCTTCCCTCGGGCAACTCAAGATCTCGTTCAACGGTTAAGCTTCCCGTATCGTCAAGTTGATAATAATGAATGTGCTCTTGATCGTCGAGTGCCGTCGGCCAGACAAGATGGACAGCATCCGCTGCACCTGTTACGACCAGTCCGATAGAGCCCCCAACGTCTGAGCTCAAAGAAACGCCCCGGCTCCAGTCCGGAGAAGGTACTCGACCTGGCTGCGCCGAGCCCAGACCGCAAGCGGAGATAAGCAAAGGAAGTAGAAGTGTTACTGAGAAAACCAGGATGGCTTTATTGATCTTCAGCTTGCGCATAACCTCACCCAATTCGACAGCGTTCAACATTCTATTAAGACGTCAAGCAGGAACTAAGACGTCTAAAGGACCTATGGTCAAGGTTCGTCCCCCGTGAAGCATACGTCCAACAACTGACGACAGCTGAATCATCCGTTACGGGAATCGATAATTGAATAGTTGTGCAAGCCGATAACCGGATACACCGGAGATGGCAGACGACAATTAACCAGTCATGGAGAGGGTGCTTCTTTCCCAGTTCTGACTTGAAACGTGTCTGTTTATTCTTTCAGTCTTGGATCAAAGGCGTCTCTCAAGCCATCACCAAGGAAATTGAATGCCAGTACCGTTACCGACAACAGTACCGCCGGAATAAGAAGCTGATTGGGATAGCTTCTCAGTCCCTGGGCCGCTTCCGAGATCATAATACCCCAACTAGGTGTCGGCGCGTCTACACCCAGCCCAATGAAGCTCAAGAATGCCTCAAGGAAGATGTATCCTGGTATGGCCAGCGTCTCGTATACTATTAGTGGTCCGAGAATATTGGGAAGCAGATGGCGGAAGACGATTCGGGTATCGCTGGCGCCCATTGCGTGCGCAGCCTCCACGAACTCTTTCCGCTTGTAAGACAGCACCTGACCCCGGGCGATTCGGGCAAGCCCCAACCAATTGATCAACCCAATAGCAATAAAGAGGAACAACATACCGCCCATACTGTTGTTCGCGTTGATGATAGCCCCGGCGAACCCAGTCGTGTCTGATTGCCTGGACAGGGCCTTAAAATAGGACTGCAGCAAGATGACCATGATGAGGAACGGAAAACCATAGAGGAAGTCGACGATACGCATCATGACGTTGTCGACTGAGCCACCCAGGTAACCCGAAACCATTCCGTAAATCGTCCCCACGACAAGGCTCACTGTCGCCGCTACGAAAGCCACCTGCAGGGAGACACGTGCGCCATAGATTGTGCGGCTGTAAAGGTCACGCCCCAGGTGGTCAGCGCCCAAGGGGAATTTGTCGCTTATGGTGGCATAGTTCTCTGCATTCTCAGGCAACATGAACAGCATCCACTCTGGAATGGCATTGGAAAGCGGCAGATCCTGCTCTGCGTAGCTAAAGGGCGTAATGAAATCGGCAAAGATAGCCGACAATGTCAATAAGATGATGAAGATCAAACTGACAAGGGCAACCTTGTTCTTTCTTAGCCGGTAGAAAGACTCAGCCCAAAGGCCTCGTTCCTTGCGAACAGGGGCCGATGATTCAGCAGGGGTAAGTTCTGCAACACCCATTAGACACTCCTCCTAGTCATATCGAATGCGTGGATCCAACCAGGCGTAAGATATGTCCACCAACAGGTTGGAAATAACCAATAGGACGGAGTAAAGCAAGGTCACACCCATCAATACCGGGTAGTCGCGATTGCCGACGCTTTGGACAAAGTGCTTTCCCATTCCGTTGATACCGAATATCTGCTCCACGATAAAGGTGCCGGTTACCAGAGCCGCAAACAACGGACCCATAGTGGTCACCACAGGGATCAGGCTGTTCTTTAGAGCGTGCCCGATGACAACGGAGCGCTCATGCAGCCCTTTGGCCCGTGCTGTTCGGATGTAATCTTCGCGGATAACCTGCAGCAGGCTCCCTCTCGTGAGGCGAGCGATGAGGGCAGCGGAGCCGGTACCCAGGGCGAAGACGGGCAAGATGGCATGCCTGAAGTAATCCAAGTTCATATCCGCCGGATTGGGGAAGATGCCTAGAAAGAAATCCTTCTGAGAGCCCCACTGGGCTACCGGCAGCCAACCCAATCTAAGGGCAAAGATCCAGATCAGAAGCGGCGCCAGGACCATATTTGGTACAGACATGAAGAATACGGCTAAGAATGTCGCTGAGTAATCAACCCAGCTATTCTGTCTTAGGGCGGCAATAATGCCCAGAGGCACCCCCAGGATTATGGCCAAGATTACGGCCATAAATCCCAGCTGGAACGAGACCGGTAGCGTTTGCTTGATCATGTCGGTTACGGTCTGGGAACGATAGAACAAGGAAGCGCCGAAGTCGCCTCTGATGATGCCTCTGGCTTCGCCCTCTTCACCCAGCAAATCATCGCCGATCAGGTAAGAAAGAAACTGCTTCCAGGTCGGCCAATCCAGATGATACTTGGCCTCGATATTGGCAACCACGGCCGGGGGGAGCTGACGTTCGCCGGCAAAGTCAAACGGGCCACCAGGTATCGCCCTTACTAAGACGAAAGTGAAGATGGCAATACCAAGAAGAACAGGGATAAACGCCAGAATTCGTCGAATAATATAGCCGGTCATAGGCAGTTCCCTCCGTTAGTGGAAAAGAGGGACCGGAGGAAAAACCTCCGGTCCCCTGCTATTACCAATCAGCTACGATCAAGTTCAACTAGCCAGTGGCATCCATCTTGGCATCTTGGTCGATGACCCAATTGAACCAGTCGTTACCACCGAACAGCGGGAAGTTCCGCGTCAGCCACGGCTTGGTGACATTTACGGTAGTGTAGTGATAGATCGAAGCATAGGCGGCTTCATCATCGGATAGGATCTTCTCGGCCTCGAGGTAGAGCTCAGCGCGCTCTGCCGGTTCGGTTGCCAATTGAGCGGCGACCGTCAACTCGTCGAATCTGCTGGTGGTCGTCTCGCTACAGTTGGCATCGAGGCAGTTACGGCGCAGGCGGTTGGCGCCGGCGTCGGAGTTGAACACCTCATGGACCCAGTTGTTCTCATCCGCGTAGTCCGCGCACCAGCCCATTCGCCAGACATGTGGCATCTGCTCGACCGGGGTAACCTTTTGGACTGTATCCAGGTAGACTGCCCATTCCTGGTTCTCGACGCGTACGTCCACGCCTAGAGTGTCCTGCCACATCTGCTGGATGGCAGCCGCTATCCGGGCATGTCCCTCGCTGGTGTTATGCATCAGGACGATGTCCAGGGCGTTGAAGTCGTCGATGGTCAGCCCTTCTTCATCCAGGAATTCCTGCAGCAAAGCCTGGGCAGCCTCAGGATCGTATCCGAGTCCAACCTCTCCCGGAGCCGGCGCACCAAAGATTCCCGGAGGTGCGAAGGAAGTGGATGCGATCTGTCCGCCCTTAAGGACGTTATCGATCAAGCTCTGGCGGTCGATGGCCTGGGAGAAAGCCGCGCGAACTCGCCGGTCGGTCATGGGGTACTTGGTATTGGTGAAGCCGTAGTAATAGGTGCAGACATCGGGAGCGCTCAAGTACTCCTCTGACAGCACCGGATCTGCCTGCACGCGGTCCATCTCGGGCAGTGGTACGCCCGTAGTGTCGAGTTCGTTGTTCTCGTACAGGGCGAAGGAGGTCGAAGCCTCGACGATCATCAAGCCTTCGACGCGCTCGATCTGAACCTCATCGGCCATGGGCCATAGGTCGTTCTTAACCAGGTTCAGGTTACCACCATGGATCCACTCTTCCAAGACGTACGGGCCGTTGGTGGCGATCAGGCCTGCCTCGGTCCACTTCTGTTCCCATTCTTCAATGGCCCACTGAGGCATGGGGTGCATGATCCACATACCGGCGATGGACGGGAAGTAAGGAGCGGGGGACTCAAGGGTGAATAGGACAGTCGTATCGTCTAGGGCTACAACGCCCACATCGTCCAGGGTCAAGCCTTCCTCGCCTGCGTTGACGCCCTGAGCGTTCTTAATTACGTAGGCCACGTAGGAGTAGTCGGAAGCGGTGTCAGGATCGATGGTTCGCTTCACGCCGTAGACCACGTCGTTGGCGTTTACGAAGCGCGGATCGCCAACATCGTCAAACTGTTGGGAGGTTACCCCGGCGATGGGGTCGTAATTCACCCAGGGGATGTCATCGCGTAGGTTAAAGGTCCAGGTTTGGTTGCCATCGGCATCCTCGCCAACTTCCCAGGTCTCGGCCAAGTAAGGCAGCACATCACCGGTCACGGGGTCGAACTGGGTCAAGCCCATGAAGATGTTGCGAATTATATCCACTGAAGTGGTATCAGTAGCTAGTGAAGGATCCAAACCCGGGGGTTCCGTGCCATGGTTCATGTGCAGGGTAACCGGTTCTGGCGCCATCTCTTCTTCCACAACTACTTCCCGGGTTACTTCAACCTCGACCTCGACGGGAACTTCTTCGATCACCGTCTCAGTAACTACCTCACCCTCAACTACTCGGGTGACTTCTTTCTCAACTTCCACCATACGAGTCTCGATAATGGTCTCGGTCTCTGGACTGCAGGCGACCGCAATCAGAGCCAAGAGTAGGAATGTGACCAATAATAGGCCAGTTTTCCTCTTGCTTATCATAGTATTGTCTCCTCCAAAAATATGTGATGTTTCTACGTAACAGCGAATAATCTACTTCCTCTCTCCTATATTTCCTTTGCCTTGCCTCACCTCCTTGTACCAATTTGGTTTTATCGGCATCCGTATTTGGGCCCAGGGTCTGAGCCCGGTTTAGGGCACCGTGAACCGGCTCTACATGAACTTCTCAGCGTGGTGGCAGGCCACCGAATGCGGCGTTTCCGGATTTCCCAAATCTCTATATACCGGATCTTCCTCGCTGCAAATATCTGTTGCGTAAGAGCACCGGGGATGGAATCGGCACGCTTGTGGCGGATTTGCCGGACTTGGGACATCGCCTTCAAGAATAAGCCTCTGGCGTTTATCTTCCTTTTCTGGATCTGGAATGGGAATTGCTGAGAGAAGCGCTTGTGTGTATGGATGCAGTGGATGATCGAATACTTCGTCACGATTACTTAACTCGACAATCCGGCCCAAGTACATAACCGCCACCCGGTCACTGATATAACGGACCATCGAGAGATCGTGGGCGATGAAAAGATAGGTTAAACCGAGATCAACTTTGAGATCGTCTAACAGGTTTACAACCTGGGCCTGAATAGACACATCCAGAGCAGATATTGGTTCGTCGGCGACAATGAACGAAGGATTTGTCGCTAAGGCCCGAGCGATACCAATTCGCTGGCGTTGTCCCCCTGAAAACTCATGGGGGTAACGATTGATGAAATAAGGATTCAGGCCTACTAATCCAAGCAACTCTCGAGTGCGTTCCTTGCGGCTTTTATTGTCGCCAATATTATGAATCTGCAACGGCTCGCCGACGATGTTACCTACAGTCATTCGGGGATTTAACGACGCATATGGATCCTGAAAGATCATCTGCATATCACGACGAGACTTTCTCAGATCCGATTTGTTCAGGCTGGTTAATTCCTTGTCTTCGTAGAAAACTTGCCCGTCGGTTGGTTCAAGCAACTGCAAAATGGCTCGACCTGTCGTCGACTTGCCACAACCGCTTTCCCCCACCAGGCCTAAGGTTTCGCCTTTATAGATATCGAAGGACACACCGTCGACGGCCTGGACCGCTCCAACCTGCCTTCGCAATACACCGCGGTTGATGGGAAAATGCTTTTTAAGGTTCAGAACTTTGACCAGAATGTCATTTCCGTTCGCCTCGCTCATACCCTTTCTCCAAATCGTGTATCTACAGTGATATCTTCCCAGCGCCAGCACGCCGTCTGGTGATTCGGCCCGGTGGGCGTCAGCGGCGGGTTCTCTTGCCAGCACTTGTCGATAACAAAAGGGCATCGTGGAGCAAACGGGCAATGATCTGGTAACTGCAATAAATCTGGCGGCAGCCCCTTGATCGAGGCCAGCCGTTCTCGATGTTTCTGATCAATAGTAGGAATGGATTCTAGCAAACCGAGGGTGTAGGGATGTTGCCGCCTCTTGTATAGGTCGTGAACCTGGGCTTTCTCGACGATGAAGCCAGCATACATGACTGCCACTTTCTCGACCATACCGGCGACGACTCCCAGATCATGGGTGATCCAAATGATGGCCATTCCCAGCTTCTCTTGCAGCTGCTTCACCAGCTCAACGATCTGAGCTTGAATAGTGACGTCCAACGCTGTAGTCGGTTCGTCGGCGATCAGCAACGAGGGATTGCATGACAAGGCCATGGCGATCATGATGCGCTGTCGCTGTCCACCCGAAAACTGGTGCGGGTAATCGGAGAGGCGGTCCTCGGCGTTAGGAATACCGACCATGTCGACCATCTCTGCTGCACGGCTCTTTGCCTGGGAGTCATTCATCCCCAGATGGAGTTTGAGGGCTTCGGTTAGCTGACGGCCTGCTGTGAGTACGGGGTTCAGCGAGGTCATTGGATCCTGGAAGATCATGGCGATCTCACGGCCCCGAATGGATCTCATCTCCTCGTCGGATATCTTAAGGAGATCGCGATCGTTGTAAATCACCTCGCCTTCTTCAATGCGGCCCGGTGGCGTCGGTATTAAACGCATCAAGGACAAGACACTTACAGACTTTCCGCAGCCGCTCTCCCCCACTAACCCCATCGATTCGCCTTCATCGAGCGCATAGGATATGCCGTTGACAGCGTGGACGACTCCCTCCTCGGTGTAGAATTTGGTTACAAGATTGTCAACTTCTAGTAATCGGGCCATTTCTTCCCTTTTATTTAGATTTTTAACTAGGCAATTGACGATCTACTCTGACAGCTATGCCGTCCACCGTCAATCGCTGAGCGATCGATTTACCGACCAGCTCCACTCCGGCAACGAATAATCGCGCCAGCCGACCACGGTATCAGGCAACTCTCAATTTGTATCGCAAAAACTTGGATAGAACCTCTTCGCCAATCCTACACCCCCAATTGTAGGCTATACTACAAATAATGTCAACATGGTGGCAATAGGGTGACAAATAAGAGACAGGAGAGGGCTTATCCGGCTAATACTGCGTTGCCTAGGCCGCAAGCGATTCCAGGAAACTAAAAGTAGTTATCTACTCAGGGTGGAATAGTTGTGATCAACTGCTCGTCCTCCTCCACGCAGCCCGTGAGAACAGTGTGCGGATTTTACCTCGTCCAAAGAAACGCGACAATGCCATGTCGGAAACATTCACGCCACCTGTACCTACAAATTCGCCCAGTTGCGAAGCGCTTTATTAGTCTCTGATTAATTCTCCTGAGCGGGGCATAAGCTTTGATTAGAACGCCGCCTTCGAGGGTATAGTATTGAGAAATACAAAGCCCTTCTCGCGGCCATGCTGATAGACGTAAGAAAGACCGTCAATTGTTGCTGATGTGTAATTGACTCCCATCTCAAGGGGATCGAAATCGGGTCCGATCACCTGGATGGGAACGTCGTTGT
>JBARZW010000365.1:0-1685 GCA_049650305.1 Promineifilaceae bacterium (SeqCode)
GAAAAGACCGCTACCTTCCTCATGTCACCCGATTTACTCAACTATTGGCTCACAGGCGAGAAACTCTGTGAGTATAGCATTGCCAGCACCACTCAAATGCTCGATGCCACCACTAAAACATGGGCCGCTGATCTTCTAGAAGATCTGGAATTTCCCCTTAACATTTTTCCCGACATCGTTCCGCCCGGCACAAAAATTGGGAACTATGAAGGGATCCAAGTAATCGCGCCAGCCTGCCACGATACCGGCAGTGCCGTCGCGGCCGTCCCCACGGAAACAAACGCTTTCGGATATATCAGCAGTGGCACCTGGAGTCTGGTCGGTCTGGAAACCACCCGGCCCTATTTGGGAACTGATGCCTTCGCGGCCAATATTACCAATGAGGGTGGTGTTTATGGGACAGTGCGCCTACTCTCCAACGTGGTCGGTTTGTGGGTAGTGCAACAGTGCCGAGCTGCCTGGCAGCAGGCAGGCCGCGATTTTGATTATGACACCCTGGTCCAACTCGCTCGGGCTGCGCCAGCTTTAGCTTCATTCATCAACATTTATGCCCCCGAGTTTCTCGTTCCTGGGGACTATCCGTCCCTTGTCCGTACTATCTGCAAAAAGACAAGGCAGCCTGTTCCGGAAGATGAGGGGGCGGTGGTGCGGGTCTTGTTAGAAAGCCTGGCCCTGGAATACCGAGCCGTTTTTGAACGGCTGCTAACGGTAACAGGCCAGGATCCTGACGTCATCCATATTGTAGGCGGCGGTAGTCGAAACCGGCTCCTCAACCAAATGACGGCCAATGCAATCGGGCGCCCGGTCGTCGCCGGGCCGGTCGAGGCCACGGTCATAGGCAACGCCCTCGTCCAACTCATCGCGCTAGGCGAACTTGATAATCTGACGTTAGCCCGGCAGGTTTTGGCCCAATCAGGCCAACTGACCAGATATGAACCCCAGGATGCAGCTTCCTGGGACGAAGCTTATCAACGATACCGGAATTTATGAACTATCAGTTAAGCCATCGTCGCGACCGATTGGTCGCCTTTGTGAACTGCATCTATCAGGTTGGCATGAAAACCCATCTGAATGATGACCAACATCAGGATTGGTTCTTGCTTGTACTCTCGTTTCTCAACATATTTATGATGTTCGGTAGCGCTTGGCCCATGGAGGTGGGTGATCCTGAGAGAAACGGCCGTTCAGGATTATGGACAATAGATAATTCACTCATGGTTGGCTCGGCCTGGGATCAGACCGGCTTATCAATAGGAGATAGAAGCGATGAAACGATTTGGTCAGGTTATCGGCGTAAAGTCGGAATGCTTTGAGGAATATGTGGAAGCGCATGCAGCCGTATGGCCGGAAGTGCTAGATATGATCACCCGGTGCAATATCAAGAACTACTCCATATTTCACCACGACGGCAAGCTTTTTGCTTATTTCGAATACCACGGCGACGATTTTGAGGCAGATAGTCAAAAGATGGCCGACCATCCCAAAACACAGGAGTGGTGGGACTGGATGATGCCCATGCAAGAGCCATTGGAAACGCGCTCCGAGGGCGAATGGTGGGCCACGATGGTAGAAGTATTTCATCACGATTAGCCAGGAAATAACGTGAAGCTTGGCGTTTTGGACCTGTTCATGAGCAATTTGACCGGCGTGAATGACTACAAATTTCACTGGGCGGCTGTATCAAG
>JBARZW010000366.1:0-3461 GCA_049650305.1 Promineifilaceae bacterium (SeqCode)
TTTGCCTTGCTTGGGTCAACTTCCGGTGGCTCTACGCCGAATACAGGACACTGGGCAACGATGGCTTTGACTCGCCGGTCAACCGCGCCGACGACGATAACCTGGCCGCCGGTATAGCTGTCCCCCCAAAGTGCGATTCGCTCGTGATCGACTTCGTCCAGTCCCTCGACGAAATTCACCGCATCACGGTAGCCTCGGCTCTGAATCCAGGGATTGATCTCCTGCCGTGGTTCGCCCTCGCTTCGTCCAAAGTTCCGGTGGTCGTAGAGCAGGACCGCCAGGCCTGCCCGGGAAAACGTCTCCGCATATTTGTCCGCCACCATGTATATCGTGGTTGACGTTCCATGGGCCATGATCACAACCGGCGACCTATCGGAGTGCGACTCCGGCAAGAAAAAAAGGCCTCGCAGCATCACCCCTTCGGACGGAAACTCAACTTCCTTAATCATATGTCAACTCCGGATGATCTGAGGTTGCCCATTCGCTCTTTCATGCACATCTCCTTGACCAATCTTCACTTTACGCCCACACCCAGATGCGCCGTATAAACCCCTCAAGCTGGCCATTGCCAAGCGCCATATCGCGTTGCGGCCGCTGTGTATTGGCCTGTCAAAAAAGGTCCGGTGCGCCATTGTACACGGGACTCTGGGATCAGCTATATTGAGAACTGCTTTTCCGTTTAACAGCTAGGGGACAATGGACAGTATCTTAGTGTCGATTCTAAATTGGTCAACATTGCGCAATAGTTCACGAGGTGGCCCGTGCGATTTACACACCTGAGGTAACCGTTCCATTGGCCTCGAGATATGATCATTATTCTTGCTCGGCGAAATAACAGAAGTGCCGCTTCCCTCACCAGTTACTCGACCCGAACCATGGTCAGGGGCCGCACGAAAAACATGCCATGCTCGACCATGTCATGATTGCAATTGCGATTGGAGGCGAGATTCCGCTTTGCATGGGCGTACTGGCCTGTTGCGGCGCACCACTACTCGCAGTAATCATTGGGCAGATGCGGGAGCGAAAGGTCCAGTGCGGCGCCGCCTAGTCTTGAGTCCTTCCGCCATTGGCTTGCTGGATCTGACCGGTACCGAGTCGGCCGAAACTTCGGTTTGTGACACGGGACAAATATCACAAGCGCAAATCCACCCTCGAGAGTTAAAGCCCGTCAAGGTAATGTTTGGGCTGAGAAGCTCTCTCACACATTTCCCATGCCTGAATCCCTCGCCAGAATGATGGCCTGGGCCCTATCGGCAACCTGAAGCTTATTGTAGATGTTGGAGATGTGATTGCTGACCGTCTTTATTGTGATGTGCAAGTGATTGGCAATCTCTTTGTTATTCCGGCCGAGGGCAATTAGCTCCAAGATCTCTTGTTCGCGATCCGTCAGATCGCGAAAAGTCTTGCCACCGTCTTGTTTCTGCGAGGCCACATTGTCCTGCCGAAAGAAACCCGCCAGCCGTCCGGCGATTGACGGGCCGAAAATAGCCTCACCGTTAGCTACTGCTCGAATGCTTTTGAGCATTTCCACTTTATCAGCTCCCTTGAGGACGTAACCGCGGGCCCCGGCGCGCATGGCGACAAACAGGGAGTCATCATCTTCCAGCATTGTGATCATGATGATACCAATGTCGGGGCGCATTTGAAGGATTCTTTTGGTTGCCTCCAGTCCAGTCATATCTGGCATTTGAATATCCATCAATATGACGTCTGGCGACTGCGCTTCTGCCTGTTGGAGCGCCTCCTTGCCCGTGGCAGCCTCACCAACGACCTCTATGTCAGGCGCTGTTTTCAAAATCGCATTCACGCCATCGCGGAAGAGCGCGTGATCATCAACGATCAGTACCCGGATCGCATCCATTTCAGCTTTCTCCCTCGATGATTGGGATGCTAGCCCAAATCTGCGTGCCCTTGCCACGTCTCGACGCCAATCTAAAGCTCCCTCCCACTTCTTCGGCGCGCTCACGCATGGCGTTTATTCCCACGCCGTATGTGACATCGTCTGGCATGCCCCTGCCATCGTCACTGATTTCTACCCGCAGCTCTCGCGGTTGCTGCTCAGTTACCGATAGATGGATCTGGCATGTCCGGGCCTGGGAATGGCGGATCACATTGGTAAAGGCCTCAAGGACGATGCGATAAACCACGACTTCAACCGCGGCCGGCAACGGCGGCAACACATTCGGTATCGCATTGACACTGACATCTAGCTGCCTCAGCGATCTCGTCTGCTGATCAACATGGGCCTGAATGGCCGGGATCAATCCCAGATTATCCAGGGCCGGCGGCCGTAACGCAAACACCATGCGGCGGATGTTCTTCACCGATTCCTGCGTTTGCTCTTTAAGTTCCTTCAACAATCGGGTCGCTTCTGCCAGGTCCTTCCCCTCGCCCGTCTCTGGATCCCCGGAAATCAGGTCCATGGTGGCATCCAGTTTCAGCGTCTGGCTGGCCATAGTCGGACCAAGTCCATCATGCAAGTCCCGGCGCAAGCGGCGCCGCTCTTCTTCCCGGGCTGTCACGATCTGTTGACGGGATTTCTGTAGGTCGGCGTACAATTGGCCGGCGTACACGGCCGTGCCCGTCTGCCTGGCGATATTCTCCAACAACAGCTTCTCATTGGCACTGAATCTACGACCTGGGCTCCTTGGCGATACGATCAGGTGACCGATCTGCTCGCCGTGACTAACCAGAGGTAGACGCTCAATGGTATCAAGGGGCCGGCCGTATTCGGCGGCGGTCAGGGTCGAATGGTCCGAAGCCAGTTCAACTGCCGCGTAGGGCAGCTTCAACGATTTGGATACCGTTTCCAGAATGCCCTTTAGCAGTTCGCCCAAAGCCACGTTCGCTTCGATCTGTTCCCCCAGGCGGGCCAACACAATGGCCGGATTATCCCGATCTCCAAACATGAGCCGGCTGACCTTTGCCTGCAACCACTCCCGAAGCGGTTGGAAGAGAACAGCCACCAAGCCCGTTACCAGCAAAGATATCAGCAGATTGCTCCTGATCTGGAGTAGGATGCTCAAAGAGCCAACGACTACCACATAAATGCCTATGACAACTGCTGATAGCGCTCCGTAGACTAATGTGCGGTTGATGAGGAGATCGATATCGTAGAGCCGATAACGCATTATGGCGATGGTCAAGGAAACTGGTAGGGCGGCAAAGGAAAGGAAATAGAGCGCCGTGGTGAGTGCCAGCCAGAATGGATATGGTGAGCCCTCAGGCAGAGTGAATGACCAGAAGTAAGGAAAGCCGGTGGCAATCTGAACGAAGAGCATAATACCCAGCCCGTAAACGACCCATTTTATTTGCTGCCTCTGTTCCCCTGAGGCGATGGGGCGGTAGCCGAGCTGTCGGGAACCGGTTCGATTGACTTTGAGTACATCGGCAGCATCTTGCTCACTATGCTTGGCCTATACATCCTGTCGGCCTTGTTCGCTTACCTTATGGGTTGGATC
>JBARZW010000367.1:0-3130 GCA_049650305.1 Promineifilaceae bacterium (SeqCode)
GATGATCTGCTCATCGTCCACGCCAATCCCCGGGATTTGCTCCAGGTTATTTTTCCCAACGAAGATCATCAGAGGAAACTGTTTGGACAGATACGTCAGGGAGATGATGAATTGGAGCCCTTACTTATGGGGGTAAGGGCCTCAATGATCGCCTTTGGTCATTTGCATATACCGGGATTACGTTACTGGGACGATATTTCCTTGGCCAATATCAGTTCGGTCAGTTTCCCTGGAGACGGTGATCCGCGAGCAAAATACGCGATTGCCCGTTGGCACGAGAGTCGTCGATGGGAGGTAGAGTTCTTCCGAGTCAGCTATCCCATGCAAGATGAAATCAGAGCTTTCAAGGAACGCAAACCTCCAGGGTGGAAGCGAAGTATTAAGGCGCTTCGCGAACACGGTTTGATCTCCCAGGTTGTTTGAAATTACTTATGGATTTTGCTTTCGGTGCTATACCTCCCCACCCTCTTTCAATACGACCGACGCTGGGTCTACCAATCGCGAGTACGACGAGCATTGATCTCCGATCCTTGTTTATTCATATCCCGAATCAAACTCGTTCAATAAACCGTTTCAAATTCATTGACATCAGTATGTAGCCAAGTCTATACTTTTACTAGCGGGCTAACATTAGTTGCGCCCTCCAGAGCTCCTCCTGGCTGTGTGACAACTCTCAGTTTAGGAGTTATGTAAAGTACTCTGAAAGGAGAGGGCATCTTACGACCTTCTTGCTACCGAGATACGAGCACCATAATAAGGAGATCCAAAATCATGAGCGCCATATACTCCGAAAAACCATGGCTTAAGAGTTACGAAGATGGTGTTCCATCAACTATCGACGTGCCAAAACAACCACTTCACAACATGTTAGAAGTCTCCAGTGTCAAATACGCTGACCGTCCAGCGATCATCTTCAAGGGTCGCGAAATCAGCTATCGCGAACTGAATCAACTCGCCGACAATCTAGCGAGCGCGTTGGTTGCAAATGGCTTCAAGAAAGGGGATCGGGCCGTAATCTACATGGTCAACATGCCTCAATTCGTCATAAGCTACTACGGAATACTAAAAGCTGGGGGCATCGTTATCGCAACCAATCCTCTCTATTCGGAGAGGGAGCTGGAACACCAGTTGGTTGATTGCGGAGCTGAGACTGTTTTTGTCATGAGCCTCTACTACGAGAAGTTAAAAAACGTTCAGCAGCGTGGGAGCACGAATGTGAAGCGCGTCATCGTCACTAACATCAAAGAATACCTTCCATTTCATCTTAAGTTCCTTTTCACTTTGGCAAAAGATCGCCAGGAAGGTCATAAAGTAAATCTTCAACCGGGAGACATATGGTTTCAAGACCTGCTCGCAAGTGGAGAAAAAGCGCCGGCGGTAGATACCACGATTACAGGCGACGATGTAGCTTTACTCCAATATACGGGTGGTACCACAGGTGTGGCTAAAGGAGCCGTTGGCCTTCACCGCAATCTCGTCGTCAATGTTCATGCCTGCCGCAGCTGGCTAACGGACGCGAAGTTGGGCGATGAGGTGGTATTGATTTCTATCCCTCTTTTCCATTCCTTTGGCCTATTAGTGGCCTTAAGCCTTGGCGTCTTGATTGGAGCTACTTGCGTACTTATACCGGATCCCCGAGACCAAGGGGACGTCTTAGGGAGCATAAACAAGTACAAGCCGAGCATATTCCCCGGAGTTCCCTCGATGTACGTTGCCATCAACAATAATCCTGATGTTGCCGAGGGAAAATATGACATAAAATCGATCCGGTTCTGCATATCCAGTTCTGCTCCGCTATTGCTAGAAACAAAGATGCGATTCGAGGAACTTACCGGCGGAAAGCTGGTTGAGGGTTATGGATTAACCGAAGCCCACGTCGCGACGCACGGAAATCCTCTTTATGGCGAGTATCGCGAAGGTTCAATTGGCCTTCCGTTTCCCGGAGTCGAGTGCCGTATCGTAGATGCCGTCGGAGGCGAGAAGGAATTGGGGGTTGATGAAATCGGCGAGATGGTTATCAAGAGTCCCAGCATTATGCAGGGGTATTGGCAGTTACCGACGGAGACTACGAACGCATTACGCGATGGATGGCTATTCACAGGAGACATTGCCCGAATGGATCAGGATGGCTACTTCTACATCGAGGATCGCAAAAAAGACATGATCATCGCTGGAGGATATAACATATACCCGCGAGAGGTAGAGGAAGTTTTACTGACCCACCCCGCTGTTATTGAAGTCGCTGTCGCCGGTATTCCTGATCCAAACAGAGGGGAGACTGTAAAAGCTTGGATTGTCAAGAAAGCTGGCGATGAGACAGACGCTGAAACGATTATAGACTGGAGCAAGAACCTTCTTGCCAAATATAAGTATCCCAGGATCATCGAATTTCGAGATGAATTACCAAAGACCGGCGTCGGCAAGGTGTTGAAACGGGAATTGATCAGAGAGGAATCCGAACGGTAGTAGACTAACTGTCACGATAAGCTGGAAACAACTCAAACCAGAACAGACGCTCAACGTATCTCGCGTTTTCTGGTAATATACTTGACCTTCACGGAGTGTGATTAGGGGCAAAGGCTTATCCTTTGCCTCGTTTTCTTAGGTCTATAGGTATGAATACACTCAATCCCAATATTCCATCGCCAGAATTGTCTAAGTTGATGACGACGGCATCCGCTAGAAGATCTGAATACGGACAAAAGCTTCTTACGCCGCAACTTCTGCTGAGAACGCTCTTAGACGAGCAAAAAACCGCGGGTTATCAGATTCTGGCCAAGCTATCGCAGCAGCGTGGCTTTGACTTTTCCGATCTTACCAGACGAGTCGACATGATGGCCAAGCACGCCGCCGGTCGCGACGCCAAGTTCAATTTTACTGACGACTTTGGCGAAGACGTCGGGCTATCCGAGGAAATGCTTGTCGTGCTTGATGAGGCGCTTTCTATAGCCCAGGCAAGGGACGAATTAAAGGCGGGGAGCGGTCATGCGCTGGCCGCTATGGCCCAACACAATGTGACCACCTATGCTGTTCTGCAAAGAGTGGGAGTGACTGCCGCGGCTGTCACAGCCTTGTTAGGTGATGTGGCCAAAGACGGAAGTGCGGTAATCCGCGACTTTATTGACGAGGC
>JBARZW010000368.1:0-2076 GCA_049650305.1 Promineifilaceae bacterium (SeqCode)
CGAGGCGGATAGAACGAGAGCCAGTATGATGACGTTAACGACGGGCCCTCCATAGGCGACCGACCAATCTAGCGAGGTGGTCACTAGAGAAAACACGGCCATGATAGCCATCACCGGCCGCCACCACCCGGTCTTGGTCGCCAACCCGATCGCGGCGACGATGAAAGCCACGGTGGTTGTCAGGCACAGGAGGCCAAACAGGCGGATGCCGTCCGGCCCCACATCCCAACGCCCGTTGAGAAGCGTGGTCTTGTAGGGCACCTCTTCCAAAACGGCTATCGGCCAGTAACTCACGAAATAGAGCAGATGAACCAGGCCATGCATGAACACGATGAAGGCGGCGATGTAAATGATGACTCGTGACATCTTCGTTTGCCACAAACCTAGGGGCGAACGGTCAGGAAGCTGCGAAAAAGAATGAAGGTGGCCCAGTAAAACGGCCAACCCTCCAGAGCCGGCTAAAATCCAACTCGCTTAACACAGGGTCGGATCTACTCCCGCTATCCGAGTGAGAATTGATATTTCACGGCTGAATCAAACACTCGAACTGCTGCCCAATTATCTTTATTTCTAGCCACAAATTCATTGTGTGAGGGCGCGATCTGATAGGCATCATGCGCTTTTCTGCTCTCAAACAAAACATGGAGTGATACGTCAAAATCCTGGTCATTGACCTCGCGATCCAGCTCTACTTCGAGCACACCGCAGGCGAAGGATTTGATACCAGTATTGACGGCAAGATATAGCTTGCTATCCGCGATGAACTGCTCAAGCGCCTCGCTCGACTTATCCTTCAGAGAGAAATAAACATTATGTGCGTGCATTTATGCTTCCTTTGGAGAGTTAGTTGACCGGACTTCCGCCAGTAATTGTAATCCGATTTCAGAAGGATCGAAAACGATGCAGCCTCCTCTTTCGCCAACTTTTGAATAATCCAACATGGCACGGAGCCATACACGAAATCACGGCTAACTGGCTCAGAATTGCGGCATCCCTAGAGCACTCCCCGCCCGGCTGACGCTTCTCTGGAGAAGTATGACTGAGCCTATTCCAAACACGATGGCGCTTTCATAGGCCATAGTTCAGCAGCCCGTTGGACGTCTTCCCAGTTTGGAACACCATCGTCGTCAAACTTAACCATGTAAAATCTGGCATCGGTACGAACTTTTACGCAGAAAGGCCTGCAAACCTTCGGTCGCGACCTTCTTCGGCCACGGCATCCTTCCCCCATGAACCACCATCTACAGATGCGATTCCCATATCGCGCCTTCGACACTCTTGACCGGCCGTACTAGATCTAATACCCTGATGGAAGGGTAGTATCCTGATCTGCCTTCAGTTGAGTGAGGACAGCTTGGAGCATAATCTTATGAAAATGCAAGACAAAATAGCTTTGGTTACAGGAGCCGCGCTTGGCTACAAAGAAGGCGGTCCCTCAATAGGCAGCGCGATTGCCTTCGAACTTGCCTCTGAGGGAGCAATCGTCGTCGTTGTCGACATCTTAGAGGAAATGGGGAAGAGAACGGCCGACAAAATTAGAGAGAATGGGGGCACAAGCCTGTTCATAAGAACTGACGTATCGAAAACAGATGAGGTCAAGAGAGCCATCGAGATAACCAAGCAGAGTTTCGGGGCGCTTCATTGTCTCGTAAATTGTGCTGCCTCGTATGAAGGAGATATTGCCCAAAATATCGTGGGGATCTCGGAGAAAGATTGGGATCATGCCATTGACGTGAATTTGAATGGCTATTTCAGGTTTGCCAAATATGCGATACCCCTGATATTGCAGAGCGGTGGTGGAACAATCGTAAACATCTCGTCAGGGGCAGCCTTCAAAGTATTGAAGAATTTCAGCGTCTATCCTGTGACAAAAGCCGCAATCAATGCCTTAACGAGAACAATGGCAATCGACTTCGCGCCACATATACGTTCAAATTCAATTTGTCCTGGATTTGTGAGAATAGCAAATTCAGAGAACGACCGAAGCTCTGAAGAAGTTGAGCAGTGGATTGAAGGAATAGCCAGGACTTACCCTCTCAAAAGAGTCTGTTCTGTTGAGGAAATCGCCAGCGTGGC
>JBARZW010000369.1:0-12941 GCA_049650305.1 Promineifilaceae bacterium (SeqCode)
CCCGAATGGAACGACGCCAACAACGCGCTAGCGGGCAAGGGACTTTCCGTTGTCACCGTGGCTTACTTGCGTCGCTTTATTGCCTTTTGGCAGGCCCAGTTGGCGAAGGTTGAGGAGGGGACGTTTGTAATAAACACGGCCGTGGCCACCCTCTTTGCCGAGGTGCAGGTCATCTTCTGCAAGTATCAAATCCACCTGGAGACTGATTTCACCGACCAGGCGCGCAGGGCCATCATGGATGACCTCGGGATGGCAGCCACAACCTACCGAATGGCCATATACCAGGACGGGCCACCTGCCACACAAGTCGACATCAATCGACAAACCTTAAGTGAATTCCTTGCGCTAGCGCAAAGCTATATAGAGCACACCCTGCGCGCCAACCAGCGACCGGATGGTCTCACCCACAGCTACAATATTCTGCGCTTAAATGAGCAGGAAGTCGCTGTGGAAAATCTTTATCTCATGCTTGAAGGGCAGGTTGCACTACTGTCGTCGGGCATGTTGCTACCAGACGAGGCGCTGGTACTGCTGCAAAAGTTGCGCCACAGTGGTCTTTATCGTGCCGATCAGCACTCCTACATGCTTTATCCTAATCGTAAACTTCCAGGTTTCCAGCAGAAAAATAATGTGGCAGCTGCCCAAGTTGCTGACTCGAAACTTGTAACAGCACTTACAGCGGCCGGCGATCGTCGCCTGCTCATCCGTGATAATGCGGGCATGTATCATTTCAATGGTGGCTTTCGTAATGCTGGCGATGTAGCGCGTGTGCTGGAGGATTTGACACAAGAACCAGCCTATGCTGAACTGGTAACGGCCGAACATACCTTCATACTCGATCTGTTTGAAACCACATTCAATCATGACGCCTTTACCGGCCGTTCTGGTACGTTTTTTGCCTATGAAGGGTTAGGCAGCATCTATTGGCACATGGTGTCGAAGCTGCTGCTGGCGGCGCAGGAATGTTATCAGCAAGCAGTGGATGAAAGAGCGGATGCAGCAGTTACGACCGCGCTGGCGACAGCCTACTATGATATTCGTCAGGGACTAGGTTATAACAAATCTCCTGCCGAATATGGTGCATTTCCCACCGATCCGTACTCGCACACACCGATGGAAGGTGGCGCACGCCAACCGGGCATGACCGGCCAGGTGAAAGAGGAAATCCTGACCCGGCTGGGTGAACTGGGGGTGTTGGTGCGGGGCGGGGCGCTGTGCTTTGCTCCAACGCTTTTGAGAAGCGAAGAGTTCATATCTGCTGCAGCTACGTTTGCTTACATCAATACAGCGGGAAAACAAAAAACTTTGTCGTTACCACCTGGTTCATTGGCCTTTACCGTTTGCCAGACACCCGTTGTTTATGTACGTGGTGATAGCGCAAGAATTGATGTGATGCTTACAGAAGGTCGTAAGATTGCCTTTATCGGAAATTCCCTGGATGTGGTGACAACCCAATACATTTTTGACCGCGATGGGCAAGTAGAGATGCTGGGTATTACAGTTCAGATCTGAAGTAATTTTTATAGAAAAGTGATGTCAGAGAGAATCGATGAATTGCTTTTTTAAATTTCCCTTTAATATTTTGCGTAACTGCTAAATATTAAAGGCAGATGGGATAAAAGTGAACGGCTCCATTGTAATTTTGGCAAAATCCTAATGCGTTTGTCGCCAGCCGGTCACCGGCGGTTGCGACAAACGCAAGAGTTGGAACTCGTCTATGGTGGAGCTGAAGTAAATGTGGCTATCTTGTTGGCCAACTTTGGCCTCCCAGTTCAAACTATCACTCGATTTCCGAATAACAAACTCGAAAACTTATATGCAGGCGCGCCGGCAAAATGGGGTAGGAATTAACTTCATCGATAATAGGGGATCGTCGTGGTCTGCACTTTGTAGCTCACCGAAATTTGTCTGAACAACCCCCGATATGGTGACAATCTGGATAAATTCCGTGAACCTATAATCCTTCCCTACGAATACAGTCCAAAGAATCAGTCCAGAATTCAAAGTTCGGAAACATCCATCGATAACGGTTATTTGCACCGTGTTTTATGGTACCTAGACAATTTTCAAAAGAACCGATAAATGGCACAATTTCCTTGATTTGGATCTTTTGCCAGGTTTTGCCGCCACCCACATCCGTAGTCAAAACTTGCGTTTGACAGAACCGGATCAGGAAAGTAAGCTACTTGAATTATTGACATGCGAGGTTTAGAAACGGAATGATCGACTAAGTTCACCTTCATTAACATCTGTTCGATTACCCCCTTTATTCGAACGATCATTGTCGCTGCCTCCGGTAGATCGTAGCGACGATGAGGAGGTGGCTATGCTTACCGTTCATCAACTCGCGAAGTCTTTCGCCCTCAAATCTCTCTTTACAGACGTAACATTTACTATTAATCCCGGCGACCGGGTAGGCCTGGTTGGTCCTAACGGGTGCGGTAAAACCACGCTTCTGCGCATCATCAACGAAGAGTTGGCCGCGGATTCAGGCCATGTATCCATGGGTCATTCGATGCGATCAGGATATCTCACCCAAGGTTTCGACATAGATGCCAGCCTCACCGTAGGAGAGATCATTGGAAGCGCTTCTGGTGATATCTCTGTCCTGGAATCAGAGCTAACCAGCCTGGCCGAAGCTCTGTCCGAAAATCCCAATGATGTCGCTCTTCAGGGCAAATACGACGATTTACTTCGTCGAATCAGCTCGCCTGCCACTAGTATGGCCGCAAAAATCCTGGCCGGTTTGGGTCTGGACAAGGTACCACCTGAGACGCCTGTTAGCATTCTCAGCGGTGGCCAGCAAACTCGCTTAAACCTGGCTATCGTCTTGCTTGGCGACCCCCAATTATTGCTCCTTGACGAGCCTACGAACCATCTTGATATCGAGATGTTGGAATGGCTAGAGAGCTGGCTTGCGGACTTCCCTGGTGGGGCGCTCATCGTATCTCATGATCGAACCTTCCTCGATCATACTGTTACCCGTATCCTCTCCATCGATCCTCGACTGCAGGAAGTTCGCGAGTACGCTGGAAATTACAGCGACTACATCGAGCAGGTCAATCAGGAACGCGAAAAACAGTGGGAGGCCTTCCGTGATCAGCAGCAAGAAGAACGTCGAATCAAGCAGGATATCCTCCGGGTGAAAACGCAGGCCGCCTACACCGAAAGGCAGGCCAGTTCTATCCGAATCGGCGGCGAGATGATGAAGCTAAAAGGCTACAAAGATTACCAGCAAGGCATTGCCAAGAAGGTGGCCAGGAAAGCAAAATCGCGAGAACGAAAACTGGATCGCTATCTCGAATCTGACGATAGGGTTGAGAAACCAAGACAAGAAAGAAAGATACGGCTTGACTTCTCTGAAACGGAGCATCTGGGTCGCTCTGTGGTGACATTCTCTAATTTGAGCGTTGGGTACAGCGAAACGGATCCCTTGCTGACTGGACTTTACCTCGAGGCAAGACCAGGAGCGCGAATCGTTCTGACCGGTCCTAATGGCAGCGGAAAGTCCACCCTGCTGCGTACGATCACCGGTCAAATCCCCCCGCTATCGGGATCTGTCGATATTGGGCCGAGCGTCAATATCGGTTTTATGACCCAGGATCAGACTGGGTTGGATCTAGAATCAACGCCATTGAAGACGCTCCGGCATGCCTTCAAAAATGAGACGGATACGCGAACATTCCTTGGATACTTCTTGTTCACTGGGGAAGAACCTCTACTGTCCAATCGATTGCTGAGCTTCGGCCAACGAGCCAGGCTATCATTGGCCCTACTCGTGGTATCAGGCTGTAATGTATTGCTCTTGGACGAGCCAATTAACCATCTGGACATACCTGCCAGGGAGAAATTCGAAGAAGCCCTGAGTAGTTTCTCGGGAACAATCATCGCGGTTATTCATGACCGCTATTTTATTGATGGCTTCGCCGATGAGATCTGGAACGTAGAGAATCGAACCGTGAGGCGAGAACTATGCAACTAGTGTTCGCACCAGATCTCCATCTCCTTTGCACTAGATTCGTCTGGGAGATCGTAGTGGTTGGGTGAGAATCTGTGATGCTTCCACAACAGTCATCGCCTTTATCATGATCTTGATCATTGGATTCATCTGAAATGACAGGATATCTCACTTTTCACGAACAGAAGGTGAATGTTGACAGCGATCAGCCACGCTGATCCCGCTCATGCCTACTCAGAAGATCTCCAATCTGTCCTCGGTGCTCTGCTTCATGTTGCATCAGATGATGGACCACTCACTCCGGCGATACATCGTACGCTCCCAGCTCGCGCGGCCGTTTAAAGTCCTGGGCAGACATTACCTCAAGGGTGGGCAAGAACAGAGCTCGGCTGGCATCTAGGCGTTCCAGATGATCCTTTCGACCTTCACCTAGTGTACGAGTCAGGATCCCATCATCGTCACGGATGTCGTAAGGAAGCAAAGAGGCTAATTCGGCCGACCAAGCAGTCCCTAAGATGTCCTCATAAAGGTATGACAACTCAATCGCCGCCAGGTGATAAAGAGGTGAGCCGATGCTGTTCCCTCCTTCCGGTGGCGCCCAATCGAGCTCATCATGTCGGATATTAGCGAGAAGCTGCTTTGTCTTCGCTCGCGTATCTTGAAACGCCCAAATCCAGGGTGCGATGATTGGTTCGTAGTCGGGTGATATCTACTTTGTTCGCGACTTCTCTATTTGGGAATTCTTTCTAGTCATCATACATCCTGATTGGCGAGATAATCACCCACACACCGACCTTTAGGTCACTGCAAGGCAAGGAGGTAGGATGGATCAGGAAAACGGGCCGATAACGGATAATTATCAGTATGTCGCTTCTTTCATTTGCCAAAGTAGACGTGAACAATACCTTTCAACTGCGTTGAAGACAGATTAATTTCGCAAAGGCAACTCGACCAAAAAAACGCTGACCTTTTTGAACCTTATGTCATTATCTATTTGAACGATCTGCTCCGCTCCAGGACTGATTTACTTCTAGTTGCGATTTGCTTGAGTACCAGGCAATGGATTTTCTGTCTCCGGATGTGGCTATCTCAATCATGATCTCCCAGCCGTTCTTCTATTTCTACCAGGTGCTCCCACTGATGTTCGAGCATCCGACGCATCACCTTTCGGGCAGTCCGAGTGTATTTCCAATGGATAAACGGTTCAGACCGCTCTTCTAGGCTCAAGGAGCGAAGTCTCGCAATCTCGATGGAACGCACGTAGGCCATCCATTCCAGAAGAGTCCCTTCGCGCTTGCGCACTATCGATCCCGAGCCAGGCAATCCTTCGGGTCTGCCGAAGGCGTACATATACAGGTACTCGGACTCAAGGATGTGCTCAAGGATCACCTTGATCGGTCTACCTTTCTCCGGTTTTTCCTCGAGCTCCTCATCACTTAGTTTGCCAACAAGATCGACCATATCTAGACGCATCCATTCAAGCCGGTCGATAAGTGATTCGATTTCTTCCGTCTCAAGTGGGTTCAAATCTGGTTCGAAAACGATGGAGGGATCGCCGTTCCCTAACCAGATACCTTCAGTAACGTGTACGGCGATTTCCGTCTGGATTTCACCATCCAAATCGACGGATTCTCCATGGCGATCGAGAAATCGCAGGAAGGAACGGATTGCGTCTGGCGTTTTTTCAAGGGCTAGGTCTGTTGTGGGTCCCGTTGAGACGGACCCAAGTTGTTCCAATACATGGACCATTGTCTTTTTCCGCCTAGGTCCGGACTCGAGATAGAGTTTGTATGCCATCAATCATCCTCCGATTCTTATTCGCCCAATACCAGATGGGTCTTCGCATCATCCACAGTGGCGTAGCAGGTAAGGGAGCTACTAAACCCCGATGTATCGAGGACTTTCTCAACCCCAGATTGAGGGGCAGCAATCACGAAAGACGCGCCGGCCCGTTCGGCCGTCTGATGAGCAGTGACCGGTATAGCCGCTGTTTCGCATTCTCAAGGAGTTCATCAATGGATCTCAGAGAGATCGGTAAATCAAGCGCAATCGATAATCGTCTCAAAGTTGAGGCCAATGGATCGAGCTCTCCACCAGACTTCCTCTTACCCGGCCGTAAATAATTCAGCATCGCATTCCATCACCTAGAGCTTGGCTAATTTGGCGTCTGAATGGTTTTCTATATCCTATCCGAGCAGTGCGATAGCCGGAGGGGTTCAATGCGGACTTCAGACTACCGAAATCGGCATGAATCGTTGGAGGTTTTTGGCGTAGACCCTTTGACGTGGCGTTCTGGAACTCACCGTCGTCGTTGCTTCAGACCAGTCGCTTCATTCAAATGGACGAAATTGTGCCTTGTAGGTGGCATCAACAACAAACCGGCAACGGTTCGTTTTCCCCAATATTCGATCAAGCCAAGGGCTGATTGGACAACTGCCCCTTCATCCACTACGCGCTGCAGCCGGATGGGGTCCACCTTCTTCCTAAGAACCCCCGGTTGGAGATCCATCACTATCTCCCTCGTCCTCCGGCCGACGGCCAAGCGATATTCTCTTAGAGAGGATATATCGATCGTGGCGCTGAGTTCTGCGACGTTCTCTTCGTCCATAAGGTTGCCTGTGTCAACGGCTGAGATCCCCATTCGATCTTGCCACTTATCCACATGTAACAGTTGTGCAGAGCCCGCGATCAGCATATTCATGGTCACATCCTCGATGCGGGCAATATGCCAGATGCACCAGGCAATGGAATGTTCACAGTCCGCCGGGATGCGCCGGACCGTCTCTTCGACGAGATCGTTCAAGATTTCATCTTCAAAGGACCAGGACTCGGTATGATCCATCTCTGCGGAATGCAACGGGGCGTGCTGGCTAAGAAACAATTGGATGGCCTCGAGATGGTCTTCCCCGCTTTCCAGCAAGGTGCGAAGCTCACCCTGTCGCTTGTTCCATCTCTTACGCTGCTTCTCCATTCTCACCTCACTGCTCCTGTTCGAATTTTTTATCACAGCCAATAGGGCTCAAGCACCAGATTCTTGGCCCATCTTATTCTGGCTATCCCAATGCCACCATCTCAATTCATTCACGATCTCATCTTGCCTTCCAGCAATGCAATCTCCCAACGCAGGAAGAGCTTAAGGCACTCGTTTCATTGTTACTACTTGGCATTCGCGAAAATCCTCACCGGGTTTGGCTAGATCCAGCGCAACCATGTAGGTATCGGCCGAAAGAACATCGTATCTTAAGCGGGCGAGTAAACCGCCGGCGCCCTCGGTCTTTTCGCTAGTGAATACTAACTGCTTAGCAAACTCCTTGACTTCCTCCATGACGTAGACGTTCACATACCCCTCTGAATGGAATTCACGAAGGACGATCGCTTTTCGATCTGGGTCGTAGCTAAACATACCCAGATCTTCATGAACCTCTATGACGTTTCCGTCATCGTCACGGGCGACAGATTTAGTTTTGCCCTGGATGAAATGCTGTTGGAGAACAAACCGGTATGCATGCTCAACCTGGGAAGTGTGTCCGAACCCTTCTCCCGCACCGGTCCAGTCTCCGATGAGAAAGGCAAGGGTCTTCAATCGGTTTTGACTATCCACTGGCATGCTAATACCTCCAATCTGCATAAGTCTGATATCGTGAAACACTTCCCTTGCGCTAATTGCTTTGCTCAGAATGTTATTCGATGAGTTCTACCGGCGGGAGGTTTTCTTTCGAATTGTGTCTTGGGGCGGGTTAGCCCTCTAGCGCGTAGGCGACAGCCTCGTCCAAATTCATCGCCTTGCCTTCATCCCAGCTTGCTTTGAAGGTCTGTTCGTCGAGTCGGGCCCGAATAGTCGCTACTTGATACTCATGGTCGGATTGATCTGCCAGATTAATAACGGAGCCTATTGGTGTGCGGAGAGACTGCGCAGCGCCAGATAACCTTGCAGCTCGTCGAGAATCCATCACCCGTCGAGACGAAGACGCAGACTGTCCTGTTAATTGGGCGATTTCGGCAAACTTCTCCAGGCACCAGGCGGTACCTCCTATGTCTCCGATCTCGCGGCGTAGGGTCAGGCTCTCAGCAAGTAGAGCCTGGGCCCGGTTCAGATCATTCCGGCGCAGGGCGATCCAGGCAAAATTGCCGAGAGAAACGGCGATGCCCCAAGTTTCGCCGATCTCGCGGCGCAGAGCAAGACTCTCTTCCTCCAGTATGGTGGCCCGCTCATAGTCACCCTGGCGTAAGGCTACTTCTGCTAAACCTGTGAGGGCAATTGCCGTGTGCGCCCTATCACCTTCTTGCCGCAATAGAGGCAGGGCCATTTCAAGGTATTGAACCGCCTGTCCATAGTCGCCCGGTCGAACCGCGCATTGTCCCAGTTGCCACAATGCTCGGGCAATGCCTCTTGCATCTTCCAAGTCGCGCATAATGACCAGAGCTTCTTTCATTAAAGAGGAGGCCCTTTCGTAGTGGCCCAACTCGGTCTCCATGTCTCCAAGGGTGATGAGCGCGTCGGCTAGACCCCGACAGCCGGCGGGACCAAGCTCCCTATTGATGGACAGGCTTTCTTCGAGCAGAGGCCGAGTTGCGGGATAATCGCTCTGTATATAGGCTAGGAGTCCAGCCGCGCTGAGGGCCTTGGCCCGCGCGGCCGTTCGATCCAAAGCACCTGGTCTTGAGAGCGCTGCCGACAGATGCTCGCGTCCTTCGTAGTAGAAAGAGCGGTTTGACCAAAAAGACGCTAGCGATCCGGCCACAAGCAAACCTGATTCGGCCTTGCCCTCAGCTGTCCGAGCCCACAATAATGCCGCTCGAAAATTATCCTGCTCGATTTCCAACTGGTCTAACCATGATACCTGTTCTGAACCCAACAAATGCGGCTCAGCTTTCTCGGCCATCGTAAGGAAATAGGCCAGATGGCGATTTCTCACCGATTGCTCTTCATCACTACCGCTCAATAGTTCCTGCGCATATTCATGGATGGTCTCCAACATGCCGAATCTCGGCTCTCCCCCAGGAACATCAGTCCGGTTAAGAAGGCTTTTATTCATCAGTGAATCCAGACCGTCCAGGGTGCTGATACGCACGTCTGGACCGCAGATGGTCTCGATAGCTCTTAGCGAGGCACCACTACTGAAAACCCCCAAGCAGGCAAAAAGAATCTTCTCATCCTGGTTTAGCAGATCGTAGCTCCAGTCAATCGTATTACGTAGCGTTTTCTGCCGAGCTGGTACATCGCGCGGGCCTGTGGTCAGCAATCCAAGACGACTCACCAATTGATCCAGCATCTGTGATGGACTAAAGAGCTTAATCCGCGCCGCTGCCAGTTCTATGGCCAAAGGAAGTCCGTCGAGCCGTCTGCATATAATAGCGATTGTAGAAACGTTTTCCTCTGTTAGGCGAAAATTGATCTGAGCAGCCTGGGCCCTTTGGAGAAAGAGAATCACCGATTCAAATTCCGCCAATTGGGAAAACGACATGGCTTGGTCCAGATCTGGTACGGCTAGTGGCGGTACTACGTACTCGTGCTCGCCGCTTAGTCTTAATACTTCCCGGCTCGTGATTATGACCTTCAGTCGAGGCGCTTCAGATAACAACTCGGCCACCAATGGTGCGGCGGCTAATACTTGCTCGAAATTGTCCAGAACGAGCAATAACTGTTTACCGGCAAGGAATCGCCGCAACGATTTGACGAGAGGTTGGTCTTTTCGCTCGACCAAACCTAGCTCGTCGGCGATATTGTTAGGCACTAGTAAGGGATCGGCCGTAGAAGCTAAGGATACAAAGATGACCCCATCGCGATAATTGTCAACAACCGACCTGGCTACCCGCAAGCTTAGTCGCGTCTTCCCCGTCCCACCAGGTCCTGTGAGGGTGACCAGGCGGGCATTGTGAATCATTTTGGAGACATCGGCTACTTCGCGCTCACGACCGATGAAAGATGTATTCTGAAGGGGTAAGTTGTGTCTGTATCTGGCTCTCAGTTCATTTTTGGGCAATAAACCAATTCGGCGAGCGTATTCAACAGCTTCCTTTCGGTTATCAGCTCCAAGCTTGTTATAAACCTGTCGCACGTACCACTTGATCGTGCTCAGGGCTACTGTCATCTTTTCTGCGATCTCGCGGTTCGTGAGACCTTCACCGATGAAGGTCAACACCTCCTGCTCGCGCCGGGTGAGCGGTTGGGCTATCACATAGTCGTCTGGGTCCCGTCGATCCATATGGGCATTATACCTTGCCCCTCATCTTATTCCCTCCTAATTTCCCACCTGGGAGGTGGGTGACAGAAACGCTACTTCTCCTCTAATCTTGAAGCATGGAAGTGGTATCACTGATTCGATCAGGTACATCAAGAGGAAGGAGATAATCATGCCAAGATATATAATCGAACGAGAAATGCCCGGCGCCGGCAGTTTGGGGCCTGAGGAATTACAGGGTGCATCCCAGATTTCAAATACGGTGCTCGCGGAGATGGGGCCGGAGATTCAATGGGTACACAGCTACGTCACTGGCGACAAAATCTACTGCGTGTATTTAGCTGCCAATGAAACGGCCGTGAAGGAACACGCCCTTCGTAGCGGCTTCCCCGCTAACCAGATCTTTGAAGTAGCGACCATCATTGATCCGACAACAGCTGGATAACCTTGAGTCAAAGTCGTGTGAAACCGAAGCCATTAAGAAACCTTAGGCTTCGGTTACACAGCATTGTCTTCAATCGAATTGTATACGACCGGGTCTTCTGCCTTGCCGAGGATCGATGCTCGGTATAAATGGAAACTCGGTATCGCTATCATGTATAGATGGACTGTATTGTCCCGTCTACAGTAACTGCCGGCCAATGACGTCGAAGGCTTCCAGCTCTGCGCTGGCGGACGGACTATCTGGATACTCCTCCTTAAGCAAGGTCCAAATCATGGTATCCCGCAGCTTCCCATGAAGGAATGGGGTGCTCTTTCGCAATACGCCGTCCAAACTGAAGCCCAGTTTTTTGGGAATGGCCGCGCTGTGCCCATTTTCCGGATCGCAGTGGATCTCGATTCGTTCAACTCTTTCGACTTCGAAGCCCACCTTGGTCAAAGCGGCCGAGGTTTCGGTTGCCAATCCTCGTCCTACATGATCGGCATGAATCCAATACCCAATTTCGCGCGCGTTTTCTCCAGCCCGGGTGTGAAGACCCGTACCTCCTAAAACCTTCGTTTCATCTAAGTTGAAGATGGCATAAACGAAGTCCTGGCCCAGATCGAACTTCCCTCGAAAGTGCCGCAAGCGATCGATCTTAATCTGCAACGGTTCCGGTTCATTATGGGCCCACGGCATCCAAGGCAATAAGTGCTCCAGGCTGGCATCAATCGCCTCTTTCAGCAACTCGGCGTCGCCCGGTTCCCAGCAGCGGAGAACAAGGCGCTCGGTTTGAATTCGGTAGGCAGGCGACCTGGCATCCGTTGGCTTTTTTGGTTTGGTATTCATGGGTCAATTGTACTCACTCCCGCACCGATCAGAAACCGAGTTTCTTTTTACGCGTATACTTTTTCGTAAGATTTCTCGCAGCATTTGCCCACCAAAAGGGGCTATAATTCCTTGGTAGATAAATCGCCGGTCTTAAGGACTACGCAGGTTACTGGTCATGATCTTCAGATGCGGTGACTATGAAAAAAAGCCCAACCCGGAGGTTCTCTTGAAGTTTAGGATCCAGATTCTCATATTATTAGCTGTCATTTCTTTGGAGTTGGTCGCCTGTTCGACCGGGACTGAGGATGACTCGTCAACCAACGATTCCCCGGCCGCCAGTGCCTTGACATCGGTCGCCGCGACCGAGACGGCGTCCGAAGCGACGGCCGCACCCGAACCTGCGACTGAGCCCACCGCTACACCTGAGCCTGCGGTTGATCCGCTGGAAACACCTGAGGAAGCAGATGAATCATCGGCCGTTTCATCCGATTTCTACAACGATTTCGAGGCCCAGGCTTTTGACATTCAACTATCTTATCCGGATGGCTGGCTGGTGACCGAGGATCCGGAATTGGGTCTGTTCGTAGAGTCAAGTGAAGGCTTCTTCGGATCCATGCCTGATGCGGAAGGCGCGGCTGTTATAATCCTCCCCCGGGACGAACTTGCCGGTGAGGATATTGTTGAGGCACTCCGTCAATCTGTCTTCGACTTCGGACCGCCGCCCGATATCTTTATCGAATACCCGACCGTGACTAAAGTGGGCGACCATGATGTTGCCACGGCCGCGTTCAGCGAGCGTGAAACGGGAATGGAAGGTTTTTACGTGTTCATTCAACACGAAGGCCAGGGAGTCTTCGTCTTCGCGGCATCAACCGGCCTGGCCAAACTACACTTTCTCGGCCTTATGGAATCCGTTATTGGCACTGTGGTGCTGATCGGCGAAAGTGCTGCCTCCTGATACGGCGATTAACAACCGTCAACAACACTCTCTTCGAGCAATGAGTCTGGCTATAACCTCCTCGGCGCAGTCAGAGGACGATTCTGTCCCGCCGGTCGCTGTTATTGACCACCAAGCGCCGCAGGCGAGATTATTACCAGAGTCTATAGACAGGGTATTGTTTTGGATTCTCTGAGCCTCGCAGGCGAACTCTGACGTTAGAGTAGCCCTGGTAACCCGAGTTACTTATCCGACTTTGTCATAGAGGTCAACGATCTGCTCAGCCATATCGAGGACACTTCTTCGTAGAGCCCTGGGCTCCAAAACTTCAACTCCCCTCCCAAATCCAAGAATGCGTTCTCGTGCTGCTTCGAGTGACTCAAATGACAATTCGAGCTTCACCCATCCCTCTTCGTCCGGAGAACCAGCCTGGGCAACCTTTTCTTGAACTTGAGCGCCAAAATACTTGGGAAGTATAGATATGAATATTGGAGCTACTCGCACGGTCGTCGAAAAAGCGGTGAAAAGCGATTCATGCCCAGCACACCAATCCTCCCAAAAATCGGCCAAGTTAAATGAGACCGGGCGCTCGAAAGTTTCAGCGAGGATCTG
>JBARZW010000370.1:0-35431 GCA_049650305.1 Promineifilaceae bacterium (SeqCode)
ACGGCCGCTCACAACGAAACTTAGCGGTAGAACCGGATTCTGGGCGACAAGTTGACCATCGGCTAGCACCGACGTACCGGTGCTGGGAGGCTTTATCGGTTGTGGTGTTACTTGTGCTTCCTCGTTACCCGATGCGGTCGCTGCTTCGCTATCACTTTGACCACCAGCTGTGAGGCGCCCTTGACGGCAGCCGCTTATGAGGAAAAGGAAAACAAGGAGAATAATCGTTCGTTTCATGTTCATGACAGGCCTATCCAGCTCTCTACATTCTTAAAATTTCGACCGCTTTCTTTTTCACGATTCGCCTGGCCGACAAGGTTGCTCCCAGGACACTAGCAAGCACGACCATGATCACAATGAACGGTATCACGGTGGTGTCCATGGCAAAACTTTTCGGGCGCTGGGTAAGGAACCGCTCGCCAAAGAAAATGATATAGCTCATGGTGGCGCCGGCGACGATACCGGCCAGCGCTGCACCCAAAGTCATGGTGATGGACTCCAGGTTAAGCATCCAGGTCAATTCGCGCCGTTTCATACCCAACGCTTTCAACATACCAATCTCAATTCGACGGGCGTAAACATTGACGTAGATAACGGCGAATACACCGAACACGGCCGTTGTGAAGGAAATCATCGTCAAAACCAATAGAAATACCTGTATCATCGCTTGGCCTCGCTGGTTCGCTTCTAATTCCACATCTAGAAAGCGTATCCAGAGACGGTAATCTTTACCGAACCTTTTTCCCATCTCGTCGGCCACTTCCTCGGCTACTGCGCCAGGAGCCAGGGTCATCATGATCCGATCCAATATGGGTCTATCATGCGGCGGGAGGGGTTGGTTGAGTTCGGTGATCAGTTGGCGGAAGCCATCCATTGAGGTGAGGGCATCGCTGTTACTCTGGGCTGAGAGACGGCTGCGGCTAAATCCACCCATGCTCGGCAGCTGCCGAGCGATGGCGATAATCTTGGCATTGAGAACATGATCCGTCCCCGCACCTTGCACCTTGATCCTGTCGCCGAGAGATAGTGCCAGATATTGGGCCAATCCTTCGCTGATGATGATGGCCTCGGGATCTTCCAGGAAGGCATCTAAGGCAGCTTGCCCACCGGCGATAATTTCCACAAGGTCGGAGTATGCCACCTCGTTAAGATGACCATCCACGCCAATGACTGTCACCGGGGCGGAACGGAAACCGATCTGGTCTGACACTGTGGTCTGGTATCCATAGGTTAATCCCACCGATTGGTCCATTCCTGCCACGGCCGCTAATTCATTCGTACGAAAGTCAGGCCTTAAGCGATATTGCTCTGCATTTTCGGGCGATTCCCAATATCCAACTACCTGAATAGCGGCTGGCGCGCCCATATCCTGGCGGATAGTGGCCTCGAAGTTCGCGTTCTCCAGGGCCATCTGGGTTGCCAGGAAACTCGGGAGCACGCCGCTGAACAGGACAAGCAATGAAATAAGGGTATTCCGCATTTGACCACGCCCAACGTTTCGGCTGGCAAAGTAGGTTAAGCGGGGCATGACCAACCCCATGAGAAACAGAACCAACCTTTCCAAGGGAACAGTGACAATAAAGAAGATTAGGCCCAGCCCTAGTACGAGTAAGCCCAAAGCTAGTAAGATAAAAACTACTTGCAGGGCCGGCCCGCCAAAAGTTTCTACGATGGCAAATCCGGCAATTAGGGCAAAGATGGACATGAGCGCCAAGCCACCTAAAAACATCTTAAAGTCCGGGCGCCGCTCCCGGAGCCGGTCCAGGTCTTCAATCTGAATGTTGTCGGCAACACCTGGATTGATGGCATGGGCCACTTTGGTGCGGGACGCCTCTTGAGCCGGCCGGATGCTGCTGATAATTAGGACCACGAAAGAGGAGATCACCACTGGCAGGATGGCTGTTAAGGTTAGCTGGGGAGTCAATGGAGAACTAATCCCTTCTAAGGCCATTTGTTGTTGGATGATCGGTACGACAATGTACTGGGTGATCAACTGCCCCAGGGCGACACCCAGGGTGACGCCAATCGCCCCTATGACCAAGACCTCGGCGACAACGAGAGTAAAAAGGAAATTTCTCTGGGCTCCCAAAATACGAAGAATGGCCATATCCCGCCGTTGTTCATGGACGTTGGTCATCACCAATGTGTATACCAACAATCCGACGACGGCCAAAGCGACAAGCCCGTAGGTGTTAATGAGGGCTTGTATGGCCAGGAAAGCCTGGGCTGCCCCACTAATCGCCAGGGCTTTGTTAAGGGAGTAAATAAAGTCATCGCCTAATTGGGTCTGGACCGTCTGAACGACATCTCTGACCCGTAAGGCGGCTGTATCGGCGTTATTAGTCTCGTAGAGACTGGGTTCGACTGTCGCTAAAACCGATTGGACCCGGTCAGGTAAATTTAACCACTCTTGGGCATCCCCAAGGTGAATGATGAGCCCTTCGCGCACGCCGCCGCCGATGACCCCATCTTGACGCACGATAGCGCTAATGGTGAATCTTTCGCTGGTGCGTTTCTCGCTGGCTCCAACGACCTTTGGCTGTCCTATCTCCCGAGGCAAAGGGAAACTATAGGAAACATCGATGGCGTCACCAACTTCGAGATCGTAGGTGAAAGCGGTATCTTCTAGTATGGCCGCTTGCCTATTCCCTAATACATAAGCGCCATCCACCACGTCGATATAACCAATGTCATCGCTATCAGGATCGAGGGCGACCAAATAGCCACTGCCAACATTTCCATTAGCATCCAATTCAACAGATGATTCGATGCGGGGATAAACGGCCGTGATTCGTTCATCGGCCGCTAAAATCGCGGGAGAAACTTCATCATAGGTGATAAATGGATCGCGGCTGGTATCTCGCTTTGAGACCGATAGATCGAAACGACCGGCACCGCTGGCAATCAGATCCACACTGGATTGCCGTACAGTTGCCACCGTGGAGCTCATCGCTACGATCAATCCCGTGCTCACCATTAGAGCCAGGATCATAAGGATGGTACGAACTTTGCGGCGGCTGAAGTTCTTCAGGATGAATTTGAGTATCATGAGGAATTACAGGGATATCATCAATAATCACATAGCCTACACGAGTAATTATTCCTTAAGCATTTTGCCGTCTCTAATCTCTATCACCCGTTTTGCGAACTCCGCCATGCGTGGATCGTGGGTGACGAAGACGATCGTCATGCCATCTTCGTTCAACTCAGAGGCGAGTTTCATGATGGCGAATCCCGTTTCTGAATCAAGGTCTCCGGTCATTTCATCGGCGATGAGGATATTTGGATCATTGGCCAGGGCGCGGGCGATGGCGACCCGCTGTTGCTGCCCACCGGAAAGCTCGCTTGGATAGTGATGGGCTCTGTCACCCAGGCCCACTTTTTCCATCAACACCCGCGATCTCTCGCGTCGTTCCTTGCGGCCGACCTTGGCCAGCACCATTGGAGCTTCCACATTCTCTTTGGCGGTGAAATTGCCCAGTAAATTGTAACTCTGGAATATGAATCCCATCTTCCTTAGTCGAAGGGAGGCCAATTCGTTTTCTGACATGGCGACCAGGTTTTCACCCTCGACAATGACATGCCCGCGGCTGGATTCATCCAAGCCACCAATAATGTTTAGTAAGGTGGTCTTGCCAGAACCACTAGGCCCCATCAAGCAAACAAATTCACCCCGGTGTATTTTCAGGTTGACACCACGCAGGGCCGGCACAGCTTCCTTGCCCATCAAGTAGGATTTGTGAACATCTTCGACGACAATTATTGGTTCAGACATATCTTTCATTTAGCGGTGTATTTGGCGCATAACGCAAGCCTTGGATCAATCCGATAATGATACACTAAATAGGGCAACTGCTCATCAGATATAAACATCGCTGCGTCATTTTTTGTGACGATTGGGGGAATTGAGAAAGCACTCGTTGTGGATGAATCCGATGATCCAGCATACCCCCGATAAAAATCTAACCTGGAATCTGAAGTGAAAACAGTTGCTGGTGAAAAACAGGCTCTCGTCCTTTTGCCTCTATCAATAAATTATGATCTTAATTGTCAAAGGATCTAAATCCTCTGAAAATACCCCACCTTTCGAGTTGCGCTTAGGAGGTAAGGAAGTCCGATTCCCAAATAAATCAGCTGATTTTCAAAGTAAGTTCATATGAAATCCTCAATCACGGACCCGCTTTCCTGCGGAATTCAAATCAGCCGGCCAGACAAGGTATTCAAAAATAGGAATAGTTGCCAGACCTACTGAATCCCTGACTTAATTGCGCACAAAAGCTGGTAAAAAAGCTTCTCCGGGCATTCTGTTCGAGAAAGAATCGCTGAATCCTCCGAATCTCCGCCCCAATTTCTTGAAGATTCTGCGGAAAACCAACTCCAAGGAAAATTCAAAACAAGGAAATATCCCCCAATCCCCCAATCCCCGCCGCTTGTTCTCGCCAAATCTTCACCAATGCGTACGAACAAGAATCACATATAATCACCCCATCTCTTACGGAGGGATCGAAACATGCCGGATATCGAAGCAAATAGGGAGATTTCCGATCCGCCTGTCTCCCAATATTTGGCGGAGCTGGACGTTCCTCACAGCGTTTTCCGGCATCCAGGCCCGGTCAATACCCTGGAACAGGCGGCCGCCGAACGGGGACAGGAACCGGAACAAGTGGTACGCAGCATCCTTTTCCGACTGGGAAAAGGCGAGTATGCCATGGTGCTCATGGCAGGACCGCGCCAGATCTCCTGGAAAGCGCTGCGTGATTACTTCGGCCGGTCTCGTCTGACGACAGCTAAGCGGGAAGAGGTGCTGCAGGTGACGGGCTACGAGCTTGGAGCCGTCTCCCCCTTCGGTATCCCCACCCTATTGCGGATCCTGGTGGACCAAAGCGTGCTGGAACAGGAAGAGGTCTCTATCGGATCGGGGGAACGGGGCGTCACGGTTATCCTGCTCACGAACGACCTGATGGGTGCCTTGGAGATGGCCGAGGTCGGGCGCTTCGCAAATGAGTAGCGTTCCGCGGCCTAATCCAAGAAGATCCAACAGGCCGGTACAAGATTAGGAGAGAAATCATCTAAATGTTTGGGAGATGTAAGTGAATTATTACCTAATTCACGGGAGTCTCCAGGAGGTAGAGCTATGGAAATTGGCACGATTCGGATCGAAAAACCTGAAAATACAAACTTCATTCTCGGACAATCGCATTTTATTAAGACGGTAGAGGATATACATGAGGCCATGGTTTCGGCCGTGCCGGGCATAAAGTTCGGCCTTGCTTTCTGCGAAGCCTCAGGCAAATGCCTGGTCCGCTGGTCGGGAACGGACGAAGCCATGATCGAGTTGGCCCGGCAGAACGCTCTGGCTATCGGTGCAGGGCACAGCTTCATCGTCTTTTTGGGCGATGGCTTTTTCCCCATCAACGTGTTGCAGACTATCAAGGGTGTGCCAGAGGTATGCCGGATCTACTGCGCTACGGCGAACCCGACCGAGGTGATCGTGGCCAAGACGGGACAAGGCCGGGGTATCCTGGGCGTGGTCGATGGATCGAAACCCAGCGGTCTCGAGGAAGATGAGGATATCGCCTGGCGAAAAGGGTTCCTGCGCCAGATTGGTTACAAAGGCTAACAGACTCCAGCTTCAGGCGATCGTCACCCATTCAGAGCTCGACGAACCGGATCAGCGGGCGGGCATGAACTGGGATCTGGCCCCGACCTTCAGAACGACGATGACCAGGGCAAGCGTTAGTACTATCAGATCAAAGAGGTCGAATTCGTCGGTCACGGTGAGCACTATATTGGCCGCGAGTACCGCGAGGGCCAGATAGTAGAATCTCCGTCGCTTCTTTGCCACGCTCCAGGCGAGAAAAAACATAACCAGGGCGTTGGCGAACATCAGGCCAGAAACGATCCAGGAAGAATTCGAGAAGCTCCCTACATCATCGAACAGTGGTTTCAGATACCAGACAGCTAGAAAAAGCCAGATCGCCGCATTTAGCAGCAACAGGAGCTGAACGGCAATAACCACCGCGGGTTTTTTTGTTGTATCCATTGTCAATCTTAACACCCAGCTTGACTAAAATGTGACATTTTTCAAGAAGATGCAATCACCCATACTCATCAAGGGGACCATGAAAAGCCGCGACAACCGGTTTCGGGCCACCGTATCCGTTGGTGGCGTTGATGCCTGGGCCCACGTGCCGAACTCCGGCCGATTGGGGGAGCTACTTACGCCGGGCCGGTCTGTCTGGCTGGCCCCGGCCGGTAATCCTCAACGGAAAACCGCCTACGACCTAAAACTGGTGGAATTTAAGTCTGTGCTGGTTTCGGTCGATGCCCGCCTGCCTAATCCCCTCTTTGCCGAGGCTTTGGCCAAAGGAAGGATATCAGGGTTTACCTACCCGTCAGTAAAACCTGAGGTCGTCCGGGGAAGCAGCCGCCTGGATTTTCGCCTATCGGACCCGGACGGCACCTGTTGGGTGGAAACGAAGTCGGTAACCCTCGTCAGGGATGGGACTGCCCTCTTCCCCGGCGCGCCCACGGATCGAGGGCGAAAGCATCTGCACGAGCTGATGGATATCGTCGCCTCAGGGGAACGGGCGGCGGTGGTCTTTGTCATCCAGCGTCCTGACGCCCATCGCTTTTCGGCCAACCGGGAAACGGATCCCGAATTCGCCGAGACTTTGGACCAGGCAGCGAGGGCCGGCGTCACTGTGCGTGCGTATATCTGTCAAGTCTCACTTGCGAGCGTAACCATCGCGGCTGAGATAGAGATGAACCTGACCTGAAAATTATCGAAAGAAAACAAGCGATTAGGGATAACCGGCCATCATGAACCGGTCTGTTCCCCATCAGACGGCGATTATTGACCATGACCACATATTGTTTCCGAAAGTTTCGGACATGGCGGGAGGCCAGACATTCTGGATAATATCTGGAGGCACACGCGATCCCGGTGAAAGCGAAGAAGTATATCTGCGGTGCGAAGTTGGCGAAGAGACCATTACTGGCATCGAAACAGATCTGGATTGAGTGAGGTTTGGAGGGTGCGATGAGCAAGAAACGATCACGGAGAAGCCGGCGAAAGCGGAAGGCGCCAGATGAAAAGCTGGCCATTCCTGACCCGCGGGCAATGGAGAAATTGACAGCCGACATTAGTCACATATTGAGCGAACAAGAATTCGAGTCTATGGACGAAGCCAAAGCCTTTCTAGATGCTCTGCTGGCCACGTCTGGGCCGTTGCCTTCCCCCAGTCCGAGATCTCCATTGGAAAAAGCACAAGACCTGGTCTATGAGGCATGGGAAGCCAATGGTAAACTGCGTCTCGAATTGGCACGAGAAGCGCTGGACATCTCAGAAGATTGCGCCGATGCCTGGGTGCTGTTGGCCGAAGAGGCGGCCGGAAGCCTGCATGAGGCCAGAGTATTCTACGATGCTGGAGTCAGAGCAGGAGAGCGAGCCCTGGGACGGGAAGCGTTCGAGGAATATGCCGGCCACTTTTGGGGAGTATTGGAAACACGGCCGTATATGCGCGCGCGGGCCGGTCTTGCCCAATGTTTATGGAATTTGGATAAGCGTGACGAAGCTATAGACCACCTACAGGAAATGTTGCGTCTGAATCCAGGCGACAACCAGGGGATTCGCTATGTTCTGCTGACGTACTTGTTGGAGGAAGGTCCAGACAGCGCGTTGGAAGATCTTATGCATGCGTATGGCCAAGATACCTCGGCAGTCTGGTACTACTCGCGCGCGCTACTCTCATTCCGTAACCAGGGCGCCAGCAGTACAGCCAGAAAGCACCTACAAGAGGCGCTCAGATTCAATCCTCATGTGCCGGCTTTTCTCCTCCAGGCTAGGCCCTTGCCCTTCAAGTTGCCGGATAGTATTGGCTTTGGGGACGAGGATGAAGCGGTTGTTTACGTCGCCGATAACGGCCATCTCTGGCAAGAGGAAGAAGGAGCTGTTGACTGGATGCGGCGAATAGCAAAGACGTTATAAGGCCTTATTGGATAGGAGTGACTTCGCAGCTCATTCCTGGCGATCTCGGGCACCGATTCTCAAGCGGCGCTCGAGTCACCGGGCTATGCCACTTCTACCGCTAATTTAACTGCTCACGGCTCCACCCGAACTGCTGTTCCCGCTGAAAAAGGCTGACGCTATTTCTAATAAGAGACGGACCTTTGCCTGTCTAGATATGATCCAGTGAGATAGGTAGAAATAAAGATCAAGGCAAATACCAACCATGTCCCCAGGAAGCTGGCAAACATATCAAAGTTCCCGTTGATCAGTAGTGACACGACGAAGAAGTCTAGCAAGATCACAATGGATACAAAGGAAATGGCTGTCTGCAGCGGCGTTGTGTAATGAAATCTGGTGAAATATACCCATGAGACAGCGGCGAAGACAATCGGCGCGCCGATCGCGTGGATGATCAACGTGTTTCCAACGACGTGAGCTGGGTGCCAATGGCCATGATGGCCCCGCAGATCGCCCATCCTACCAGTCCATGGGCTACAATTATCCCAATCTCCTTCGTCGTTATCCGGCTTTCTGGATCTTCTCGGTTCATAGGTTTAATGTGTGACATGTCATGACTCCTTTGCCAGGAAGATGAAAAGGTCATCGGTCATAATAGATCAGCAATTCAATGAGGCATTGAGCTTCTCCAAGAGCAAGCCCAAATGCTGCAACTCATGCGGCGCAAGTCCAGTACAACAAAGGTCAAATACACGTTCCAGAGACGGCGTCTCATTCTGCATTTGACGCCCCTTTTCTGTCAGCGTCGCCAGAAGACTCCGCCGGTCATTCGGGTTCTGCACACGCACTACCAGTCCCTTCCTCTCAAGCGTATCTATGCGACCAGTAATCGTCGCCCTGGTGCAGGCGCAGCCTTCGGCGAGATCTTTGAAGGGGCGTCCGTCCTCCCGCCAAAGTAGATGCAGCACCTGGTACTGGGGCGGCGTAAGGCCTGCCTCGGCGACCGTCAGTCGCTGGATCCTCCGCAGGTTCTTGGAAGTACGATCGATAAGCTCGAATACCTCAGCGTAGGATTTATCTGTGAAGGAATCTTGTAAGTGGACTATAACTCTGTCATTCATTGCCATTCTATATTAGTTAATATATATATTATAAGGATACTAACTATATTTGTCAATAGTAACCACCATCCTATTTTTGAAAAATGAGCTAGCGTTTGTATGATTGCGGTAAGTCGTGCTGGAGATCTAATGCGTTCGCTATGCGAAGTGTCTATTTAGCATCAAGCATATTATTTGCTTCAATCTAAACCATGGAGGTCGTGTACTGATCGATGAGCACCCTACAAGAACTTAAGGATAAGTGGTTCGTTGATGTTTCCCAAGGGGACAGCTTCCCTCCCCAAACCAGGCATCGGGTCTCGAAGATCCAGCCGTCTAGTGACGGCAACCTGGTCGAATCTCTGATCGATGGGGCCGCTATTATGGGGGACTTCCACTACCGGGCGGAGAAGATGCTGAATTGCGACAATCCCGAGGATTGCCTGATTATCGTAGCCGCCATGGGGATAGACCCGGTCAAACTTTTAGGTGAGAATGGTCCGGCGAAGGGAGGACCGACCCATGATCTTGCCCTCAAAGTTCAGGGACCGGCCGTGGCCGACGTCGTTCAGACCTTCCAAGAACGGTGGAACGATCCCTCCAGCGCCGAAGGAACGTCACTACCAATCCAGGAAGCTATGCCCGATTACTTCAGAGATTTACCA
Organism: Promineifilaceae bacterium (SeqCode); assembly: GCA_049650305.1. Taxonomy (GTDB): domain Bacteria; phylum Chloroflexota; class Anaerolineae; order Promineifilales; family Promineifilaceae; genus UBA11865. The sequence continues at coordinate 9,735 of JBARZW010000370.1, forward strand.
ATTCCCAGAACCGGTCCCCATTCGGTCCAGGTGCTGCGAAGTTTTCCCCTGATCAAGAAGAGGAAGGGTTATTCCTGGTCCGATCAGGGCGAGTACACAATCTGGGCCGCCTATCTGAAAGCCATTAAACAGGCCCAACAGTACATCTACATTGAGGATCAATATCTATTTACCTTTCACGATCCACCCTTTTTTGAAATGTCTACCGGTGTGAGGCGGGATACCGATATCGTCTACCAATTGGGCGAAGCCCTCAAACGGGGCGTGGACGTGGTGGCCCTGGTGCCGGGGCGGAACAACGCCATATGGAAACACTATGAAATCCAGCAGCGTCGTCGAGCGGCTGAGTATCTGCAAGGAATTTCAGCTGCTAGTCCAGATCACGGTGAGTTTGTAATCTGCAAGCTTCACATTGACGGTAAGGATCCCACGATACATTCCAAGCTTATGCTGGTGGACGACGCCTATACCCTGGCTGGGAGCGTCAATATCTGCCAGCGGAGCATAGCCTATATCACCGAACTTCAACTGGGTGTCGTCGACGAGCAAGATCGCCTGGCCAAAGAGCTGAGGCTGGCTCTTTGGCAGGAACACTTGGAGCTGGATAGTCCTGACAGGCTGTTAAATCCAAGGGATGCCGTGGGCGAGTACCGGGAAAACGCCGCCGCAGGAAAGGGTCGGCTACGTCTCCTCCCGGCAAAGCGATTCAAACCCGAGTTTCCTTACCGATTCTTGTTTAACCAGATCGTCAATCCGTACAGTGGTCCAGAGAGAGGATCATAGGACCATCATCGTAAGATGTTCTCCCAGGTCCATTCAGACGAAAGCGGGCAAGAATCGCCGGGCGCCGTGTCGCCAGGCGCCGTGTCACCGGGTGACGTGGCTGAATTTACGGTCGCCGGCCGCCATTACGTTATCGCGGGCGCGGAACATATCTCAGGCGATTCGCCTGGATTTATCGCGGGTCTGGTTGAGAGAGTAAATCCCGACGTCGTTTGTGTCGACCTAGATCCGGCCAGGGCCAAGGTTCTCTCAGATGAGACACTCTGGGAAAACCTGACGCTAGCTGATGTCGTCCGCGAGAAATTGTTGACCGCGCTCATTCTCAATTTGATCTTGGCCGCTTACTCCAGGAAATACGGTGAATTGAGAGGCGGAATGCCCGGGACGGAGCTTTATAAAGCTACCCAGATCGCGGAAAGCAAGGCCATACCGGTCTGTTTTAGCGAACGGGATATGAACATCACTTTCAGCCAGGCATGGCGATCGCTTGCCATCGTCGCCAAATTGAAATTATTTCTCACCGCCACCCGGCGCCTCTTCAGATACAGGAAGGCCGGAGAAAACGATCTCCAGATGGCGAAAAACAACGACCTCTTATCCGCTTTCATCCAAGAAGTGACGCCGATGGAGCCGGCCTTGTCGATACCACTCATCGAACAACGAGATCAATATACAGCCCAGAAGATAGTTGGAAGCCAGGGCGAGACTGTTTTGGCTGTCGTCGGCGCCGGCCGGCTCTCCAGGATCGGTGAACTTTTGATTAGTGCTGAGCCGGTAGATATCGAAAGTCTGGAGAGTGTCTCTAAAACCTCCCTGATAAAGAGGATAGCCACCTTCGCGATACCGGTCTTGGTCATCATCGCCATGCTCTATTTGAGCCTCACCCAGGGAAAGGCCGCCGTCAGGGAAAATATCCGTTTCTGGGTGCTGGCCAACAGTCTTTTCACCGGTATTGGCGCTATTGTGGCAGGTGGTCATATTCTTGCGGTGCTTACGGCCGTGGTAGTGGCGCCGTTTTCCCCCTTCATCCCGGCCGGTCCCGGCACGGTGGCGGCCATCGTGCAACTATTGGTCCGGCCGCCCCTGGTCAAGGATTTCCAGACTTTCCCCGAGGATCTGAGCAATTTTAGGGCCTGGCGAAAAAACCGGATTTTACGAATCTTGCTGGTGATGGTGCTATGCGGCCTGGGGAGCCTGCTCGGTACGATACTCGGGACCTCAAAGATAATTCTTACACTATTCGGCCAGAACTAAGCACCGGAATAGGCTTAGTCTAGACGCTTCAATCCGCTACAGATCCTTCCTGAAAACGCGGTGATTCTTGTAAGGGATGCCTCCCAGGGTTTCGAGATCCTTGCGCATCTGCACGGCCGTTTCGGCCACCTGGGTCAATTCTAAGTGAGTGAAGCTCATCTCGTGAACCGTTTTCTCCATCTCGGCGTACATCAATGCGTTTCCCCCCCTGCCCTGGAATTCGGGCAGCATCCCCATCCCGTTCCCGGCGATCCAGGAAGTACGCCTCATTTCTATCACGATATCAATGAGCCCAAATGGGAAGAGCTTCCCTTTTGACCGCTGCATGGCCGCCGAGATATCTGGGAATCCAAACAAGAAGCCCACCACGTCATCCTCATGGACTATCACCTTGATCAACTTTGGGTTAGCCACCAACATGATATTATCGATGACGAAAGTTAGTTCCCGGTCAGTTAGGGGAACATATTCCCAGTTCTCGACGAACGAGTTGTTGTAGGTGTAGCCGATTTTTGGGGCCCATTTCCTCAATTCGCGTTTGTTCTTGAAGCGAAGTATGCGCAGGTTCTGGCGTCTCAGAACCCTTTCGGCGATTCGATGAATCCTCTCAGGCATCGTGAAATCCTTAACCTCGCCGTATTCTGAGACGAAATCCACCTCTTTCTCAAATCCGCTCTCCTCGGCCAGGCGCAGGTAATAGGGATAGTTGTAATTCATCATGTTCATCATCTGACGGTGCTCGTACCCCTTCTCCAACATGCCGTAACCGTCGATGACGTTAAAGCCCTTGGGTCCTATCACCGATTCCAGGCCCCGGTCCGCCAGCCAATCGAAAAGACGTTCAAAAAGGGCGCTGGCCGCCTCGGAATCATCCTCGCAATCAAAAAAATAGAACTGGCCGTGGTTGGTGCCATGATAGGCGTTGTAATTCTTGTTCTCCAAGGCGGCGATCCGGCCGACATCCCGTCCATCCCTGACGGCGATAAAAAAATCGGCCGTCGAATGTTCGTAGAAAGGGTGTTTATCCCGGTTCAGGACGTCGAACATATCCATCCTTATTGGAGGTACCCACTGGGGGTGATCTTTGTAAAGCCGGAAGGGAAGATCGATGAAGCGTCGGACTTGGGCCTTGTTGCCGGTATCAACCTTTTCAATTGTTAACATGGCGAGCTCCTGAAGATGGACCTGGTGTGGAAATTTCTGCAACACGGACGAGATACAACTGAGCAGTAGTATCCATAAATGCGCGTCTGGTACCAGTTCGTGTTGGTCCCGAGTGACACCCGACCGTTCAATAGGCCTTTTTATAGTCCGTCATTCTCTGCGTCTGTCAATGGAAGATCTGATCGCCTGCGCAGCGGGTAGTAAGGGCGCAGATCAGAAAGCTGTGCATTCCCTCTTCGTGATGCGGGGGCAATGCGAAAGTGTTGTCTGACCCCGATTTCGTGGAAACACATAGATGGTGCCGGTGATGCTAGAGCACCAGACAGTGCGTTGCACTATCAATTCCAAGAGGAAGCGTTCTGGACCTGCAACCTCGTTAGATTGATTGGCTAGGAGAAGGAAGGGTGCTGGCTGTTGGGTTCTTGGCCTTCCGGGTGAGTTGCAGACTCGATCTGTATGATCACTTCGCCGTGATAGTTACTGGCGGTCAATTCGTCACGGACGATGGAAAAGCCGGTTGAGACGGGAGATAGGGGATCGTCCCACGATCTGCCCGGGCTAATACCTGTCTTTCTTTTGGTTATCCAGCTGATGGCGACTCCTCGCGTCCCCGGTCGTTGCCAGGGTAAGCTGTTGGTGATCTTCCGCAGCAGGTCATTGGCCGCGCTCGCATCACTCTGGCCCCGATTCCCGTCGCGCGCCTCCATGGAGCCAAAGACTACGGTAGCTCCAAGGAGCATATCTTCCGAGGCTCTAAGCAGGTTAAAGAATCCATCTGCTTTGACATCGTAAACCAGGTCAAATTGGACCGGATCTTTTTCCGGTAAAGTCCGGCTAATTTCCAGACCGGCCGCGTGCACCAACACATTGACCCGGCCATGGTTCTTGCGGATCTCATTGACCACGCCCGTGACTGCGGATTCATCCAGCATGTCAACGCAAGTATAGTGGGCTGTTCCGCCATGGCGCTCCACCGACTCGATAGCCCGTAGCACCGATTCCTCGCGCTGAATGGCTTTCACTATCTTCTCCACCATCGACGCGGTTCGTTCTGGGACGGCTGTCTTGATCTCTTCGACCAGCTGTTCCCGTAGAGCTTTCTTGTCTGTCCGGAAGAGAGCCACTCTTGGATCGTCGTGATCGGGAGCGGCTACCAAATCCAGCAGGTAGAAGGTTCCACCGTTCGAGGCCAGGTCGGCGATGATCTCGTTTGTCAACCGCCTGGCGGCCCCTGTAACCAGATAGACCGTTTCCTGGTCGAGAGTTAAGCCAGCTTCATCGCCCGAGGACGTGGTTTCGACCAGGGTAACGCCATATCGATCGTTTCCTTTATATCCAACCTCAACGGCTTGGGGATCGCTTATGGTCTCCGCCATGAGCACTTGGGCCACCTCTCCCGCCTCCATACCCATCTCAAAGTCGACCATTTTGACGAGCGGCGATTCTGGGCCATCTTGGCCACGTTCCAGCTTATAGGCCTTCGCAAACCCGGTCACCGATCCACCTAAGGGGGCCGATGTGCCCGAATCACCGTAACCATGGAGCCCACCCATTCGCGTGGCAGTTATCAGAAAAGATCCCGGGTGGTTTATGGAGTCGTACAAGGTTCGCATGGTCCTGTGAAGATTTTTTACCCTCTGGCGGTTCAGCTCACGCCAAATCTCGAGAGACATTTGAGGTAATGGTGGCTCGACATCAAGGGCCGGCAACCAGTAAACCCCATCAACCGGACCTTCTTCTAACCAGGCAAGGATTCGTTCCTCCAACTCGTCGGCGTGCGTTGTGGATGTGAGTGTTAGCACGGATACTTCAAGATCAGGCAATAGGTTGCCCAGTGTATCGCCCACCCCACCTCGGTCAGACATGATCACGACCCGTTTACGATTGAGTGAGATTCCTGTCGATTGGCAATCTTCTAAAGATGGCAACTGGACTGGACTGGGTATGTAGCGGACATAATTGATAGGCTCTATGGTCTTTAATCTCTCTCGGGCAGCGGCCGCTGGCTGCTTACCCTCTTCTACCCCAGTCATGGCCTCGGAGACCAGGGTATCCTCTATTCCATCGACCGGCGGCAGCTCAGTATCTACAAGGTCTGGACGGCTTTCGCGGATGAACACAATTAAGGCGCTCAGAGTGGGGTAGTCATATGGTCGCATCCCCTCAGGCTGGGGTATGCCGAAAGATTCAAGAACCGCGGAAACAACCTCGGCTTGGGTCCGTTCATCCAGACCAAGGCTTTCGACCATATCGGCATCGAGCCTGATGTCATTGGCCGGTATTCCAGTCTGTTCGGCGGTGATAAGCAAGACTGTATCGGCGATGGCGAATTCTATTGGCGGCCCGTCGATGCCGCCTTCTTCAGAAACCAGATCCTCAACTGCCCCTCTCTCTTGGTCTTCCGACCCGGATAGTAACTCGGCAGCCGTGTAAAGCTCGTGGTCGCTAGTCGTTGCCTGCAAGTAGGCAATGATGTGTGACAAGGTCGGATAGTCGACGAGCTGGTTGGTTTCCGGGCATTCGAGCGCTAAGGCCTGGCAAAGGGCTCGAAAGATCTCCATCTGTTCGATGGCGTCAACGCCGAGATCTTCCTCTAAATCCATATCCAGGCTTAGATCCAGCATATCGACCGGATACCCGGTCTCTTCAGAAACGATCTGCAGGACGACAGCGGTCAACGAGTCGTCGACAAGCACCTCATCGTCCCTTGTGATCCTGGCGCTGGCCGTTTCCTGTACCTGACCATCCTGTGCCCTTCCATTGACGAGGTCCGGCCGTCTCTCGCGGACCAGGGCGATCATATGGGCCAGGTTCGGGTAATCGCCGATTTTGAGGTTGACATACCCCGATAACCCAAAGACTTGACAGATATCAATGAGGAGCTCGGCGTGTTCCTTTTCGCCGATCGCCAGACCGGTCTTCAAATCTTCATCAAGATCAAGGACGTCGATGGCGTATCCCGTATGCTCGGCCGCTATCATTAACGTCTGAATGGCGATGGCATCCAGTTCAGTTTCTGGTAGCGTCTCCGCAAATGGGGGTATCGAGGCCTGATCTTGTACTGCGAGTAAAACAACTTCATCCTCTGGCTCGACCTCAGGCTTGGAACCATCCAGCCTGGTTGCCAGTCCCACAATTCTCTCAGGAGGAGCGCCGGACGGCACCCAATCTTCCTGGAGGGCAAGGATTGTAGGTCCTACGCCGTATCGCCAGATGCTGGGCTTAGGCGGGCGATCGAGGACCTCCCCAACCACCAATCGCAGCATGAGGTCTTTCACTTCGACTTCAGCCCCATCGTACCCACTAATGTCGGCCAACCACTGATGGTACTTGGCCGTGTCGTCCACCCGCTCAACTTCTCCCGGTATCCAGCGGAGCAAGGTCATGGTGAATCGCGCGCCGGATACGTCCCCCATATTCAAGAGGTAATGGGGCGCATAATGCTCCCCCTTGCTTAGAAGATATCTATCTAGGGCGGTATTTTCGAACCAGCGGTCAGATGCCGGTGGTACGTATCCACTCTCCAGGATCTTGACTGCGACGGCGTCCTCGAAGCCCGAGCCTGTATCCCCATCGCTGAGTGATGTCACCGATGTGATGATTACCTTGTCGGCCGATGCCCCAAAAACAGACTCGAGTACGTCAATTCCGATTGGGTATTCCTTATCGGATCGGCCAGAGTCGCCCGCAAGAAAGACAAGGCGCGGGGCCATATCTGCCCGGTAAAGATCAAACCGGCGCTCTCCTCCGCCTACCAACCGTTCCATCACCGTGGAGACCTGGTCGATGAGGGCATGATCAGAACCGGCAATCGCGTTGCCGGTCTCGCTGCCAAGCAGCTCGGCAACACCGCGCATCCCTCGCTCGCGCACGGCATCCTCACTTTCAAGAACCAGGGCGCATGCGCCCATTCCCTCGGATCCGCCATTCTGTCCGGGTTCTACTCCCCAGTTTGTGTTAGGCGCCAACCCTCCGGCCGCTTCCTTATTGAAGCTTATCCAGTTGGTGAATCCATCCCCGGCTGTCACTGTGGTGCAGATGACGATCACCCGTCGGCACCTGCCGGTACGGATCCAATCCTCGGCCAGCGCGATGGCCTGCGTCGTGCCGGCGCCGGTAGCGGCCAACTGCGTCACAGGTCCCAGGGCTCCAATGGTGCCGGCAACTTGATCGTAATCATTGGCCAGGGCTCTTAAGACGGTTTCGGGTTCACGGCCGCCATCTAGATCGGAGGCGAGCTCCTTCAGCATCTCGACGATATGCTTAATCTGTAGTGCCATTTCGCTCTGTGATGACCGGCTCAATTCGCCAAGCATCTTTAGCTGGTTAAAAACTCTTTTATACCCATCGTATCGTTCCAGGACTCGATACAGATCGTCTCGACCTGGATAAGCGGTGGCGAAAACAATCCCGGTCTCATGTTGCAACGGCTCTGGGAGGGCCCAGGCAGCCGGGCCAGGTTCTTCGCCCTCCCCATTTTGATCTCGCTCACTAAGCGGGGTACCCGCCGGGATCCCCGCATCCTTCAAAGCGCTAAACCCGGCAATAATCGCGAGGTGGCTCATCAGATCGAAATCCCCAAGGGGTTCCGATCCCCTCTGCTCCATCCCAGGCATATAGAAACCAGTTCCGGTTATCACCACCGAACCGGCAGGTGGTTCGTTGCGATCATACGGACGGGTGGGCGTTGAGAGATCCATTGGTTTCGCCTGTTCTAGGGTCTCATCCAATAGGGCGCTGAGTGCTTCGAGCGAAGAACTGAGGGACTCATCGGGCGGTGACTTCAACGATTGCGAATCCTCCTGCGCCTGGTTTTCTCGAAATTCAGAGTCGGCGTCTCGAGGCGAGTCGGCGTCTCGAGACGAGTCGGGGCTTCCGAACGTATCCTGGATCCAAGATCCTGTATCTTCCTCTCTTGGATCTTCGACCTCCGATGATAGGGATTCCGCGTTTAAGTCTTCCATATAGATACCTTATTCAGAGAGAGCTGCGTCATTTGAAGCTTATCTCATTATGTCTGGTTAATAAATGGTAGATAAGTCCGAAAATAGCTTAACAGATGGTAGGAATTATCGTCAATGCCATAAATTGGCTAGCCGGTAACGGTTGTGGGCGAGGCGGTCAAAGTCAGGGATAATGTTTGCCATTATATAGAACTTAGGAGAGATGGCCGTGTTCAAAAATGCTTCGTTGATAACTCTCATGCTACTCCTGCTGATCCTCGCCGGCTGTGACGAGGACGACCCGACGCCGATCTCTGACAGCCCAACCGAGGAAGCAGCATCGATTCCTGACGAGTCCAATACTGGCGATCCCGCGGCTACCGGCGCGCCAGGTGAGATTCAGGATGAGGGCATCTTCATCAGCGAGGTCCTGCCGGGCATTCCCGGTAACAACAACCAGGAATTCATCGAATTGTACAACGCCGGCGAGGCCGCGGTCGATCTGAGCGGATGGTCCCTCTGGTATTTGCTCGGCGTAGGTCAGGAGGAACAGCAAGTCTATTCCTGGGATGAACAAGCATCGATTCCGGCTTTTGGTCATTTCCTCCTCGTTAGAAGCGGCAGGGATTTTGGGATCATTCCTGACGGACAGTTCAATACCTCTCTTTTCGAACGTAAAGGCGGCCTGGCGCTCAGGGATGCCGGTGGGGCCACAGTTGACCAGGCTGGCTGGGGAGACGCGGCGGGTGGTTTTTTCGCAGGTTCGCCAGCTTCGCCACCGGATGATGGCGCAAGCCTGGAACGTTTGCCTGGCGGAGTAGCCGGAAACGGCGTTGATAGCGACGACAACGCCGCTGAATTCATCGCCAGGGAGATACCGGATCCCCAGAATAGCGGTAGCCCGACTACGCCAGCCCTGGAAAACCAACTGACCATTTACGTGGAAGCGCCAAACACGGTTGAACCCGGGGAAGAGTTCGTTTATCTCGTTCATGTTGAGAACCGGAGTGGGGAAGACGCCGCCGGTGTCTCTGTCTCGATCCCTGTACCCTCTGGTTATCTCGTCCTCGGTTTACCTGATGGGGCCACGGAGGCGGGTTCTCGTGTCGAGTGGTCCGTCGGCGATATGGCTGAGGGCGAGGCGATTACCGGGAATATCCATCTACAAAGCCCTTTCACCTACTCTGACGCCCTGGTGAGCGGCTACTACGCCGATGCCGAAGGCCTGATGCCGGCCTATGGCCCGTTACGAGTCGTCTCGGTAGCCGGCGGCTCGATACCGATCGCCAACGCCCGGGAGTTGGTTGGCAACGTAGTAACCGTAGAGGGAATAGCGACCATGTATACCGGTGGCTTCTTCGCCGGCACGACGGGAACAAAGTTCTATCTGGAGGACGAATCTGGCGGCGTCCAGGTCTATGTGCCAGGTGGTATGGGTAGCGTCAATGTGGATATCGGGGATCAGGTTCGTGTTACAGGCGAGATCGAAGCCTACAGAGATTCCCTCGAGTTGGTGCCAGGTGAGGTTCCGGCCGGAGTCGAGATTATAGAACCGGGAGCGGCCGAGCCGGTTCCTTCGCCCATTACCATAGCCGACAATGAACGCAATGACGCCGTCATAGGCATGCTGAATGTCGTCGAAGGCACGGCGACACAGATCGAGGAATTCACTTACGACTACCAGATCGAGCTCACCGATGATCAAGGGGAATCAACTCTGGTGCTGATTGAAAAGGACACCGGTGTAACGGCCGAGCCCCTGGACGCGGGCCAGCAGTACAGGATAACGGGCATCAGCGAGTTTTACAGCGGCGCCAGGCAGATAAAGCCCCGGTTGCAGAGCGATCTGGTCCAGGTCTTCCCCCCGGTGTTACTGGTGGAGTTGAGCGCGGATAACAGCATCTTACCCGGCGAGACCCTCACCTATACGATGACGGCTTATAACCATACGCCGGATACGATGACCGACTTGCACATCACGATCATCCCCCCCGAATCAGGTGTGACTGTAGACGAACTGCTCGATGACGGCTTCGCCTTAGGCGATGACCTCATATGGATAGTGGACAGTCTTGACGGCAATGGGGGAAGCGTCCAGGTGCGTTATACCGTAACGGTGGATGGCGATGAGGGCGAGACGATCTCTTCCGAACCGGCATTTGCCGCGGCCGACCAGTGGGCTCCTGCGGCGGAAAGCGAACCATTTCTTACCTTTGTCGGCAGCGGCGTGCCCATATGGGCCATCCAAGGGAGCGGCGACAGATCGCCCTATGCTCGCAGCGAGGCTACTACCGTCGGCCTCGTGACCGGCGTGTTTCCTGAGTTGAGCGGCTTCTGGATCCAAGAGATCGAGACCGACGACGAACCGGAGACTTCAGCCGGGCTATTCGTGCTCGTCGAAGAGTTTGAGATCCCGGTCGCATCCGGCGATCTGGTGCGGGTGCACGGCCGCGTGCGGGAGATCTCAGACCAGACGGCACTCCACACCCTGGATCCGCAAGATATCGAGTTAATCAGCAGCGACAACGAGCTGCCGGTCCCGATCGACTACGACCCGCCATCCGGCGCGGAAGAGGCGCTGACCTACAAGGAAGCGTTGGAAGGCATGCTGGTCACCGTCGACGAACCGGCCGTTGCTATCGGGCCTACCACCCGGTATGGCGAATACGTCCTTCTTCGTGAGAGTTGGGATGTAAATTCAGTCCGCCGGGGCGAGGAAGCGGGGCACTTCATTTTCGTGGACGACGGATCCGACTTGGCCCATGAAAACCAATCCACCCTGGCCTATACCCCCATAGCCCGAGGGGATAGGATCACGGGCGTAACCGGTCCGCTGGCCTACACTTTTGGCCAGCACAAGATCCAACCCATCTCCACGGTGGAGATCGTCTCCCAGGAGCGGCCGCTGCCCACCTTGCCGCCCTCAAAGGCCAACGAGTTTAGCGTAGCTACCTTCAACGTGGAGAATCTCTTCGATCTCCTCGATCCCCACCCCGATAGCCCTCCCATGCCTACTCTTGACGAATACCGTCTTAAGCTCGGCAAGATCGCCGAGGCCATCCTGGCCATGGGCGCGCCGACCATCATCGGCCTGCAGGAGGTCGAGAACATCGACGTTCTGGAGGATCTGGTGGAGCAGGAGCAGATCGCCATCTTCGACTACCTTCCCTTCCTGGTAGAAGGTGAGGATCCACGGGGCATCGACGTGGGCTACATCGTTCGCAGCGACCGGGCCACCGTCGAAGGGGTCTCCAACTACCCGGCGCCCGAGGGACTAACCACCCGGCCGCCCCTGGTCATCACCACAACCGTTCACCTCAACCAGGGCGACATGACCGTTTACGTGTTGAATAACCACTTAAGTTCCCTGGCCAGCGGCGAAGAAGTGACGGAACCCCGCAGGACAGCCCAGGCAGCCTGGAACGCGACCCTGGTCGACCGCATCCGCCAGGTTGATCCCGACGGGCACATCATCGTCATGGGCGATCTGAATTCCTTCATCAATACGCCGCCCCTGGCAGCTATCGAAGCATCGGGCCTGCGGCATGTGTATGAATTCCTGGGTTCTGAGGATCAATGGCCCTATACCTATGTCTTCCAGGGAGCTACCCAGAGCCTGGATCACATCCTGGTTTCGGAAGCTTTGTTCGCAAATCTGGCCCTGGTCGATGCCTTGCACATAGACGCCGACTATCCGATCATGAATCTAGAGGACTCGTCGGCCCGGCATGTATCGGATCACGACCCGCTGGTTGTCATCTTCTCCTTCGAGGGATCGTAGTAAGAACGGTCGAAAGCGACCTGGATGATGAATAGTTCCCGGTGGTTGAAAAGTCGTGACAGCGTTGGCTGCTCGTTAATCACGCCCTGCCCTTTCTCCTATATCTTGTCCTGACTCTGGCTCCAGGGTGTATAGCCGGAACTATCCCCCTTCCATGAGCAAATCGCATCCCGGTTTTCCCTGTTTGATCCCGGAGCTCGTCTCGAGGCAGGCAACTTCAGGCCGGCCGATCAGGGCGACTCGGACCCCCGCCAGCTCAGTTTCGCCATTCGATCTATGGACTTTAAGAAAGAGTTCGAATAACCTAGGTCACGGATAACTCTTGCGTTCAAGGTGACAGCAAAGCCGATCGCGTAGGTTAAGGATTATTTCGTCTTGGTCGCTGCAGAGGTTCCGACCTTCAGTGAGGAGAAGCCTCACACTTGATACGACCATAAAGGAGACAATCATGTTTCGACGCTTATCGACCCTCCTGCTGTCAATCGCCTTGTTGTCTTTCGCCTCCTGCGACAAGCAGGATGAGGTGACACCGGCGACACTACCCACCACGGCAACGCCCGAACCGGCGGCGACCCAGCCTGCGCCATCTCCGGTTCCTTCGGAGGAACCCGCCACAAGCACGCCCGAGCCAACTGTGACGCCTGAGCCGGATTCGACAGAAACCATCCCCACCGGTTATTGGGAAGGTGTGATTGCGTCTAGCGGCATAGAGATATTGATCAATGTCGAATTCACAGAAGGCGAAGATGGCCTGAGCGGGACTATCGACATCCCCCAACAGGGAGCGGCCGGTTTGCCACTCGAAAACATCACCCTCGATGGCGACCAAATCCACTTCGAGATCGCGGGTGTCGAGGCGATCTTTGACGGCACGGTGACGGCCAATAGCATCGCTGGCGACTTCGTCCAAAGCCCTGCCACCGGTACGTTCGAGATGACGGCCGCCGAACGTGTAGAAGAGGAAACCACAGATGATTTCGTTGATCTGCCTTATAGGGTCGAAGAGGTCGTATGGGAAATCGACGACACCACCGTCACGGCGACGCTAACCCAACCTGAAGGGGATGGGCCATTCCCGGCCGTCATCATGGTTGCGGGTAGTGGTCCCACAGACCGGGATTGGAATTCACCTCTGTTGCCCGGCACTAACGGTAGTGCGGCGCTATTCGCGGATGCGCTCACCCGCGAAGGGTACGCAACTCTTCGGTACGACAAGCGAGTTTCAGGGCCGACAGCGGCGGCAAACGTGGAGAACCTGATGGGCATGCTGAGCCTGCAAAGCCATCTGGACGAGCTAGCAGGTGGTGTGGAGTTTCTAGTGGACCAGGAGGCGGTTGATCCCAGCCGTATCTTTGCTCTGGCCAATAGCGAAGGCGCCATCCATGCCCTCAATTATCAACGACAGGCCACCGACAGACCACTCGCTGGCCTTATCCTCGCCGCGCCTCCAGGACGGACCATGAAAGACGCGATGCGGACACAGATCGAGCCGCAATTCGCAGGTTCGACCGACCCTAAGAGGATGTTGGCCCTATACGACGAGGCTATTGAGCGATTCTCAGCAGGTGAACCGATGGATCCCAGCCCTGATTTACCCATAGGCATCCAACGATTACTACTCGGATTGGAAGCACCCGTCAATTTGCCATTCACGCGCGAGATTTTCGTGGTAGATCCTGCCGAGTGGCTGATGGGGTTCGATGTGCCTGTGCTGGTACTGATTGGCAAAAAGGACATCCAGATCGATTGGCAACTCGATGGCCAGCGTTTGGAGGAAGCGGCGGATGGCAGCCCTGTCGTGACGTTTGCCTATCCCGACAACGCTAACCACGTCTTCAAGTACGAAGAGAGACCCGCCGGTGATCTGACTGCAAACGATGCCGTACATTACAATTCGGCCGATCGCGTCCTCGACGAGGAGTCATTGTCCACTATCCTTGGCTGGCTAGCCGCCGGATAGCATCGTACTGTTGGGGTCGTCGTGCTCAATGCTTCAGGCGTAAGCCAATGACTATGCCGGCGACCTCGCCAGCTCAGCTTCGCCCTGCGTTCCATGGGCTTTGCGGATGATGGCGAACAATCACGGTTTGCGGGTGATTACTCTAGGGCTTATTGTTTTGGATCAATAAGAGGAACGGGACCCAGCTACTCAGTAGTCCCCCCTGAGGCTTGCAGATTGCCTGCTTGCAGATTGCCTGATGAAGCTTGAAGACCGGCCGCGGCCGCCTCGCGAATCTGCTCACCGGAAATATCAGGATCACCTTCCAGCGACTCGCTGTGCGCTCGGAAATCGTCTTCGACTCGACGCACGAATGCCTCAGTATACTTTTTCGTCATCCGGCCGAATACTGGTAGCAATAGACGCAACAGCGCCTGCCAAATGAAGGGTCCTGTTGGTTTACTGATCGTCCGAGTCAGCCGAGTTCCCTTTTCTGTCGAATCCAGACGGTATTCGTTTAGCGAGCTGACAGCATGGGACATGGGAAACAACTCTCTTACGATCATGCTCTCGAAAGGCTGCCACTCCAATATGATTTGAGGGACCAACATATCTCCATGGTAACATTGATAGATGCTGCCAGGAGCTATGCGACCTTGGGCGCGATTGGCGATCTCCATCCTGTCTGTACCGATCAAGGTATTGCGGAATTCTGGCTGGATCAGATAGTCCCATGCTCGTTCAAGTGGCATCCCGATATCGACCTCGATGCGAGCCCCAATGCTATCCTCTGGAAATGGTGTCGCAACCTCGCTACGTCTTGCTTCCCATACTAAGTTCATGTCCTGCACCCATACTTTCACTTCACCGAGATACTCGTAGGTCTCGGAGTGGGGCGTCATCGCTTCACCAATATCCTCGACACCGAACTGCTGAATCGCTGCTTCGGTAAATAATGCGTACCCTTGGATACCTGTTTCCTCCGTAACACTGTTCTTGAGCAAACGGTGAAGCAAGTTGATGTCGCTTCCGATTAGCTCGTCATGATCGGAGATCCGCTGAATGCCAAAGGCTCCAAAGTGGATGAAAAACTTCAAATCGAGGCTGGAGATGTTAGCGCAGGCGTTGCAGCGGCAGGTGTTGTTGAGCACCAATCGTTCAAGGGTTTTACGGAAGGTGACGTAGGTATGTTCGATCTTTTCGATGAAGGTTTGCCAATGAAAGAAGTTTTCCAATAGACCGTAACTGATTACAGCATCTCCTGCGAGTCGCGAGATGACTAGCGGAGGACGCGTGTTTTCCACCAACAGTTCCAACAGCGCTGTTAGCGTCTCTTGGGCGTGTACCAATTCGGATTCGCTCAGGTATCTCGTATAACCGGTGATATCGGCGATCAAAAAATAACCTTCGTGTGTTTCTGACATTGGTTTCTCCACTGGAGGGCGACCAGAGAACGTGGCGGAGTTGGAAAGGCTGATCGTCCTCAAGGCACCTGAGGTGTTCTCATCAACACCCTCGATATAATCAGCATCAAAATCGATAGTGCCGAAGCCGTCGACGTTTACACCTACCCAGAATCGATAGTATCTAGCTCATCAAGGAAGTAGCTGCGATCATCTTTCTTTTTGATCTGCTCGCCGGCTTGCCTCGCCAATTCGAGATACTTCTGCGCTTCTTCCTGCTTCCTACCAATGGCATAGGAACGAGCCAGTGCTTCATAAGCGAAGGCCAGATCAAAATCACCGATGCTTTCGGCCTCGCATATCTCCAGACAATGTTGGGCGTGATACAAGGCGGCTTCTGGGCGATTCAAAACGGCATAGACCCGGCTGATCTGCCAATCGCTGCGGGCAAAGTTCAGGGGCTTACCTACCTGCCGCCAGTGATAGGCTGATGCATGGGCGGCGTGGACCATGATTTCGGCTTCATCAGGCGTGCGATCACCTTTGTCAATCAGCGTCCAAGTGTAATTAAAGAGATCGACACCCAGCTGGCGATGCATGGCTGGAGAGAAAGTAATTTTATCCTCAGGCATTTTGACTCTCCTAGAGATTTAGGATATTTGGTTTGTATCAGATGGTCTGTTCCGTCTGTGCTTCCTAATAGTTTACTCGAATGGTCGATTCTCTTCGAATCTCCTGCATTAACCCATGAAGACCATCAGCAAGAATTCGGTAACGGCCAGGACCCGTAACTGGCGCCGGGCCGACCTCACCGTGAGGGACACTTTCGCAAATAGATGGTGGCTGTTGGACTTGCGAGATCGAGAAATTGGCAAAAAAGTAAAATAATTCGTGCCATATTTCGGATACGAGGGGATGACGTATTGTGCTCGCTACTTGACGAACACCTGGGTAATATAGAGATGGTCCTTCTTAGTCAGCCTAGATAACCTGCTCACTTTTCGCGCATCGGAAGGTTTCTACTATGAAGTGGTTGCTCACTTTATCATTCTTGGCAGGTCTGCTGATGACGGCTTGCAGGGGTGTGCCAGCGCCCGATCAAGAATCCCCTGTACGAGGCATCGTCACGGCCACGTACACCATACAGCCAATCCAAACAGCTACACCAACTCCGATAGGCACCTGGAAAACAGTGATCGACGGGATGGTTTACGACAACGTGACGGAGCCTGGTAAACCAATTGTTGGAGCGTCGATTAGTTATCATGTTCTTCAATCCTATTTTCCTGGACTCCAGGAAGGCAGGCCCAGCGAGACTATTAGCGACGCATTTGGAGAGTTTTCGTTTCCTGTGATTGTTCACGACACGGATAGCATCAGGATCTTGGTCGAGGCACAAGGTTATACCCCCTATGAAGAGAGGCTTATTGGCGTGGACCTGTTTGGTGGGAGGAGTTTCGACATCGGGCTAACCCCCATAGTGACCGCAACCATCAGGGCGCCATGATTTCCAAGTGCAGTGAGACTGGCATTGTGCAGGATGCGTTTGATTGATCAAGGTAGGCGTTGACTATCTAAATCATTCAGCCTCGCCGCTATAGGTGATCTACATTTCTGATGAATGGTCCGGTTAACTTCCTTTCAGTCGTGGTTTACTATGCTTCCCCCCTTGCGACAGATTAAATCGGCCGTTACGCAACAGGCCTTTTTCGAGAGGCTGGAAACTTGTGTGACCAAAGAGAGGTTGGGGCGGAGGAGCCAATCAAAAGAAAGCGGCACTCCGTGCGATATCGAATTGCTCAAAAACTATTGTCAATTATCTGGCATGATCATATTGCTAGCGAAGAGCTTGCTCATTAGGCACCTTAGGCAGGCAGGTAGATAGCTATATTGGCCCAGTAGCAGGAGACATATAGATCTAGATCGGGAAGAGTAATTGTGCTAGACTGATGCGTAACAGAGAGTTGCAAGCTGACTCTTGTCAGCCAGACTCATGTCAGCCATTCGCCTGGCGCGCACCCGGCACGATGGCAATCAAGTCTTCTATTCAATTGACGACGTTCACGTCGCCGCGCTTTTTAGGGAAGCATCGCTTCACCTGGATCATGTGGGCTAAGACCTACCCGACCACCCATACCCAGAGCATTTAACAGCCTATACCGAATGTTCGCAAACTGAAGGTTCTTAAACCAAAGGAACATAAACCGAGGGAGTATGTTCTATGCCAGAGGAGACAAAACATCTTGACCACGATCATGAACACCAGGCGGATCACGACCACCCCCTCCACCATGATCACGAACAAGAACATAGCCATGATGACGGGCGCCATCCCGATCATGACGACGACGACCACGACCACGATCACTCCCACGATCATGGAGATGGCCATACTCACGACCATGGTCCAGGCATTATCGACTGGTTTCAGACCGTGTTTCATTGGCATGGTCACAGCCATCAACAAAGCGAGTTGGCGGCCGATCAGGCCTTGCTCGATAATAAAGAAGGCATCCGGGTCCTTTGGATATCGCTCGGCGCTCTGCTACTCACCTCCGTGCTTCAAATATTTATTGTCTGGCTAAGTAGTAGTATGGCTTTGTTGGCTGACACTATGCACAATATTGGGGACGGGTTGAATTCAATCCCACTGCTGATAGCCTTATACCTGGCCCAGAGGGTAGCCACCCGCCGTTACACCTATGGATTTGGAAAAGCAGAAGATGTGCTGGCATTTTCATTATCATCTCTATTGCCATCAGCGCGATTATCGTCTTTTGGGAATCCATCCAGAAGTTCATCAATCACGAACCGATGACGAATCTGGGCTGGGTGGCGGCTGCGGCTATCATCGGCATTCTGATTGGCGTCGCCATTCTTTTCATTACCCGCGACGCCATCGTGGCGATGTGGTATCGTCTGATGGATGCGATTGAGCTCGAGTACACGGACGAGACCGAAGCGATAATAAATCGCCAGACCGATGTGAGGAAACTGCGCCGTCTTCGTATGCGCTGGGTTGGACACCGCCTCCAGGCCGAAATCGTCCTCGCCGTCGATCCGGAGTTGACGACTGTTCAGAGTCATGCTGTCGCGGAGGAACTTCGCCGCGAACTATTCCATCAGTTTCCTACAATGTCGGACGTGATGGTTCATGTTGATGCAGGTTTGTGTGGGTAACACTCTTCTACAACAGAGAGAGCTATGGGCCAACTATTTAGTTTGGAAAGTATGGTTACGGTCACCTTGGGGACTGGGATTGGCGGAGGGATCATCATTTTATTGAAACAACTCAGCTAGAAGGACAAGCCATGTACCAAGATTTGAACGTTGTTGATTTTCATTGTCATTTTCCGACAAACAGACCCTGGTTTACCGGAATGGGGCCAGATTGGAGACAGTCGTACATTGATCGCGTTGGCGAACGCCGGGCAAATATCGCTCGCGAGCAGGCGCTGGCCTATAATAAAGAGTGGCGACTGGCCTGGGATTTCCCGAAGCCGGAACAAGATTCGCCTGACGACGAAACCCAGGCCCGGCGTTGGGCGGAAGAAGTAGAGCACTATGGCCTGCGCGCTGTCGGCTTCGTTACCGGGGGTGGCAATGATCATCTGGCGACCCTGACAAGCCTCTACCCAGACCAATTTATCGGCTTCGCCCATCATTATCTTTTTGCCGAGGATGCCGTCGCTGAACTTCAGCGCGCTGTCAATGAACTTAACTTTCGTGGGTACAAGCTGCTAGCTCCAGGCCTGGATCGCCCCATTGAAGATAAAGCCGCCTATCCTGTTTGGGAAACCTGCGCAGAACTCAACATCCCGGTGCTAGTTCACTTTGGCGTTATGGGCAGCGGCGGCGGTATTGGCACCCACGAAAACATCAATCCCCTCAAGCTACACAATGTCGCCAAAGATTTCCCTGATGTAACCTTTGTCATCCCCCATTTTGGTTGTGCCTGGGTACGGGAAACATTGCAGCTCTGTTGGGCTTGTCGCAACGTCTGCATCGATACCTCCGGTTCCAATCAGTGGATACGTTGGGTACCCGGCGACGTGACAGTCAAGGAACTCTTCCGCAAGTATTTGGGCACGATTGGCCCTGAACGTATACTTTTCGGTAGCGATTCGAGTTGGTTCCCGCGTGGATTTGCGGTACGTTACTTACAGGATCAGATACGGGACGCCCGCGAGATCGGAATGAGCCATGAACAACTTCAGTTGATTTTTGGTGGCAATGCAACGCGCCTGTTCAAGATCGATTTAGCAAACTGACGGCTGATTGCTGAAAGTTATATACAAAGGAGGTGATTGTCGGAGAATATTAATTGTGTTGAGAGTGGCATAAGTGCCAGCGGATATTGGTTTATCTCGTTTCAAGGATCAATATGAAATGAGCGCACCAGGATGCTGCAGAGAAGAGTATCTCCCGCATGTCTCTCTGTATTTCCGCGCTTGCTCCGACTGATCCCGTGAAACCCCTTTAAGGAGGATAAGAAGCTATGTTCACTTTAGGAAAGAAAGTGGTTGTAATCGCCTCAATGGTTTTGCTTCTTGCTCTGCTGGTGGCCTGCGCTAGTGAGCCTGCAGAACCGGAAGTGGTAGAAGTAACACGTGTTGTCGAAGCAGAACCGGAAATGGTGGAAATAACGCGCATTGTCGAGGGAGAATCGGTAATTGTAGAAGTCGAGGTGACACGGCAAGTCGAAGTCGAAGTCGAAGTCGAAGTTCCGGCCGAATCCGATATCGTCACCATCGAGTACTGGCAATACTTCTTTGATGCGCGCGTTGATGCGATGAATCGCCTGATCCAACAGTTTGAGACTGAAAACCCCGACGTCCGCGTGATCCACAACAGCGATATCCCTTATGCGGATTTCCGCGACAAGATCGCGGCTTCAGCGCCGGCCGGTGTTGGACCTGATGTAGCCACTCTGTTTTACGGTTGGGTTCCGGCCTGGGTAGACGCCGGCTACCTGATCCCGTTGCCTGCGGATGAATTCCCACCTGATGAGATCGCCGAACAGTTCTCACCGATGGTACAAAACAGCCTTTTTGAAGGTGAATATTGGGCGCTGCCCACGGCCGTTCGAACCCTGGCCCTCTTCTGGAACAAAGACCTCTTTGAACAGGCCGGCCTGGACCCGGAAAGTCCCCCGACGACCCTGGAAGAACTGGTCGAAATGGCCCCCGCTCTGACCACATATGATGATGCCGGCAACATCGACATCGAAGGTTTCCCTGTCTCCCCACCCGGACAGGATCACCATTGGTTCCGCGAAGTACTTGTGCGGCAGTTTGGCGGCGAGCCCTACAGCGAAGACAATCGCACGGTAACCTATAATAGCCCGGAAGGATGCGAAGCCTTTAAGTATTTGCTTCAGTTCGAGACAATACTAAACACGGGCAGCAATGACCTTTATGAAGACGCGACGGAAGCCTTCTTACAGGGCAAAGCTGCCATGCACATTGATGGCTCCTTCCGGATCGGCAGCATTGCAGCTAATGCGCCTGATCTGAACTATGGTGTTGTTGAGCTACCTGTAGGCAACGGTATCCAATCCACCTTTGGTTCCTACTGGACGCACGGCATCACTCGCAAGGCGGCCGAGGATCCGGCAAAACTTGAAGCGGCCACGCGCTTCTTAAAATTCATCACATCACCGGAAGCCGGCGCGCTTTGGGTAGGAAAGGTTGGCGAGTTGCCAGCCCAGTTGGCAGCAGCCAGCAATGAAGAATTGTTGGCCGATCCGATTCTGGGCGCGTTTGCCGCCGGTCTCCCGTACGCTCATGCCACCTTCTTTGTTGACGAATCAATACAGCGCCAGGTTATCATGGATGCTTATGATTCGGTCCGGCTGACCGGCGCAGACACGTGTGAGGCGCTGGATGAAGCGGCCGCAATAGAACAGGAGCTGCTTGATGAATTCTGGGCTGACCACAGCTAGATTCGAAGATTATCTCGAAGAAACGAGGATTTTTGAATCATCAGATCTCCCTGGCAGCAGTGTGAAAGGCCCGATTTCTGTCCTTGTAAGTTGACACTCTGAACAGTGGTGCGAGGCGAATATTACAGACGCCTCGCACCTATTCAAGCCATGCAAACGGAGTGGCCTCATGTCTCGATTAACAATTCCACAGCGCCGGGCCGTTTGGGCCTATATCTTCCTGTTTGTGCCCTTGATGTTTTTCTTGTTCATCCGCATCATACCCACTCTTTCGGCATTTAATATCAGCCTGCACGAATGGAACCCATTGTCTACTGATCAGACGTTTGTGGGCCTGGCAAACTATCAGGAGCTATGGGAGGACTTACTAAACACCAAATCGCCTACACACCATGCGTTTGTCAACACGCTGAAATATGTCTTTATCGGCATGCCGCTACAGCTGATTATCGCGCTGTTTATTGCTTTACTGCTGAATGAGATAACGCGTTTCAGTGTGATTTTTCGCGCCATCTATTTTATACCTTTTGTCACTTCCACAGTTGCTATCGCCTGGGTGTGGCGCTGGTTGTACCAACCACAATATGGCTTCCTCAATATCGTCCTGAGTTTCTTTGGTCTGGGGCAACAGCCCTTCCTGAAGAGTCCCGACCAGGCGTTGTATTCGATCACTGCTGTTGTCGTCTGGCAGGGATTAGGCTTTGCGATCATCATCTTTCTGGCCGGTTTGAAGCAGATTCCCCAGACCTTTTACGAAGCGGCCAAGATTGACGGAGCCAGCCGCTTGCAAAGCTTCAGGAGAATTACGCTGCCCCTGTTGAACACAACCGTTGTCTATCTGGCAATTTTGCAAACCATCAGTTTCCTGCGCATGTTTGATTACGTCATCAATATGACGACCCAGGGTGATGGAGGTCCGCTGAGCAGCACGACCACGGTCACATTGCGCGTCTATCGTGAAGCGTTCTCCAGTTTCAATATGGGCTATGCCGCCACCCTAACAGTGGTGCTGTTTGTCATCATCATGATCATCACAGTCGTACAATTGAAGCTATTTTCTCGCAATAATTGAGCCATGCTGAATGCCTGGCACGAAGTGGAATCCTTATCATTGATCAGATGAATCAACCCCGTAACAGACAATGCACTAGGAAGGAACACCATGAGCGCACTAGATCATAATAAGCAAGTTTCTCGCTCGGCATCGAAGGCGAACGGCCTCCTAGCCAGTCAAGAACGCCAAGATAAGCTGATCAAACTTATAGCCTATACCCTCTTGATAATCGGCGGTTTGACCATGATCGTACCCTTCGCCTGGATGATTTCCACATCACTTAAAACGGCGGCTGAGATTTATCAGGGCAACTTCTTGCCCGCAGCACCTACTCTAGAAAACTACCTCACTGTCATCTTCAATACACCCTTCCCCCGCTGGTATCTAAATTCATTCATAGTGGCAACCATCAGTACCATCAGCGTGGTCTTCTTTGACTCACTCATTGGCTTCGTCTTCGCTAAATACAACTTTCCGTTCAAGAACATCATCTTCTTGCTTATCCTCAGCACACTGATGGTGCCCACGGAAATGCTGCTCATTCCCTGGTTCATCATGTCAGCAAATCCGCCCATTGGCCCTTCTTGGGTAAATAGTTATTGGGGGATTGTATTTCCAGGAATTATTACCGCTGCTGGGGCCTTTTTGATGCGCCAATTTATGAGCGGCGTGCCTGATGAACTGCTGGACGCGGGTCGCATTGACGGCGTGAGCGAATTTGGCCTTTTCTGGCGCATCGCCCTACCTCTCACACTTCCGGCCATGGCGGCATTGGCGATTTTCAACTTCTTGGGCAATTGGAACGCGTACATCTGGCCGCTCATTGTGACTTCAGACAAGTCCATGATGACCCTGCCTGTGGGTTTGGCCTTTTTCTCCAATGAGAATTCGGCTGATTGGCACTTGATCATGACTGGCGCCACGCTCTCAGTTCTGCCTTTGATGCTGATCTTCATCCTCTTCCAGCGGCACATCATCAAAGGCATAGCCCTCACTGGAGTAAAAGGGTGATGAGTTCCGCATCCGTTTCATTCCCCCACCCCATCTATCTGGAACATGTATTGAGACCCGCCTATCGCAGCGCATCTGAACACTTGTTTGGTCCGATGCTGGCGGCCAACCAGGCGCATGTGGTCATGCTGTCGCGACAGGGCATCATTACCCAGGCCAACGCCCAGGCGCTGCTGATCGCCATTGGGCAAGTTGAAAAAGCCGGTCTTGAATCGCTGGCTTACAGGCCTGGGATTGAGGACCTCTTCTTTCATGTCGAAGGGCGGTTGATTGAGATATGTGGACCGGAATATGGGGGTAATCTACAACTGGCGCGTAGCCGTAATGACCTGGGTCATGCCTTGACTCGCATGGCGCTGCGGCCGGTGCTGCTGGCTCTTTACCGGCGCCTGCTCGATCTGCGGGCGACGGTGCTGGATCTGGCCGGGCGACATGTACATACGGTGATGCCAGGCTACACCCATACGCAACCGGCGCAACCCACAACCTTTGCCCACTACCTGACCGGGGTTTTGAGTTTTTTGCAGCGGGACACAAAACGGTTGCGTCATGCCTACGTTACGGAAAACCAAAGCCCACTGGGCGCGGCTGCTTTCACGGGCACTGGTTTCCCCATTGACCGGGAGCTTAGCGCATCACTGCTAGGTTTTGCCGGTGTTATGGCCAGCAGCCAGGATAGCATAGGCGCGTCTGATCATCTGACCGACATTGCAGCCGCCTTAACCAGCCTGGCCGTAAACCTATCGCGTGTTACGTTTGATCTTCTTTTTCGGGCCACGCGTGAAAGCGGCGCGATCCGCATCGATGACAGCTTCATCCAGATCAGTTCGATCATGCCGCAGAAACGCAACCCGGTTGTTTTGGAGCATTTACGGGCGCGTTTGAGCCGCTTGTTAGGTCTGGCGCAAACTGTTGCATCCCAGTGTCATAACATACCATATGGCGACACCCAGGACATTGAGGATGAGATCGAACCGACTCTCTTTACTGCTGTCGCCACAGCCGATAACATTTTACACCTCTATGAGGCGGTTTTCTCTACTTTACAGCTTAATGTGGACCATTTGCGGGCAGAGGCGGCGGCCGGTTTTACGACGGCAACGGAGCTGGCTGATACCCTGGTGCGAGAAGCCAAACTGCCATTCCGCACGGCGCATGAGGTTGTCTCCAGGCTGGTCCAAAAGGCCATTGCCGATGATCTGGACCCGGCTGACATTACGCCGGAACTGCTGGCCGAGGTATCCCAGGAGATCCTCAGCGAACCGCTGTACCTGGATGCAGAGTTGCTGGCCCGCGCTCTAGACCCGGTGGCCTTTGTCGAAGCGCGAACGGTTCTAGGGGGAGCGGCGGCGTCGGCCACAACGGCCGTACTCCAAACTCAATCTGAACGACTATCAGAAGATCAGACCTGGCTTCACAATGAGGAAGGTAGGCTTGCTGCTGCATCCACGCTGCTTCAGCAGCAGGTCGATCTAATCTTGCAGGAAATGACTGTGTAAGCCATTAATCCCCGCTGACTTTAGTATTTTGGACTTTTGACAAAATTGGACGCCTGAATCGAATCCGATGATTATTTCACCAAAGGTGGGCACAGAGATAACGAACAAAAACGTGAAAAACTTTGGAGTTTCGGCCAAGTCTGGAATTCGCTCAAACCTCGTAATAATTCACGTCAATCCCCTCCAAATACGATTTTCGACTCTGCTACTCTAAGCAAAGGGAGGGCTTTATGTTAGTACCATGCATTACCCATGCTGACGCACGAGACAAGAAGACACACACATTTCGGGGTCTGACCGAGCAGGGTTGGAAAGAAGTCAACAGCGCTGCTGAACGATTCAGGAGGTTGATTGAGGAAGAAGCCCCGCTCATCGAGACTATCGTGAGTTCGCCAAAGGCACGCTGTTTAGAATCGGCAATCTTGTTTGCCAAGGCGATAAGCGAGTTCAGGCTCATGGCCACATCCGAGATACAGGTCAACTCCAGCCTCAAGGCGGGCTCTATTAGTGGCGATGAGCTTGCTAAGCTGGCAAACGGTATCAGGACTCAGCACCTGCTTGTATCGGCGCATGCGGATCTCGCCCAGGCTTTGCCTGCTCATGTTGAGTTGGCCTCCGGGACCGTCAAGGATGGTTGGTTCACCACCCGTCCGGTTCAATTCACGATCGACTATAAATATGTAGATTTACCAATTTGCTGTCAGACGTTTCTATTCAAACTATGATAACCATCGCAATTGCTAATCAAAAAGGGGGCGTGAGTAAAACGCATACGGCTCATGCCTTGGAAGAAGCGTTGGCTGAACTAGGCAATCGGGTGCTCTTGGTTGACGTTGTGACCCTCCCCCGCTGCAACAAAAATCCCCGGTAGTCAGTAATCTCTCTGGGGTCTACTGCCTCAGATGAAAAATCCTCGACGGAC
>JBARZW010000371.1:0-11984 GCA_049650305.1 Promineifilaceae bacterium (SeqCode)
ATCCTCTCTATCCGCTTCTGGCCGAAGATGCCTTCTGGCCGGAAAAGAAGGACGATGAGTAAAATGACGTAGGGCACGATGACCGTTGAACTGCGGATGGCCTGGGCGGTCTCCGGACCGAGGAAGAACTCACTATTGGGTATGGCCACCAATCCCTGGGTCAGGCCGATCAACAACCCGCCGATCACGGCGCCGGGAATCGACTCCAGACCGCCAAGCAATACGGCCGGGAAGGCCGATAACACTATTATGGCCAGGCTCAAATCTAATCCGCTGGCCGTGGCTACCAGGATGCCGGCGGCCGTGGCGATAATCCCTGCTATAGCCCAAGAAAGAGCAAAGACGCGATTTATGCGGATGCCCACGCTCTGAGCCGTCTCGTGATCCTCGGCCGTAGCCCTCATCGACAGACCCGTGTTCGTGTATTGGAAAAAGAGCCAGAGGACCAAAACAAGCAACATGGCGATCGCAAAAGACCAGACCAGGTTCTGCCTAAGTATGACAATGATATTGTTGCCGTTGTACTGGATGGGCAGGGTGATCTTATAGGGATTGGCAACGTCAAAGATCACCGGAAAGTTCCGCTGGACGGCGCCAAAAATAAGAATTGTCAGCCCTTGCAGCAGCTGGGCTAGGGCCAGTGTCATGAGGATGATTGAGAGCAGGGGTTGACCGGTCATCGGCCGGAGGGCCAGCCGCTCAATGAGCAGGCCAAGAATAACGGACACGCCCATGGCACAAATAACGGCCAGCCATAGAGGAAGGCCAAAACCCTCCTCGGACCAGAACCACCACGTGGCCATCGTTCCGATCAACAATTGCTGCCCGTAGGCGAAGTTAAATATCTCCGAGGATTTGTAGATCAGCACAATTCCCAAAGCAATAAGGGCAATCGGACCACCATTCAACAAGCCAGTTAATGCAAATTGGGGAAGTAATTGCCAATTCATAGATATTTCTTCTTAGTTCGTATCTGTGCTCAATCCATTGTGGCTACGCGGATCTCGGTTTCGATAACCCCTTCCGTACCGTCCCGGTAACGTACAGAAGCGCTAACGTGGATCGAATCCTGTCCGTCATACATCGCCTCGACGATCTGTCCGTAGCGGTCGTTAAGGAAAGATCGGCGGAGTTTCCGTGTTCGCGTCATCTCCGCTTCGTCGGCGTCGAATTCCTTATGCATGAGGACGAAACGGCGTACGCGACCGGCCGGGGGCAGACTTTCGTTTACATCTGCAACAGCCTCGTTGACGAGCTGGTATACATCCCGCTTTTGTGCTAGGTCAAGGAAGGTTGTGTAGCCAGTACCCCGCTTTTCTGCCCAATGACCCACGCTCTCGAAATCGATGATGATCAGAGCCGTGGCGTACTCCCTTGTGGGTCCGCCGATGGTCATCACATCACGGATATAGGGGCTGAACTTTAATCGTCCCTCGATAAATTGCGGTGAAAAGCGCTCGCCGTTGGCCAGGGTTATCATGTCCTTCACGCGGTCGAGATAGATGATATGGCCGTCTTCATCGATGTAGCCGGCATCGCCGGTACAAAACCAGCGCTGCCCGTCTTCGTCCACCAGGATCGACTTCTCCGTTTCATCGGCATCTTTGTAATAACCCAAAAAGACGGTCGGTCCCGTGATAAGGATCTCATCTTCTTCCGATGTGCGGATTTTAACATCGGGGATGGGCTTGCCCACGCTGGCGAATTTGATGTCACCTTCAGGGTGGATCGTCGCACCACCCGTGACTTCCGTGGATCCGTATATCTGTTTGAGGTTGATCCCTAAGGCGTGGAAGAAGCGCATGGCATCGGGACTTAGCGCGGATCCGGCCGTATAGGCCGATCTGATATTTGACATGCCCACTTTGTCCCGTAAAGGGGAGAGGACAAATAGATCGCCCAGCGCGTTGGCAACTTTCAAGCCCAGACCGAGATTCTCCTTGGCAAAATGCTTGTCGGCGACGCGGTAACCTACCGGCAAGAACAGATCGTACAATTTGCGATTGATCCAGGTGGCATCGCTCATACGCACTTGAACAGTAGCCAACAGGTTGTCCCATAGCCGGGAGTTATAAAGAATGCCTTCCGGCGCGATCTCCCGGATATTCTCTCGTACAGTTTCAGGCTCCTCCGGAAAGTTCATGATAACGCCGGTATAAACGTGGGGGGCAAAGCCTAAAGAGACTTCGCCAATCCAACCGAGGGGCAGGAAACTCACGTGATTATCCGTATCGTATCGTGGGTCCGCTTCCTGATAGAGCTTGGACTCGTATATGATATTGGTATGGCTGAGCATAACCCCTTTTGGTAAACCGGTCGTCCCCGACGTATAGCAGATGATGGCCAGATCGTCGCCGTGACCCAAGGCGATCTCAATATTAAACCGGTCTGGTTCTGTCTCGGCGAGCGCATTGCCTAGTTCCTGGACTTCCTGGAAGGACATTAGCCACTCGTCATCGTAGTACCACATGCCCTTATCGTCCCAGTAAATCACGCGCTTGACGTTGGGCACCTCGTCCTTGATCTCCAGGAGCTTATCACATTGCTCCTGGTCTTGAGCCAGCACAAAGGTAGCCTCGCTGTGGTTGACGATGTAAGCGATCTCCTTTGGATTACAGTCGGTGAAGAGACCTACTTGCGCCCCGCCGGCGGCTTGCAACCCGAAAAATGCCCACAGGTATTCGCGGTCATTGTCCCCGATGCTACAGACCTTATCCCCCCTGCGGAGTCCTAAGGCGATCAAGCCGAGTGAAAATGCCTTGACCTGTTTGTATGACTCCTCCCAGGAAAACTCGCGCCAGATGCCAAACTCTTTCTGGCGCAAAGCCACTTTACCGGCGCCATATTCCTGAACTTTGTTCAAGAAGTACTGGGGCAAAGTTTGAGGCGTTTCCATAGCTTTCGTTACTTTGCCTGCCTGCAGGAATTCGAATTCCCGATCAATAATTCCTCTCTAAGTTCTAGAAATAAGGAGAATGAAACCATTTCCTGAAACCTATCACGCTTCACCCAGGTAAGCTTGAATCACCTTCTCGTCACCCTTCATCTCATCAGGAAAACCGTCGGCGATCTTCTGTCCGAAATCAAGAACGACGACGCGGTCAGATATATCCATCACCAGACCCATGTCATGTTCAATAAGGACAATGGTCGTCCCCCGTAATTCATGAATGTCCAGAATGAAGCGAGCCATATCTTCTTTTTCTTCCAGATTCATCCCGGCCATGGGTTCGTCGAGCAAAAGAAGCTTTGGTTCCAGTGCCAGGGCTCGACCCAACTCCACGCGTTTCCTCAGTCCATAGGGCAGGGCGCCGACGACGGCCTTTCTAATGTGCGCGATCTCGAGGAAATCGATTATATCTTCGACAATCGCCCGGTTAGCTATTTCCTCTCGCTGGGCAGGTCCCCAATAAAGTATGCTGGTCAAAGTGTTTCCCTTCATATGAATGTGCCTGGCAGCCAGGAGGTTGTCCAGCGTGCTGAGCCCTGTGTACAGGGCGATGTTCTGAAAGGTTCGGGCGACACCAAGGGGAGCTATCTTGTAAGTGGGTATCTGGGTCAGGTCTTGACCCTCATAAATGACCCGCCCGGATTGGGGCCGATAAAATCCACTGATGCAGTTCAATAGCGATGTTTTTCCTGCGCCATTGGGACCGATGATGGCTCGTATTTCTCCCATCCGTACGTCGAAATTAACGTCACTCAGGACAAGCGTTCCTCCAAAACTCAGGAACACGTTCTCGACCGATAGGAGCTTGTTATCTGAATTCACGCGTGCCTTTTTTTTTAATGAAAGTATGCGTGCGACTATGAGTGATGTTTCTGGTAACGCGTGGCTCTGTAAATCCTTTAGTTTACTGGCGCGACGTCTAATTTGTTCGTCAACCGTTTACAGTGACCAAATGGATGCCAGCATGTTTGGTAGAATGGGTGGCGACCGTCTCAGATTACTGATTCCGTGAGTCAAGCCACGTTGGGATGATTCGACTGTGTATCAAGGATTCTTGCAGCGTAAAGCTATCACAGGATAGCCCGGGAAGCAAGCATGGGCAGGGGGCATGGGGGAATGGGGAATGGGGAAAGGGGAAAGGGGAAAGGGGAAAGGAGCAGGCGGTAGGTAGCACGTGGCATGGGGAATGGGGTAGGTAGCAAGTAGCATGAGGAGACCTCTAATGAGGGCGACAGTGTACTCAAAGCTGGCAGTAAATGCTGTTTACTGGATGCCCAGCAGATGGCAAGAGCGGTTGTTATAGTGAAGACGCCACGTTTCTCGACGAGGGTGAGCGACGTATTCGAAATAGGTAATACCGGTGTTTTGATTCCAAATCTCGCACCGGCGCCAAGGACCTATATTGAATATGTGATCGAAAGCCGCCTCAATAACACCACCATGACATACCGCTACAACCACGTCTTCCCTGTGCCCGTCCACTAGCTCCTCGATAAACAGGCCGACCCTAGTCCGGAAGTGGATGAAAGTCTCCCCCTCTTCCGTAAAAGGGGTCACCGTGGAAAAGGGCCGTTCGCTGGCCCAGTAATCGGCGTATTCACGGGGCAAGTCATCGTTTGGCCATGCGCTATGATCCCAGCGATTGTTTCCGATCTCTCTCAGCCGGTCGTCAGGTATCACTGGGAGAGCGTATGCCTTTTTGACGAATTCAGCCGTCTCCCTGGCCCGTAGCATGCTACTGGCGTATAGGGTGTTTATTTCAGGCACTTGCTTAGGCAGCCATTTGGCCATGGCTGCTGCTTGCCGCAAGCCCAGGTCCGTTAACCCTTCATCGGTGTTTCCGCTATCCCACTCGGCCAGATTTACGTGACTTTGACCGTGTCTGATTAAATACAGATGCATCGCAGATAAATCCCCTTATTGTAGGCGCTTCTGGACCCCTGAGTCCTGAAGATCGCGAAAAAGCCACGATCAAAAACTGCCAACGTTGGTCCGGCGTACCGAACACGAGTTGCTCAACTATGAAAAAACATGGCGCCCGGTGAAAGGTCTATCACCGCGTGAAAGGCTTGGCCAAGACAACGAATTCTATTCCTTGAACTGGAAAGTTGCTAGTAGGGAGCTGGCTCCAGGAAGCATGATCCAAAGCTTACTGGCGGCCGTTTTGCCAACCGGGTTGATGACCGCATCATGGAAGTTTTGGAGATTGAGCCCAATCCCCTATCCTTTTGGCGGAAATCTTTCCCTGTCCCCACACCCACGGCCACTCATTCTGTGGGAACCAGTAAGTTGCTATCTGACATCCCAAAAATCAGTACAACTCAGTCACGCCGCGACCATCGAAAATGGCGGGCGAGTTCTGAGGAGTAGCGGATCCCAATCGCCTCCCTGTTCTCTTCAAGCCAGGCCGAAAAAATCGTCGGCCCATTGGGAGTTCCTGTCGAGGTGAGGTATTCATCCATCAGTCCGCACAGCTCGTTTTTGGTCAGTATCACGTCCCTAAGGAAAGCGCCAATGAGCTTCCCTAAGATGATGCTTAATCCTGGTGGAACGTGGATAAAGGTAACATCTTTGCCAATAGCGGATGCAATGATCCGGACAAGATCTTCATAGGTGTAAGTCTCCGGTCCAATGGCGTCGATGATGTCTGAAACAGCGCTTTGGCCATGCTCAATCGCGATGGAAGCTAGATCTCCAACAAAGATCGGTTGTAGCTTGTATCGTCCATCACCGGCAATTGGAAATATTGGGAATTTCCTAATGAGCCAGGCGATGTTGTTCACTAAAATATCTTCTTTCCCAAAGACTAGCGTCGGGCGGATAATTGAATAGGCAAGCCCCGATTCAATTAGTGCTTTTTCCTGTAGCCCTTTCCCGCTGTAGTAGGGCAGAGGGGAATCTTCCGAAGCATGGGTAACACTAATATGCACTACTTTTCTTACTCCCGCCTCTGCAGCACACCGGAATAGGATTTTGGTGTTTTGAACAGCCTGACCGAAGGTCAGGCCGCCATGGTCGAATCGAATCCAGTAGGTGTTGTAAAGTCTATCAACACCACGCAATGTCTTCACGAGATCATCAGGACGGTCGAAGTCGTAGGGGAAGGCCTGTACTTTCGAGCCAAAAGGATTCGGCTTTTCCACGTGAGTCGTGATGGTTTTGACTGGTCGCCCGGCTGTAAGCAACCGGTCAGTGATGTAACGACCAATAAAGCCAAAAGAGCCAGTTACGACGTCTGTTGATTCAGGCAACCGATCACCTTGTTGCGTTTTCGTCTGTGGAACAAGAAGGTTGTCCCAAGTACCAACAACCAAGGTAGCGACCATTGACAGGTGTCACCCGCGGTTTCGTCAATAGGCCTTGCTACATGACAGGCTTATTCTATATCGGTTAGCTCCATTAGCTCTTGGAGGAGAGCCTGGAGGGCCTTTAATTCCCGACCGTAGGTGGTCCAATCCCCGGCGCGCTGGGCCGCCTCGGCCGCCTCGAAGTGGTCATTCGCCTCCTGAACCAGGCTCTCGATCGATCCGTCAATCACGCCGGTCTGGGGCACACGCGTTTCAGCGGCCGAGTCCTCGGATGCAGGCGTTGGCGCTTCTGCTTCCACCTCAGTCGAGCCTTGCTCTTCCGTGTCCGCGGAATCCACAACGCTGGGACCTGCCTCGATGAGGGCGATCAGCGCTTCACTCAATGTTTCGCGCATCGCTACCCGGTCTCCACTGGCGACGATCACCCGCTGCAGCTCTGGTAATTCGCTGGCCTCGGACAATAAGTATAGGGGCTCGACGTACAAGAAACTGCTGTTCATGGGAATGACGAGGAGGTTGCCGCGAATGACTTTCGATCCTCGCTGGTTCCAGAGGGACATCTGGGCAGAGATCTCGGGATCCTGATCGATTCGCGCCTCCACTTGAATTGGACCGAAAACAAGCTCCGCCTTAGGTAATTCATAGACGACCAGTTGGCCGTAATTCGGGGGATCATTTCGGGCTGCGATCCAGGCGACCATGTTATTCTTTCCCGCCGGTACATAGGGCTGGATCAACAGAAACTCGGTTTCCTCTTCCCCGGGAAGCGAGATAATTACGTGGTAGGGCTCGATAAGCTGCTGGTCGCTCTCGAAAACCTCTTTGGGGATCTCCCACAGATCTTCCTGGTTGTAAAAGGTCTGCACGTCATCCATATGGTATTTCAGGTATTGAAGGGTCTGGACCTTGAAGAGATCCTCCGGGTACCGGATGTGTTCTAGAAGGACGTCGGGCATCGCTTCAAGGGGTTGAAACAGACCCGGGAAGGCGCTGTCATAGGCCCTGATAATTGGATCATCCGGATCGACCAAGTAGTAGTTCACCGTGCCATCGTAGGCGTCGATGGTGATCTTAACCGCGTTGCGGATGTAGTTAAATCCCTGTTCGGTTGGCGTGGAGTAGGGGAGAGCACTGCTTATGGTATAGGCATCGAGCATCCATATCAATCGCCCATCGGCCACGACGAGGTAGGGATCGCTGTCCAAGCTCAGGAAAGGTGTGATGCTTCGAACCCGATCCATGATCTGCCGGTGTAAAAGGACACGGGTCTCTGGAGTGATGTATTCGCTGAGTAAGAGGTTGGTCTCACCGAAGCGAATGGCGAAAGCCAACCGTCGCCAGATACTGTTGAGTTCGACGCCACCTTCTCCACTATAACTGCTTTGGGCATTCTGGTTGCCTATGGGGTAGTCGAATTCCTCAAGGTCACTGCCTACAAAGACCAGGTCATTGATCAACTCCCCGTAATATATCTCGGGCCGAGTCACCTCTATTGGAACCGTGCTTTGTGGTGGCAGATCTTTAATGAAGAATTCAGGTCTACCCTCTGGCGTCACCTGGTCGACGGGATTCATGACCAGCCCGTAACCATGGGTGAATTGGAGCTTTTTGTTGACCCATGACGGAGCGGATAGGTTCTCTTTATTCAGTTCGCGACCGGCCAACATGACTTGCCGGGTTTCCCCTTCAATATCGTAGCGATCGATGTCGACGGAGCTGAATTCGTAGTAAGGTCGCAATTCCTGCAGCTGGGCGTATGTTTGTTGCAAGGGTCGGATGTCCCACAGCCGGACGTTCTGGAGGGTTTCCCTGTTCGACACCAGGTCTTGGTTGGAGAGCTCTGACACGGTGCCAAATGACCGGGCATCGACATCGTCAAGGGCAAAACCGAAGCGGGTATATTCGATGTTGCGCTCGATGTACGTTTGCTCACGCGAGATCTCGTTGGGTTCCACACCATATCGTTGGAGCAGCGTTGGATAGACGTTTCCCAGGAGAATCGCTGCCGCCAGCCACAGGCCACCGGCGATTAGGAAGGGGCGTATGGCCAGCCGGAAGATGTTCACCGCTGTAACGATGGCCAAGATGACCATCAGCGCCAATTGAACGTAAAGAGCCGGTAGGGATGCGTTCAGATCTGTGTAAGTTGCGCCAAAAACCACTCCCCTAGTCGAATATTGGAGCTCGTAGATGTCTAGCAGGTAACCCGAGGCCCAAAGCAAGAAAAAGAAGGTCAGCAAAATGGCCACATGACGGCGTACGGCCGGCGGGAAGGCCATATTGAACCTCCCGCGTTGCAGGGCCATCCAATTGTCGGCAAGATAAATAACGGCCACGCCAATGATGGCGATCACAGTCAGCGGCGTCAACCAGCCATGTAGGAATCGATATACAGGCAATTCAAAGAAGTAGAAGCCAAGGTCTAGGCCTAGAACCGGATCGCGGACGCCAAAGGCCTGGCGGTTGAAGTAAAGAAGGAATTGTTCCCATTTTGCGGAACCAGCCGAGGCGAAGATGAAGGAGGTGAAAAGGCCGAGCCCGATGATAACCAAGTTCATCCCTGGAAGCTCTAGGGGACGTATGGGGGCCATACTGACCGTTTTTAGGGCGTTTTTAAAAGCGACGCGCCAGTTGATCAGAAGGAACCCGGCGGCGATGATGAATAGGACCACGAAAGCCGCCAGGCGGACGCCGAGCTGGGTCAGCCAAATGTTCCTGAAAGATTGGGAGTCAAACCACAACCAATCTGTGTAGGTTGATATGATCCAGTTAAAGCTCAGCAGCAGGGCGACTATCAAGATGGGAATCCAGATCCAGCGGCTTGTCCACCAGGTCCGACCAGGACCCTGGCGGGGACCTTGTCCCCCGTTCCCATCTCCATCGCCACCTCCGTTTTCATCACCCCATCCTTCGTCGAAGGCGCGTCTGAAAACCTCAGGAATATCCACAATGTCGCGATCGCGCGTCATTTAAATCTCCTCGCAGACGAGATGAAAGACCGTAGCCGATTAGGCGTCTGACAGATGAAGAACAATGATTCTAAGGAAGTTTTTTCCATGTTTTCTTCGCATATCGATGGGCAGGCCGGTTGGTCATTAATCGGCCGGATCTTAAGCAATAGAGATTGATCTTGCCGGATATTTGACTTGTATTCCTTCCATTGTATCCTGTTTTCATCACCAGCATTAACCCACTAGGCTTGGGCTTATGATAAAAGGGATGCGACTGGTAGCAGAGAGAGACAATTTCACGAAGGGTGGAATCGACAAGGTGCAGACGGCTCTTTCCAACCGTCTGTCACTGTAGCGCATCCTGCTAAGAACAGGAATCCCATTATTGAATTAGAAAAAGAGGTGGATCATGACCGTTGAGACATTATCAATTGACCTGAAGACTGGGGGAAACGCCGAGATCCTGGATATCACCATGCAGGTGGGAGATGTAGTAAATGAGGCCGGGATGCAGAACGGAACGGTGACGATATTTTGCCCGTCAGCGACCAGCGCGCTGACGACGATCGAGTACGAATCGGGCTGTATCAGCGATCTTCAGCGTTTGTTCAACGAGATAATTGACCCGGTGCGTCATTACGCCCACAATGCCCGTTGGGGTGATGGCAACGGGCACAGTCACGTTCGCGCCGCTCTTCTTGGACCATCGCTTACCGTGCCCTTTGTGGATGGCCGGCTTACGCTTGGCACCTGGCAGCAGATCGTCTATGTCGATTTCGACAACCGCCCACGACGCCGGTCTTTGGTTGCTCAGGTTATGGGGGAGTGAGTGGGCGAGGAGCATGGGGAAGGGCGCAGGGGGCAGGTCGCAGGTAGCAGGGCCGTACGGAATGGGCGATTGTGAATTGTCAATTGGGAATGGGGAGTGGGATGGGGATGGGGTTGGGGCGAGGCACGCGTTGCCCGGAAGGCCGTGATAGATATTCAAACCTTGAACGACAGGAGAAACTTGATGGAACAGTTTACGCTAGAAACACCTGAAGAATCCTTGGATCCAGCAGATTGGCCAGCCATGCGCGCCCTGGGCCACAGGATGGTGGATGACATGATGACCCTTCTCGAAAAAGTCCGAGAACGGCCGGTTTGGCAACCCATTCCAGAGGAGGTTAAGACGTATCTTCGCCAACCAGCCCCCCGCGAACCCCAAGATCCGGAGAAGGTGTACCAGGATTTCCTGGAAAACGTCCTGACCGAGAGTGCGGGCAATATCCATCCACGTTTCTGGGGATGGGTGATGGGTACTGGGACGCCACTGGGAATGCTGGCTGACATGCTAGCCTCCGGGTTGAACCCCAACATGGGAGGTGGGGAACACGCGCCTGTCTATGTCGAGGAACAGGTGCTGGATTGGTGCAAAGAGATGCTAGGTTTCCCGGCCGATGCCAGCGGGCTGTTGGTTAGCGGAGGATCCATGGCAAACCTGGTCGGGTTGGTTGTTGCTCGCAACACGATGGCGAAAACCAATTTACGCAAACATGGCCTGGGCGGAACACAACGGCGCATGATGGTTTATGCTTCCAGCGAGGTCCACAGTTCCGTCCAGAAGGCAGTTGAGCTTTTGGGATTGGGGAGCAACTCGTTGAGAATTATTCCGGTCAATGCCGAGTTTCAAATTGATGTTCGAGAACTTGAGGAAGCCGTTGCCCAGGATAAGGCGGCCGGACATGAGCCATTTTGTATCGTAGGCTGCGCGGGCACTGTAAACACAGGCGCCTTCGACGATCTAGATCGCCTGGCCGATATAAGCCAGAGTGCAGGTCTCTGGTTCCACGTGGACGGCGCCTTTGGGGCTTTAGCCGCTCTTTCACCTGATCTAGATCCACTGACTTCTGGCATGGAGCGCGCCGATTCGCTGGCATTCGATCTGCACAAATGGATGTATATGCCTTTCGAGGTCGGATGTGCCCTCGTGCGAAACGAAGAATCGCACCGCCGGTCGTTTTCGCTACTACCGGACTATCTAACTCATAGCGACCGGGGCCTAGCCGCCGGAGGGGCTTGGTTCAGCGAGTATGGCGTCCAACTCACCCGAGGCTATCGAGCGCTGAAGGTGTGGATGTCACTTAAGGAGCACGGCCTGACGAAGTACGGCCGCCTCATCCAGCAGAACGTAGACCAGGCACGATATCTCGCAGGCCTCGTGGAGGAGGTACCGGAGCTGGAGCTACTGGCCCCGGTGCCCTTGAATGTCGTATGTTTCCGATACAGAGTCACAGGTTTTGACGATGACGCCTTAAACGACATCAACAATGAGCTTCTGCTTCGACTACACGAGGGAGGGAAAGCCGTCCCATCGAGTACGATGATAGAGGGTAAATTCGCTATCCGGGCGGCAATAACCAACCACCGGAGCCGAAGAGAGGATTTCGATCTTCTAGTTCGTGAGGTCTTGCGGTTGGGGCGGGAGGTACAAAGGGAAGGGAGCAAGTAGCAAGGGGTAGGCCCAGTGGACTGGGCGGCCCAGCGGACTGGGCTTGGGCGATAGGAAATCGGCTTGGGGCAAGGGGCTGGCCCAGCGGACTGGGCTTGGGCGATTGGGACAAAATTCCTGTTATGGCAGTTGATCGATTCGCCCTTTGTCGATGGATCGTATGGCCATCCGGCCGCAAGCTCGGACAGCGGCGTTCAAACCGGCAAACCTAGGATCCTGAGTGTACCCTCTCTCATAGCGATAATAAATCTGCTGCACGATCACCGCCAGTTTGAATAAGCCAT
>JBARZW010000372.1:0-12199 GCA_049650305.1 Promineifilaceae bacterium (SeqCode)
TAGGCACGTGGCAATAGGCCCAGGCCGTATGTTTGCCAATGGGAGCACGCGAGTCATCAAATAGGTGTTACACTGAGTTGGCCTCTCTTGAGGTAGGATTAAACCTACCTCCATGCAGAGGAGGCCAATGTGGAACTGGCACTGGCTCGCTTCGAGCAATACCTCAACCGTCGTTTTAGTCAAAGCAGCACACCGAAACATTACCTCAGCGACCTCAGGATATTCATACGCGTCATCGGCGACAAAGCGGCCAAGGACGTTACACCGGTAGATATCGACGCCTTTGTCGATTACCAAATCACCCAAGGTCTAAGCCCCGCCACTATCAATCGCCGGCTGGCCTGCATTCATTCCTTCTTTGAGCAGCTGGCCGCAGAAAGACGAGAACATCACTGGCCCAATCCGGTCATTAACCGACGGCATAAACTCAAGACCGGTTCCCGTTTGCCTCGAGATGCCTCGGATGCAGATGTAAGCAAGATATTCGCCGTTATTTCTGATGAAAGAGACCGAGCGATGTTTGGTCTCATGGTTGGCGCTAGCTTGCGCGTAGGTGAAGTTTCCACCCTACAACTGGATGACATTGAGGAGTCCATCACGCCAAGCAGCCTGGCCAAACTGCGCGTTCACGGCAAAGGAGACAAGGAACGGATTGTGTGGCTAACGCCTTCCCTCTGGCGCGCGTTGCAGGACTGGCTGGAAATGCGTCCCAGTGCCGCAAGTAACCGCATCTTTCTAAACTGGCGCAAGCAACCCATCACCGTCTCTGGAATCCAGTATCGCTTCAAGCAACACTGCCTGGTCGCCGGTGTCCAGGGCAGCTGCCATGAGTTGAGACATACCTTTGCCCGACGACTAGTTGAGGCCGGCTTGCCGGTGGACAGCCTGTCAAAACTGCTTGGCCATAGCCATCTACATACAACCCAGCGTTACATAGACGGCGCTGACCCCACTGTCCGTGCCGATTTCGCTGCAGCCATGGCCCGGCTTGAGAACACGCTCATTCAAGACCAAATCGCAGATTCCGAGCCGCCACAGCCCATCCTGCCGGGAAAACCGACCACGGCGTCGCCCGCCCAACTTGAGAAACTGCGTCGGCGATTGGCAGATTCGAGCTTACCCCCCTGGCTTCGGGATGCTTTCGAGGCTTATATCAGCTGGCGTTGGCCACCTGGCGACCGCAGACAGCTTATCGAATTGCCGGTAACATGATTAGCGCCATCCGGCGAGTCTGGGCGTGGCTGGCGGCCAATCGTCAGATAGAAGGCTGGGAGACCTTCCGCCGTTCCGACCTGGAAGCCTGGATCCAGGCTCGATGTCAGGATGGCGTGAGCCAGAACACAATTGACCACAACCTGGGTTTGGTGCGCATGTTACTGCGTTTCGTGGAGGCGCGCGGAAGTCATCTAGATCCTGGTTTGTTTCGGGTCGAGTCACCCAAGAAGGGAGGGGTTGCCCTGCCCCGATACCTGCCCGAACCAGAGTATCGTCGCCTGGAGAAGACGGTCCTTGAGAGCGCCCAGGCCGACGCCTACAGCGCCTGCTTCGACCGGGCCTGGTTCCTGATCCTGGCCTATACCGGGATGCGCCTTTCGGAGCTGTTGGCTTTGGGGCTTGATGACCTGGACCTGGCCGCGGAACGAGCGATTGTGCGTGGCAGCAAATCCGGCCACGATCGGGTCGTAT
This sequence comes from Promineifilaceae bacterium (SeqCode), assembly GCA_049650305.1. GTDB lineage: Bacteria > Chloroflexota > Anaerolineae > Promineifilales > Promineifilaceae > UBA11865. The sequence goes on from JBARZW010000372.1 coordinate 1,687, forward strand.
TCCTGACGCCTGCACTGGTTGAAGCGCTCCACCGCTATCTGGGCTGGCGACCAGAGCTGCCGAATGAGGAGCGCGTCTTTGTGCTCCATCTGCGCTCGCCAACTCCTCGAACAATCCAGCGGCGATTGAGGAAGTACGGAACAAAAGCCGGCGTTGATGTATCGCCGCACAAGCTCAGACATACGATGGCCACGCGGCTGCTGAATCAGGGCATGCCCATTCACTCGCTTCGGAAGATACTAGGCCATCAACACCTAAATACTACCGAAATTTACGCCCGGATCTACGATGAAACGCTTTACCGACAGTTCCGAGAAGCGACTGCTCGACTGGAGGGTCTTGCGGTCGATGAGTGGCCACAGACGATTACGAGGGCACCTGGGCGAGGGAGATGAAGGTCGCTGAGGCGCTTGGCACATAGCTTTGTCAGAAGTCGTGTAACGTTTTTTAGGTTTCAGAATTCTGTCTGAACCGTTAAGGATATCTCGATAGCGTTAGCAACGTTTTCCGCACCCGTTTTGAAATGTTACTCATCAAGTGGATAATCTACATCATCAGGTATTTTTATCTCCCCATTGACCCACATTTTCCTTAGCTAAGACAGTACATCAGCTATTGAACGGCAGCCCAAGAGGTTAGCACAAGCCAACAATGAAGTTTCCATAGTGGTTCGATTTAGTATTTGTATTCCCCATCGTGCTAAAGCGGCACAGGAAGTACCAGTTATCTTCTTGCTTAATTCCTTTAATGTGGTTCAAATTTCTTCCCTACATTGATCATAAACTGGTGTTGATTCTCGATGTGCAAAATGTTGCGATATATCGATATTTATTGCAAAATATTTTGGCAGCTCAACAAATAGTTGGGCGGCGGAACAAGGCGATGGTCAGAACAATGAAGGCCCACACTGATGAAATGGGGCGAATCGCCGCGTTCTACCGTGCCAATGAATACAGGCCAACTATCAGGCCTACCGATGTTATAGTTATAGCTAAAAACGACGGGAAGTTCTGTGGGGCTGTTCGTTTGTGTGAGGAGAACAGTCGGCTTGTCCTGCGAGGAATGCGCGTCTCGGCAAGAATGCGGAGGCAAGGCATAGGCACCCAGTTATTGGAGACCGCTGAGCTTTTCATAGGTGACAGAGAGTACTTCTGCATCTCACATCACTACCTTCAATCCTTGTACGGTCGGAAAGGGTTCGTGGTGATTGACGAGAGTGAGGCTCCGTCATTTCTTCGAGCTGAAGACGGAACAATCTCTGCTGCGGTATTAGCCAGGCCAACATGACAAGCCCTTCCTGGGTCGCCCTCACACTCAGTATGGTCCTCGTAGCCCTGACTGGCTGCGGAAGATCCTCTCAACAGAGTATACGGGATTCAGCAGCCGGCACACCCCAAATAGAGCTCATTCTCACGGGGCTTGAGAACCCTCGTGGCGTGGCCATAGGTCCGAACGGCGAACTATTTGTCGCTGAGGCAGGCACTGGGCGCTATTCGGCCGATCCCGCCTCGGGGGACGGCAAATTCACCCGGTTTACGGACATTAACGACGACGGCGATTTCAACGACACTGGAGAGGCCGAGCGCTGGTTCAGCCATCTGCCCTCCTACAACGCACTTAAAGTATACGACACTGGTCGAGATGAGGTTGGGGGTCCTGTTGACGTGCTGCTGCACCGTGATGGGCGTATCTTCCTCTCCGTGGACGACGGCGGCTTTGGTGAAATGGCTTTGCACGAGATTAGCCCGGCGAAATCCGTCGGTCGTAGCCTTGCGGGCCGTAATAATATGAACGGAATCACGTTCAATCTGGGCCAGGACAAAATCTTCGCAGTCGAAAGTGGGTTCAACACACTTATTGAGATTCCGCTCGAGGGTGAGCTGCGTGAGATCGTAATCCTGCCGCCTCTGGATAGCGGCCAGCAAGCTGTCCCGGCCGGCCTGACTCTAGATCCGCGAACAGGTGACGTGCTTGTTGCTTTGTTCTCTGGTCGTGTTCAGGACAATGAGACAGGCGAGACTATCCCCTTTGTCGATGGCGATGCCAAAATAGTGCGTGTCGACACTGAGACTGGTCAGCTCACCGACGAGATCACTGACCTGACAACAGCGGTGGACGTGGCCATGGATGAGGCCGGGAATATTATTGTTGTCGAACTGGCTGCTACCTCGACCGATCTACTTCCCAGCACTTTCGATCTTTTCGACCCGCATGCGCCCCTCGTTCATGGTGGCTATTTACGGTTCAGCGGGCGGGTCACACTTTTCCCGAGTAAAGGCGGCCCGCCGCGGGTTCTAGCAACCGGGCTCGATGCGCCGACCAACGTTACCATTGGCCCGGACGGCTCGTTGTACATCTCTACCGGACAAGGTACTCCTGGGCGCTTGATTCCCGGCCCAGATGGGCCGACGATGATCGTGGGTGAGGTCATTCGAATCACGAACTATTTGAGCGAGATCGAGAATCCATAAGAGCCTGCATATTGTGCGGCTCCATAGTTTCATAGTGCCAGGATGCTTGCATATGCAATTAGGGCGATTATTTAGCACTTCAGGATGCTAGGAAGATTGACTGCGATGAAAAAAATTGGTACCTATTCAGGCTAAGTTGCAAAAGCAAGAGGCATGAATGGGTTTCCATCCAATGCAGCTTGAAGGGCGTCGATGGCATTGCCACCCTGGGTACTCACCGTTGAAATGTAGCTGCGGATGGCACAGAAGGTCCTGGCACGCTCGATCGTACGAAAAGCGCGGGAGCCTTTCTGTTTAACCTTTACCATTCTGACGTCCCGTTCGGCCAGGTTGTTGTCAAAGGGAACGTGGAAGTCAACCATGAAAGCCAAGGCTCCGAGCTTACGTTTCTGGAGGCGGTCGAGCAGGTTATTGGCTGGCGACTGCTTGCGGCGCTGGATTGGACTTGAACCCTGTTTCAGAATTGCCACGCATTGCTGCTGGAAGTGGGGAGCCTCCAAGATAGATTTAAGGGCAAATTGAAGAGTGTGGGGAACTGAGGGGCAGGGCGGACCGAATGTTTCGCATGGGTTTTTTCGTAGATCTTTTTAAAATCCTAAATCCTCAATCAACAATATTCGCCTCGTGCTGCTGCAATACGTGCTGGTTTTTGATTTGACAAAAGGCATAGAATAGAATATTGTTTGTGCAAACGTTTGCATACACCATCGTTAAAAATTTTTCATCCTTTTTGTTAGCGTTTGAGCGGTGATTCTGAGACACCAAAAGGCAGAAGTTTATGGCCGTCTCAATAAAAGACATTGCCAAAGAGGCGAATGTTTCTCCCTCAACCGTCTCCCGTGCCCTCAACAACCATCCTCGCATTAGTGACAAAACCAAAAAACAGATCCGGACATTAGCCAAAGAGATGGAGTATGTCCCTAGCGCCATAGCTCGCGATCTGGTAGGACAACATTCCGCCACGATCGGTGTGGCCATTTCTGATTTCCTGAACCCTTTTTACTCCGATATTGTTGCAAGCATTGAGGATGTTGCGGTTGCTAACAATTACCAGGTTTTTGTCAGCAGTTTTTATCGAGATAAACAGCGTGAATTGGAGCTCTTCAATATATTCTATGAAAGACGGTTTGCGGGCATTATCGTCTCCGGTTCCCTGGTTGAAAACGAATACCTATCCCTCCCCCACAGCGATTCCATGCCCGTCGTCTTAATCAACTGCCCCAATTACCCTTTTTCCGTTTCGGCCGATAAGGTCCTGGGTGCGCGTCTCGCCGTCGAGTATCTTGTCGAACTTGGGCACCGTCGCATCGCCTTTATTCGGCAGGGGTTTAGCTCAGAGAACGCCCGGCTGAGGCTCAACAGTTTCCGGGAGACGCTTAATGGGTATGGGATTACCGTAGATGAGCGCTACATTATTGCCGGCGACGAGTGGTTTACGGGGGGTGTTCGCGCAGTTGCCCAATTGCTGGCGCTGGCCGAGCCGCCGACGGCCGTTTTCTGCTTCAATGATATGACGGCCATTGGCGCGATCAACGCTTTACAGCAAAAAGGCTACAATGTGCCGCAGGATTTGTCAGTCATTGGCTTCGATGACCTGGATATCGCCTACTTCTACCATCCGTCATTGACAACAGTGCGGCAGCCCATTTATCAGATTGGCCGCAGCGCGGCTAAAATGCTGTATAGTCTGATTCAAAGCCAGGGGAACATCCAGGCGCAAGTTTTAGAACCAGAGCTTGTGATCCGCGGGTCAACAGCTCCGCCAAACAGTCCAATCTAGCATACGATGGCGTTTGTTAATTATCTACTATCTACGTTTCACAGGGAGGTGATGTTATCGAAAGTTCATAGCATGAGTGATGACTATATTTTACAGGATCGATAAGTGTAATGAGGAGAGAAAGATGCAAAAGAGTAAACCCGTTATTCTGGCGCTGCTCCTGCTGGGGTTGCTGTTAGCAGCCTGTGGTGAGACAGAGCCCGTTGAAGTTACCCGTATAGTCGAGGTACAGGGTGAGACGATTACAGAAATGGTTGAAGTCACCCGTATTGTTGAAGGCGAATCCATCACTGAACAGGTTGAAGTTACCCGCATTGTCGAGGTAGAGGTTGAAGTGCCTGCTGACCTTGAACTGGTCACCATCGTCGCCCGCTGCCGCGCTAAGCCCCCGACGGAAGACTGGCGCTGCAATAACCTGCTGGACGCCGTGGCTGATGTCAATGCCGACCTACATGTCGCAGGAGATAGCCGCCGCGTGGACCTCGAAACCATTCAAGATAACACCGACTTTGGCGACATCATGCAGGAGTTTGCTCTGTCCTACGCGGATGGCCAGGCGGCTGACATCTTGCTGACCGGTCACGAATATATCGGCACCGAAGCCACCGCCGGCCGCATCATCCCTTTGGATGATTTGATGGGCAACTATCCTGAGTTTGACAATGTCATTGACTCTCTCTGGGATTCCGTCACCTTCCAGGGGCAGCGCTGGGGTATCCCCCAGGATGTTGAGTCTCGACCGGTCTACTGGGACAAGACGCTGCTGGTACAGGTGCCCGGCTGGGACGAAGCCCGCATTGAAGGGTTGGCCGACGAAATCACGGCCGGCAACTTCACCTTGTCAGACTTGCTGGAAACGGCCGAGGCGGCCGTCGCCGCCGGCGTGGTAGAACCCGGCATGGGCTTCTGGATGCGACCTAGCAATGGCCCTGACTTCACCGCCCTCTACTATGCCTACGGTGGAGAGACTATTGATGCCGATACCGGCAATCTGGTCTTCGACACCGAGGCCGGCCTCAAATTCTATGAGTTCTTTGAGCGCGGACTGACCGGCGATGGCGCCCATAGTTTCCTGACCGGCGACTGGGGCGGCAGCTTCCATCCCAGCGTCTCCGGCAGCAAAGTAGTGTTCTGGGCCGGGGGTTCATGGCAGTGGGCCGAGTGGGCCGATCAATGGACGGGCGACCTGGGCGGCCAGGCCTACCAGTTCGAGAACTGGGGCTACGGCCTCTACCCGGCGGCCGAGGGTGGTTCACCAGTTACGCTCTCTCATCCATTGGCTTACCTGATCAGCGCCCAAAGCGAAAATCCCGACCTGGCCCTGGCCCTGATCGCCAAAGCCACCACCGACGAGGCCAATACCCGGCACGCCATCAACAGCACCCACCTGGGTATCCTAAAGTCACAGGCCGACTATGAACCGTACACGCAGGATTTCCTCCTGTCCGACGTGCTTTATATGTTGGACTACACTACCTTCCTGCCTAACAACCCCAACTGGGGAGTGTACTCGACCATCACTTACGAGGCCCTGGCCGCCGTGCAATCGGGCGACCTGACCGCGCAAGAAGCGGTGGATCTGGTCCTGGAAGGACTTCAGAACGAACTGGGGGATGAGATAATCATCCGGTAGGAAGTCAGATACGCAATCGAGAGGGGGGGAGGCCTCCCCCCCCTTTTGCCTGCATCTTCAGGTAAGGAGGGTCTAGGTGAAACGATTTCGCTCACAACTGGAAGCCTATGGGTTTCTGGGGCCGGCCGGCCTTTTGATTATCCTGTTCTTCTTCATTCCGGTATTCATTCTATTCATACTGAGCTTTTCCGACCTGAAAGCGTCCAACTTCGGCACGTTGCAATGGTGGCTACCATCCAATTGGAGCCTGGATAACTACACCCGGATTTTTAGCAATAAATTCTTCCCAAAGATCTTCGGCAACACTATTTTTTATGTTCTGATCACGATGGCGCTCTTCAACTTTGGCAGCGCCCTTATGATCGCCTTACTCACGACCAGCATCAATCGCCGCGCCGGCTTCGCCTTTCGCGTGATGTGGTTGCTGCCAAGGCTCACCCCCGTCGTCGTTTACATCATGATGTGGCAGCGGATGGCCTCCCGCGAGCCCCATGGCATCCTGAACCAGCTGCTGGTTCCTCTGGGCCTCAGTAGTGGCGCTGACCTGATCCAGGCCTCGCCCTGGTTTTTTGTGATCTTTGCCAATGGGATGATCGGCGCTTCCTTTGGCATGATCATCTTCACTTCGGCGATCGAGGCTATTCCCCGTGATTATTTGGTGGCCTCTAAGGTGGATGGAGCATCGAAGCTTCAAACGATTCGTAATGTGATCCTGCCCATGATCAAGTGGCCAATCCTGTTCGTTATTACCTACCAGACTCTTTCCCTGCTTACGTCGTTTGAGCAAATCCTGCTGCTGACGGATGGTGGGCCGGGATTATATCGCACGGAGGTGTGGGCGTTGACGGCCTATCACCGGGCGTTGTCTAATTACTTTGGCAACAACCAGTGGGGCTATGGCTCTGCCTGGGCGGTGATCCTGGTCATCATAGGCGTTTTGGCGGCCATCGTCTACATGCGGGTGTTCAAGTTTGATGAATTGGTTGAAGAGCCAAAGATCGATCTGCTTTGATGTGGGAGAACATAAAATGACCATTCGACAAAAATTGAGCGCAGCCGTCCCTTATATCATATTGATCGTCACCGTTGTGCCCATCTTCGTGGGCTATTTCTGGTTGATACTCAATTCCTTCTCCGTCAGCACAGAGGGATTACGCTCAACGGGGTTTACTCTGGACAATTGGAGTTTCCTATTCGAGCCTCCCTTTGGCCGTGGCTATCCCAGCATCTGGCGAGTTACATTAAATACTTTCTTAGTGGCCATCTCAATGACAATTTTCGTGGTTATCGTCTCGGCGCTGGCCGGCTACGCGCTTTCGCGGCAGAATTTTAGGGGCCGCAAGTCTTTTCTATCGACGACCCTAATCTTGCACGCCTTTCCCAGCGTCACCTTGCTCATCGGCATTTTCTTTGTGTTGCGCGCACTGAATTTATACAATACCAAATTAGGGGTTGGCCTGGTGATGGTTGGCTTCGAGTTGCCATTTGGCATTTGGCTTATGAAAGGCTTCTTCGATAATGTTTCCTGGGATATGGAGCGGGCGGCTCTGATTGACGGCGCCTCGCGTTTTCGTGTGTGGTGGGAGATCCTACTGCCCACCATCAAGCCCGGTATTGCCGCATTGGCCATTTTTGCCTTCATTTCGGGTTGGAATGCCTGGCTGATACCCAAAACCTTCACCATTGGCGCGGGGCAAAACGCCACCCTGTCCGTCTATTTGAATAACTTCATGGGCGATACAGTGGCAGTGCAGTGGGGAATGGTGACGGCCGTTGGTTTATTTCAGCTTATTCCGGTGGCCATATTCTTCATTTTCACACAGGACCTGTTGTTAAATGTCTATGCTGGCGGCGCCAAGGGCGGTGCGTAATTTTCAACCGTGACATTTTCTACAACAAAGAATGCAGAAGGAGATTATGATGCGAGTCAAACTCGAGAATCTGACCAAGCGTTGGGGAGTTGTCGTGGGCACCGACGCCATCACTCTGGACATCAAGGACGGCGAATTCGTCGCCTTTCTAGGGCCTTCAGGTTGTGGCAAGACCACCACTTTGCTCATGGTCGCCGGTATCTACAAACCGACGGAGGGCGAAATCCTTTTCGACGACCGTGTTGTCAATCAATTGGCGCCGAAGGATCGCGACATCGGTATGGTGTTCCAGAGTTACGCGCTCTATCCCCACATGACGGTATACCAGAACATCAGCTACCCGCTTAAACTGCAGAAGGTGCCCAAAGAGGAAATGCGGAAGCGGTCACAGCAGGTGGCCGATATGATGGATATCGGGCATCTGATGGACAGGAAGCCAGCCCAACTTTCCGGCGGCCAGCAACAGCGTGTGGCGCTAGGCCGAGCTTTGGTCAAAGAGCCTAAACTGCTGCTGTTCGACGAGCCGCTGTCGAATCTGGATGCGCGCCTACGCCTGTCGATGCGTGGTGAGATCAAGCGCCTACAACTCGAACTCGGCGTCACCTCCATTTACGTCACGCACGACCAGGTGGAAGCCATGACCATGGCCGATCGTGTAGCCGTGATGCAAGAAGGCAAGCTGCAAGCATACGATCCACCCGACGAGCTTTACGACCGGCCTCGAACGCTGTTCGTCGGCGGTTTCGTGGGCAATCCACCCATGAATTTCGTCGAAGTGGAGGTTGTTCAAGAAAATGGCGACTATTATGCACGTCGTCGGGGCTTCCAGGTGGCCGTTCCGGCCGAGCGAGGAGCGAAAGCGGCCGGTCGGGGCACAGTAATCCTGGGAATTCGTCCTGAAGACATCAGCATCTTGGCCGGGACAGACAGTTCGACCGGGCTCAGTACAGGCAATGGCGCTGGCATTCCCAGTGAAACCTACCTGGTCGAGCCTCTTGGCCGGGACGACTTGCTCGATGTGATAGCCGGCGATACGCACCTCTATATCCTGGCCGATCCGAAGTTAGGCGTGCGAATTGGGGATACCGTGAACATGCAGATCAACACGGAAAAGGTGCAATTCTTCGATCCGGAAACCGAAAAGTCACTCTTGTGGGCATAGGTCGCTTGATGAGCGACTCGGAATTTCTTGAGTAGGCTCCGGTACCCATTCATGTCGCCTAAACAAGACTCCCTGCGTGATTTCGACCGCGCGCGACGCAAGGCCTTCATCCTAAGAATCCTGGCCCTCGTCACGCGCCAATCGCTTGACTTGCTGTCCTTCGAACAAGTGCGCGAGCAATTGCATCTCCGCGATCGCCGCTTCCAGGGCCTGCAGGAGGTGCCGCTGGCTCAGATTGTGGGAAGTGTGGGGCGCTACCAGGATTTCACGCGGACCTTTCTGCCTCGTTCAGATGGGCTGCGCGAACGTTGGGCCGCCGTTGAGGACCGGGTGAAAGAGGGCGGCCTGCCGCCCGTGGAGCTTCACAAAGTAGGAGATGCCTTCTTCGTGCGCGATGGCAACCATCGGGTCTCTATAGCCCGCACCCAGGGCGCATCGGATATCGAGGCTTTCGTGTGGGAATATCCCAGCCTTGTACCCCTCAGCCCCGCTGATGACCTGGATGACCTGCTCATCAAGCAAGGATATGTGACCTTCCTAAAAAAAACGGGCCTCAACAAGCTGCGCCCGGATCAGCACATTGAATTGACCGCCCCAGGACGGTATCGCGATTTACTCGAGCATATTGCGAACCACCGCTACTACCTGGGCCAGGAGCTTGAACGGGAAATTGCGGCTGAAGAAGCGGTCAGCAGTTGGTACGACAATGTCTACCAGCCCATTATTCGCGCGATCCATAAACAGGGAATTCTGCAGCAATTCCCGGGACGCACCGAGGCAGACCTGTACATTTGGATTTCGCGTTGGCAGTACGAACTGAGCGAACGCTATGGCGAACCTATCAGCGCTGAAGATGCCGTAGATGAATTTGCAGAACGAGGAGATGATGGCTTTACCGATTGAGACTGATATCTTGATGATCGGCCACTTCGCCAAAGATATTCTGGTGGTGGATGGCCGGGCTGAGGTTTCCTCTGGTGGCGGCGTTTACTACGGCAGCATCCCCTTGCGCCACCTGGGCTTGAAAGTGGCCGTCGTCACTCGTTTGCACCCGGACGACTTTGCGCGCCTGGAGACGCTGGAACAGGCCGGGGTACAGCTCTTTGCCACACCGGCGCCAGAGACATCAGGGATAAAAAATATCACAACTCAGCTAATATGGAACGGCGTATTTGCAAGCCACTGGGCTTTGCCGGCCCCTTTGGCCGGGAGGATATCCCTGACATAACGCCCCGTCTTGTTCTCGTCACGCCCAATATTGCCGGTGAAGTGGATCTGCCATTGCTTAAGATGTTGGCTGAGCGCGGCCCGGTGGCACTCGATGTGCAGGGATTCGTGCGTGTTCGTGATAATGGTCATCTCGTTTTTCGCGAATGGCTTGAGATGGAAGAGGGACTCTCTTATGTTGTCTATCTCAAGGTAGACCGCGCGGAGGCTAAATTGCTCACGGGGGAGACGGATCTACGGCTGGCTGCTCGCCAACTGGCCCGCTTCGGCCCGCGCGAAATTCTTATCACCCATTCGTCAGGTGTCACGGTTTTCGCCGATGGCTACCTTTATGAGACTTCTTGGCCTGTTCCAGTCACCACGCGTTCA
>JBARZW010000373.1:0-5618 GCA_049650305.1 Promineifilaceae bacterium (SeqCode)
ATGAAGAAGGCTTCATCCGGGAGGGCAGACCGACATTAGGATCCAAGACCAAGTAAGTTGTTGATAAAGGCATCCATGTCACGACCTTGAAACTGTTCTGAATCTGACAACACCTCGGTCATCTTGGTTTGGATGGCCTCAGTATCTCCACCGTTATTTTCGATAATTTGGGCCAGGGTGAGGCCATCGGCCGTCTGCGACTGCAGCTCGTCGACGCTCAGGCCAATTTCCTTGCCAATGACTGAATAGATCGTTGCGAATATGCCTTCGGGCTCAGGAATTTCTCCGGTCTTATTCTGCAGAAGCCCTATAACAGCGCCTGTCAGCATCCGTTCCCCGATACCCCTGAAGTCTCCTCCTTGGAATTGGGCCTGTCGCGTGGCGATATCATCCTCACTGAGGGTTCCAAATCCTCCACCACCAGGTCCTCCGCCAGGGAATCCACCGCCACCCGGTCCTTGACCCGGGATTCCACCAGGGAAAGCTCCACCAGGGAAAGCCCCACCAGCGAAACCGCCCTCACGGTCATCGCCACCACGATTTCCAAAACCGCCCCGACCGAAGGCCAGGCCACCTTCCTCTATCAAAGCTGTCATACTATCAGCGGTCAGCTTCATCTCGGAGATGGCGGCGATCTGATCGGCAGTCATGGTGTCCTGAATCTGATTAAGGACCGCTTCAATCTCCGCAGAGGCCGCGATGTCGCTATTGCTCAGACTCTGGTATGCCTGCCACAGGGTGAGCAACTCAGTAGCCTGTTCCTCGCTGACTGCCTGGTCTGTGTTTTCTAGCTCGAACGTGCCCAGAGCCAGCTGTCCTTCGATGGTCAAAGCATCGGCGTAATCGTCTGACAACTGAATATCATCAGAGCTTGATGTCTCAACTTGTTCGACGACCTGACTTTCGGGCTGAGTACCGGCATCTGTCTCGGCGCCCGACTCACTGTCAGCGCCACAGGCGACCAGTACCAATATGGCCAAGGCGGCCAGTATAGTGATAGTTTTTTTTCTCGTCATTGATTCTCTCCTTACCGGTTTAATCTTCGAATTTGTGTCGATTACTGATATCTCATTATCTCTGTCTCGTATTTACTGTTATTCGTGCCGAAGCGCTTCAATTGGGTCAAGCTGAGCCGCCTTGTTGGCCGGAAAAAATCCAAAGAAAATACCAACGACCGCAGCGGAGCCAAAAGCCAAGGCAATCGAAGTAGGTACGATGACTGTGCGCATATCGCCTGAAGCGCCAAAAATGATGGACCCACCGACGCCCGCGATTACGCCTATTAGACCTCCGACCAGGCTTAGCATGAGCGCTTCGGTTAGAAACTGAAAGCGAATATCTGTAGGTGTTGCCCCGACAGATTGGCGGATACCTATCTCGCGCGTGCGTTCGGTAACGCTGACCAGCATGATATTCATAATGCCTATACCACCAACGAGGAGGGACACGCCAGCCACCCAAGCCAACAAACTGCGGAACGCCTCCGTTGTTGCTCCCTGGGTTTCGATGATGTCATCCTGAGTCTGGATCGTAAAGGGCAATTCCTCAAGTGTAATCCCTTTGCTACTGGCCAACTTCAGTTCGATCTGGGTGATCACATCTGCCATATCCGCGTCCTCGTCGATTTGGGCGTAAATGATGCGCACCCGATCGCCGACAAAACGCGCGAATTGGGAAGGTATGAACTTCTCGAAGACGATGCTTATCGGCACATACAATTGGGAATCGAAATCTGTATTTCCGACGATTCCTTTTTCATCAGCCACGCCTATGACAGTCAGCTTCGTGGTGCCTACCGTCAGTGGTTGGCCAATAGGATCGCTCTCGCCAAATAGCTCTTCAGCCAAACCTGCTCCAAGGATGGCCACCTTGGATGTCCGATCTACCTCTGTCTCGTTGAAGTAGCGTCCTGAGGCGATGTCCACATCGCGGACCGAGGGAAAATCGGGGGTGGTACCCAAGATGGCCACATCGGAGAGAGTGACACCATCAGCTTTGATCGTTTGGACCGACTGTTGCTCGACGGATGTACCTACTACTCCGGATATACCGCCTACGATGTCGACATCGTTAAAGACCAACATGGGACCGCTGTTTTCTCCGCCACCGGGGCCACCGCGGCCGAAGCTTGCCTGAATGAAGGCCAAGTTGGCGCCCAGGCCTTCGATCTGCTCGGCTATCGTCGCTTCTGTTCCTGCGCTGATGGATATCATGATGATGACGGCAGCGACACCAATGATCACCCCTAGCATAGTAAGGAAAGAGCGCACTTTGTTGCGCATGACCCCTTCCCAGGCGATCTTCGTTATCTCGATCGGACTCATAAGTCCGACCGAATCACCGACCTGAATCTTTTCCTCGGAAACAGGGAGGGGCAATGGGCTTATATCGCTGGTAGTTTCCATATTACTTGCTCCTATCTCCATTTTTCGCGTCTCTTTCAACCAGGCCGTCCCGCAAGATAATGCTTCGCTCGGTCTGTTCCGCTATGTATGTTTCATGGGTGACCATCACGATGGTTCGGCCGCGACCATGGAGATCAAGTAGCAGGCCCATGATCTCATCGCCGGTTTTCGTATCCAGGTTGCCCGTCGGCTCATCACCCAATATAAGGACGGGATCATTAATCAGGGCGCGAGCGATCGCTACCCGCTGTTGCTGTCCACCCGACATCTCGGTCGGCTCGTGATGGGCCCGATCGGCCAAACCCACCGCTTCCAGGGCCGCCATAGCCTTTTCTTCGCGCTCGGAATGGGACAAAGCGCCACTGCGTTGGTAAACCAGGGGGAGCATGACGTTGCCTAAAGCGCTGGTACGGGAGAGCAGATTGTATGATTGAAATATGAAACCTATCTGCTGGTTTCGAATGACGGCCAATTGGGCTTTGTCAAGATCGCTAACGTCGATGTTATTGAGGATATAACTCCCTTCACTGGGCCTATCTAAACAACCAAGGATATTCATCAGGGTGCTTTTTCCAGAACCGGACGGCCCCATAATGGCCACGAATTCTCCCTCTTTTATCTCTAGATCGACGCCGTCCAAGGCATTTACCTGGATGTCCCCCATGCCGTAGATCTTGCGCAAATCGCGTGTTTGAATAATGGTGTTCTTTGTCATCATTTCGTTCCGTATTCCATCGCTATCGAGGGTTTCGCTTACTGCCAGTTGCTAGAACTCTGCACGCGGCGCGTTTGATGCCACGTCGCTCCAACAGTGACCCTTATTCAAGGACTAATTCGTTTCCACAAGACCCGTCGTCACGATCTCACCCGCTTCGACCCCAGAAAGGATTTCTGCGAATGTGAAGTCCATAAGGCCGACTTCGACAATTCGTAGCTTTGGCTCACCGTCTTCCATTACAAATACGGCGTATTGCCCGGGTGATAGCTCGCGTAGAGACTCGACCGGTACCAGCACTGCATTCTCAGCCTGTCCTCCGATCACTTCTACTGTGGCGTTCATGCCCACGGGCAAAGTCTGGGGCTTGGCGAAGGATTCTGTGTCGAGTTGGACCAGGGCACGAACAGCCGTCACCCCGCTTTGATTAACAAGCTGAGGATCTATTCGGATAACCTGGCCTGAAAAAACGTCATCTGGCAGGGCATCAAAGACTACTTCGACATCATAGCCAACTCCCACCATATTCATATCCGACTCGTCCAGGAACACTTCCAGGAGCGGCTGCTCAAGATCGGCCAGAACAATGATGCCGGAGCCCGCACTCTCGCCTACGGAAGCATTGATGGTCATGATCGTGCCATCCATGGGCGCGTAGAGCACTGTATCCTCGAGGGCTTCCTCTGCCGCCTCCAGGTTGAGTTGGGCTTGAACCAGGCTCAGAGCGTTTGTTTCCTGGTTCAATAAGGTCTGCTGTAAATTCAACTCCGCCTGCCGCACGGCCATTTGGGCCGCTTCAATATCTTCGTCTGAAGGTCCGCTCAAAGCTGAGGCCAGTGACAACTCAGCATTAAGCAAACTGGTCTCTGCATTGGCCGAGGAGCTACTCGCGCTGCTGGAGACAGTCCGGTCATAGTCTATCTGGGCCAAAGTAAGACTCTCCTGGGCTCTTTCCAGCGCACTAGTCGCCGAATCCCGATCCCGCTCAATTCTCTGTGCCCAGGTTGTGCCACTACAGGGTTGAGGTTCTCCGGGATCACAGATCGGTTCATCATAGGGCACCTCCCAATCTCTTGCCTCATCCCAGGCAGCGTCGTAGTTCTCTTGGGCAGTGACCAGATCCTGGCCTGCGTTTTCGAGGTTGATCTGTGCGACCTGGATTACATAATAGGATGATGCTTGTTGTCCCGCTGCGGCGGTACGTCCTGCTTCAGCAGCGGCGAGATTGGCTTCGGCCACAGCGATATCATCTTCGTCAGGTTCCCAGTTGAGTAAATCATCCAGCGAATCCTCTGCTTGTTCCAGATTAATACGCGCCTGCTCGATGCTAATATCGTCGAAGCTAATGCCGGTCTCAGTTGCCGTGGCATCGGTCTTCATCGCCGCCTGGGCCACTTGGAGCTGGGCGTTAACTATCGCTTTCTGGGCATCGCTATCATTCAATCTGGCTAAAATGTCTCCTGCCTGGACATTTTCGCCCACGCGCACAAGCAATTCAACCAGGACGCCGTTGATAGGAAAGCTGAGCAGGACCTCATCGGCCGGGATCACCGTACCCGCTGCAGTAGCGGAAATCGTGATGTCGCCTTGTCGCGCGGTGGAAGTTTGAAGAGGAGGCTCTTCATCTTCGGCGGCGTCGGCCGCCCCCGTGAGCGTGTAATAGGCGAACGCCGAGCCAAGAACGACTACGACGCCAATGATTATGATCCAGGTTTTCTTCTTTCGAAACATAGTGCTACCTCCTAAGATAGTTACAGTCGTGCCGCGTGATGCCTAAGGCGTTGTTTTATAAGGGGATCCATCATGCGTAGCGGAGAGTTCGGTTTGCTCTTCCCTTCTTGTCGAATGTCTCCGCCTAAGCATGGCTCTTACTCTAGCTACTAGCTCAAGCTGGCCGAATGGTTTAGTAATGTAGTCGTCCGCCCCACTCTCCAGTGCGGAAAGAGCATCCATTCTGGTCGTTTGAGCGCTTAATACGATTATTGGAAGTTCCTTCAGGTGGTCGTCCTCACGGACTGAACGAATCAAGGCTATTCCATCCTGCCCGGTCAGCGCGGTTGCCAACAGGAGCAGATCGGGCCAATTTGGTCTAATCTGATTCAACGCGGCCTCTACTGTGGCGATCACGGCTACCTCATAGCCCGCGCCGTCAAGAATACCGCGCAACAAAACGGATTGGATTTCATCTTCATCTATGATGAGGATTTCTCGTCTTTCCATCTCAAAATAACCTGCGCTGGAAGAATCACGGATTCTTAGCCAGCGTAAACTGAGTCATGGCTCCAAAGATACCAGGAAGTTGTTACAGAATATTGAAGATGTTGTTGAGAAACTGTTTGGATTTCTATTCGGTTTCATTGACAATGCGATGCACCTTGCAGGTGCGTTGCATTTGGCTGATGAGATTGGAGGAGTTCAAGTTCATCGCACCCTGTAGGTGCGTTGCATTTGGCTGACGAGATTGGAGGAGTTCAAGTGCATCGCACCTTGTAGGTGCG
>JBARZW010000374.1:0-5668 GCA_049650305.1 Promineifilaceae bacterium (SeqCode)
CCCCACATGATAGAACGTGGCTCAGGGAGCATTGTGGCCATCGAGTCCATCTCCGTGAAGCAACCCATTGACAACCTCATCCTGTCAAATGCGATCCGAATGGCCGTAATTGGCATGTTCAAGTCAATGGCCAACGAGCTTGGTCCAAAGGGTATCCGCATAAACTCAATTAATCCGACATTCACCTGGACTGGGCGAGTGAAGCAACTGCTATCCGATAGGGCGAAGAAGAATGGCACAAGCCTGGAGCAGGAAACGGCCAAGGTAACGGCGACAATCCCTCTACAACGTATGGGCGACGTCGAGGAATTCGGCCGGACAGTGGCCTGGCTGGCCTCGCCCGCAGCCTCCTTTATACACGGTCATGCGCTGATGTTCGACGGGGGCGCGACTCGATCATCGCTGTAGAATTCAATACGGGTACGAACGAAGTATGAAAATCGTGATAGTCGGCGCCGGCGGTGTTGGTGGTTACTTCGGCGGCCTGCTGGCAAAATCAGGCCAGGACGTTACTTTTCTCGCTCGCGGTGCTCACCTGGACGCCATCCGCGAAAATGGGCTACGGGTGAAAAGCGTCCACGGCGACTTTCTGATAAAACCCGCTAAAGCGACGGATGAGGCCACCAAAGTTGGCCCGACTGACTTGGTCCTGGTGTGCGTAAAGGACTACCAGCTTGACGATGCTATAGAGGCCGTGAAGCATGTCGTTGGCCAACAGACGGTCGTGATCCCCTTGCTTAATGGCGTTCGTGCGGCCGAAAGATTGGCAGAAAAACTTGGTCGCGAGCGTCTTATGGGAGGTCTCTGTCGCGTGGTCTCGTTCAAGACAGCGCCTGGGGTGATCGAACAGGTTAGCTCATTCCGTTCCCTTACCTTCGGTGAATGGAACTGCCAAGAGACGGCCCGCGCCCAGGCAATCTATCAAGTTATGCAAGAAGCCGAGATCGAGGCAGAATTGTCCAATGATATCCGCAAGGCGATGTGGACCAAGTTTCTCTTTATTACAGCATACAGTGGCGTTGCCAGCGTAGTCCGGCTGCCTGCCGCCCAGATCCGTTCTTGCCCGGAAACGATGACCATGATGCGACAGGCTATGGAAGAAATCGAGGCAGTCGCCCGAGCCTTAGGCGTGAATCTGGATGAGGATATCATGCAGAAGTCAATGACCTTTTTTGATGGATTTCCCGGCGACGCGACGGCTTCCATGCAACGAGACGTGCAAGACGGCCGGATTTTTGAATTGGAAGCCATGACCGGATCGCTAATACGCTATGGGGTAAAGTCTGGGGTGCCGACGCCGGTCAACGATTTCATTTACGCCGCCCTTAAGCCGCAGGAAGTGTATGTCAGGAACAGATCCCAGCCGGGATCAGCTTAGAGGGAACAATCGCTCGCCATTTTTGACAACCTCAATCGTCCCCAGTTCGTCAGTCCGCAGCACGGCCGGGCCAACATCAGAGGCTCTCTCCAATACCTCATCATACGGATGACCGTAGCTATTCCCCTCCCTGGACGAGACAATCATATACTGCGGCTGGACAGCCAATAGAAACTGCTCGCAGCTGGAGGTTCTCGCCCCGTGGCGACCGGCCTTATAGACCATTGCCGCTAACGGGCGGCCGGAGGCCAGCATCTCGCGTTCGGCCGGCGAGAACGACACCACATCGAGAATCGTCGAACGGTACGAGGTAGTGCAACTGGTGTAAGCGTCGTCGTTCAGGAAGGGGAATAACAGATCAATGCTCGTCTCGATCCTTGGCCAGTTCACGCCAGAGCGAAAACCTGTTCCAATGCCTTAAAAGCGTCTCTCTGCGCACGTGACTATTCGCCTATCCTATTCGATTTCGATCCCTTTTGTTCGCGGTTCTATACCAAACTCTTCTTCTAACAATTGAAGAAGCACATTTGCTAATATTGCCTCATAAGGCATCGAAAAATGACGATGGAGCAAACGTAATGTAAAACGCAATCACGAGATAGCGACATAACAAATCAATGCACGCGAACCCTTATCTTGGCTTAGTTTCAAAGTCGGCTTGGCAGCCACGTTTATTATGACTGTTGCGATCTAGGGCAAGACGGGTCGCATAAACTCATTCGTTAGGCGGCGAAGATCAGAAGGTTTTTATGACTAGAAGGCAGATTGCTCTGTAAGTTGTATGGATATCGGTGCTATTTATTCTCTCCACGTGCACAAGCTCAGTCCTCTGGGCCCGTCCTTCGTCTTCTTTAGGTTCTTTAGTCAAGCAGGTTGGATCTGGGCGAGTTCGGACTCGACGATGCGCCGGCCTACAACGGGCGCAAGTTGCTTTAACTTGGTCACCATCGAGGCGAAGCGTTCCGGCTTGAGCGACTGCCGGCCGTCTGAAGCCGCATTCTCGGGGTCAAGATGCACCTCGACAAGTAGCCCATCCGCGCCGGCGGCGATCGCGCCCAAGGCAACCGCCTCGACAAGCTCCCAACGACCGGTGGCGTGACTTGGGTCGGCAATCACCGGCAAGTGAGTTATCTGCTTGAGCAGAGGAATCGCATTGATGTCAAAGGTGTTGCGAGTGTATTTTTCGAAGGTACGGATGCCTCGTTCGCAGAGGAAAACACGCATGTTCCCATGGCTCAGGATATACTCTGCGGCCATCAATAACTCTTCGATAGTGCTGCTCATGCCCCGTTTCAGCAAGACCGGGTGCTGGCTCTCGCCCACGGCATGAAGCAAAGGATAATTTTGCATGTTTCGAGCGCCAATCTGCAGCACATTCGCGTACTGGCAAACCAGGGGGACTAACTGCGGGTCCATCACCTCTGTGACCACTGGTAAACCAGTCGCTTCGTGCGCTTCCGCCAGATACTCCAATCCTTCCGCGCCCAACCCTTGAAAGGAGTAGGGCGAACTCCTGGGTTTGAACGCTCCGCCGCGGAGTGCGGTGGCGCCAGCCTCGCGGACTGCAAAGGCAGTCTCGACGATCTGCTGCCGGCTCTCGACCGAGCACGGTCCGGCGATAATCGCAAGGTCTGGACTGCCCACGACGACTCCGTTCAAAGGGATCAGCGTGTCGTCCGGGTGATATTCTCGACTAGCGATCTTGAAAGGATGGCTGACCGTCATCACTTCCTGCACGCCAGCCATCATGGCTAACTGGTCACGGTCCAGGGGGCGTCCACGCCCGATGACTCCGATTATGGTGCGCTCCTCGCCCTTGGACAGGTGGACATCATAGCCCATGGCTCGAATTCTATCGGTCACCCCGGCGATTTCACGGACGCGCGCGGTAATTGACATAACTACAATCATGATAGCTTCTCCTCACTGGTGCTGGCCGTGTGCGGGATCGGGACGTTAGCTGCGCTGACATCGGCGGGAAGACGTCCGTTTGGCCGGTCTGGGCGCAAGCGTTGAGCTTCGCCTAGATATACGTGTTGGATGTCGCGGGCGGCGAGAGAGGTGTTCCACATCACCATGACGCGAATCGTCCGCGATGGACCATCCGGCACTGCCATCTCGTGGCCACATAGGATGGCTGTGTCCTCCCAACCCAGTTGCCGCGCGGCCACGGCCGGGAATTCGGCGTTGAGATCCATGGTCGTCGTAATAAAGACGCCACCGATGTCTTCCTTGACGATGCCGTTGGCAGCGACAATTTCAGTCAACAGCTCGCGTGTTGCCGCTAGAATCCCGTCGACCGTATTGGATCCGGCCGTGATGGCGCCGCGAACACCCAGGCATCTTGTTGCTGGTAATGGCTGGCGTTGAATCATGACCCGTTCTCCTTTTGGGCTTTGGCCCAGAAAATAAAAAAAGGGCGCGGAGCTTATGCTCTGCGCCCTTTTCCTTCGTGGAATTTGGGATTTATCGGCTACTGCCGACAAAGCACGCTCATACCTGCCCTATTGCCCATAAAATAGAAGTAGTTGACCCAGCTACCGGCGCCGCCGGTGCTAGTCGTTTGATGGTGGGTAACGGTAACAGTTTCTGGCATGCTTCTTCAGTTAGTCCTAATGAACCTGCAATTTAGCATAAGTCGGCATGTGTGTCAAGATGATCAATGTCGAAAAAGTTTTGGTAAGCCACACCCTTGACCTGTTTAATTTCAAACGAACTGGGCGGGCTGTCGCCATGGAAGGTATGACTCGGCCTTTGACAAGCTAACCGATATCCAGAAATCGGAGCTCAACCATACGCGTTCGCCCGGGAGACGCCAGTTCAATTATCGAATTTCTATCGGCCAACCAGATAGTATGTTTCTCGTCGTCGGTTCGGTTGGAGCCACCTTTGCCTCCATACAAGCCCAGGCCAATGATGCCACGGTCATTAAAATGGCCAGCCGCCAGCGCATGCTGATTCAGAAGATGA
Organism: Promineifilaceae bacterium (SeqCode); assembly: GCA_049650305.1. GTDB lineage: Bacteria > Chloroflexota > Anaerolineae > Promineifilales > Promineifilaceae > UBA11865. The sequence continues at coordinate 4,349 of JBARZW010000374.1, forward strand.
CCTGGCTGGCTCTGGCCCAACCCGATAAACCCGAGCTGGCAACGTCGTTAGAACGTTTCGATCAGACGCTTCGGTCTCTCCCCGATGGAGGTCCAACTCTTGATGCTGCCTGTCGCACCATGTTTCTCCCCCCCGCTCCCGTTCCAGTCCTTCAAAACCAAATGGATGAAGTAGCACAAACATCGGTCACCTTTCGCACCCACATCCAGCCGGCCGACGCGCCTGCCTTGCAAACTGAATCATCCTACATCCTGGTTCAACTTGACTCAGTGGTGAAAGCATTTGAGATTCGAGCCCAGGCCAAAGTCGTGCGTTCCCAGCTATTGCAGACCGCATTTCTCGCCGCTGCGTTATTGTTACTGGCCTGGGGCTATTTCGTTACCCGCCGCCGGATCATCCGCCCACGGGCCGACCTCGCCGCGACCGCTCGTTTTACTGGCTGCGTCAACGATTGAGACGCTGGCAAAGGTTGTTAAACGAAAAGCTGCATGTTTTTCCCGCGCTGCAGATAAAAGTCTGTCAGAAGTCCATCGTTATACTATGTTCTTCCAGCTAGAGATCTACGGCCGAATATGCTCAAGGCATCAAAGGTGGCTGATTTCTTAATCATCTAGCAAAAAAATGTCTTGGCTTTTTATATAATCGGACGATTGAGTAATGCAGGGGGATCTGCTCGGTGCTACAATCTTTCTTGACTCAAGTCTGATTTGTAATTGGATGCCTGGTCCTGCGAATTTTCCACAAGCGGATGACGATACAGTTAATTAAGGGTATTTTCAATTGATAGATCAAAAAAGAACTGTCGGAATCATTGGTTTTGGTCGATTTGGTAGATATTGGGCAAAACTGCTGAGATCAGATCACCGAGTTCTGGTGACCGATAAGGCAGATCTGGCTGAGGACGCCGAACAGATGGGATTGGAGTTTCGAACGGTACCGGAGCTATGTGCCGAGTCCGACACGATATTTCTCTGTGTGCCCATCAATCAGATCGAGTCCGCAGTCAGCCGGCTCAAAACTCACCTAAAGCCCGGAACTCTTATATTTGATACGTGTTCGGTGAAAATGTATCCTGCCCATGTCATGCTTAGTGAATTCGACGCCACAGAACATATTGACCTCATTGCATCGCATCCTTTGTTTGGTCCAGACAGTGGCGCACTGGGTGTAAGCGGATTTCCTATCGTGATGTGGCCATTACGGGTATCGGACAGGAGATACAGGGAGTGGAAGGCCTACTTCGAGCAGCAAGGTATGCAAGTAGTTGAAATGTCACCGGAAAACCATGACCGCCTGGCGGCAAATAGCCAAGGTGTGACT
>JBARZW010000375.1:0-4342 GCA_049650305.1 Promineifilaceae bacterium (SeqCode)
GGCACACCTACCTAGCCCAACCCATGATTACTCGCATGCGCGACTACCATGACACATTCCGGTAATGATAGCGCCCTGTGCCTGCTTCACCGCTACTGGATGTCGTCACAAGCCAACGGGTAGACCGAACATCCTTGTTCGGTTAACGAGCTAGAAGCTCGTTCCACTACTCCTTTAGAGACATCGCCTTATGCCAGCCCCATGCCCCACAATCAACCGGTGTCAATCCGGACCGTGTCGCGATCGCGATCTCCCCTTTTCAACATAGCAGTAATTTGTCATTCCGAGCCTGCGAGGAATCCCTGAAACCTCCCATTTGATAGGATCGCTCACAAGGTGATCTTGAGTGGGATTCTTCACATAGCCTGCTCAGAGCGGCTCAGAGGACTGAGCGCTGCCGAAGGGTTCAGAATGACAATTATTCCGATGTCATCCCAGGTCAAAGCAGCGATGCTCGAAGTGGGCCCTTCGAGGAAACCCCGCGGCCGTCCGGTCGAGCGCTTTCGGGTAGACCGAACATCCCTGTTCGGTAAACGAGCTAGAAGCTCGTTCTACAGCTCCTTTAGAGACATCGCCTTATGCCAGCCCATGCCCCGATACGGATGGCGCCAGCGATAAACAGCCGATTCGGACACATTGTACTCACGGCAAGTTTCGGCCACTGTTTTCCCGGCTTCGATTTCGCCCAAAATGCGAATGATCTGCTCTTCGGTGTGACGTTTTCTTTTCATGAAAGGATCCACCATCGTTTAGATCGTGTAGGATCCTCCCATTTAAAGTGGTTCAGTTTTCAGGGGTCAGGTCAGGGCGACACCCTCCCCAAATTGGGGAGGGCCGGGGAGGGCTAGCTATTGGGGATAAAGCAAATAGGGATCTGTAGATCTATGACCCACGTAATGGCGACAATGCAGGTGACAGTCGCCCGAAGCGGCCCAAGATGGTGGCAGATCGACCGCATTGTAAAGTGACATGAGAAACTGAGACAGCCCGCTATCCATTATCGGCCCAGTCAACTGACGGTATCTACAGAAAGCGAGGCGTCTTCGGGCCGGTGCGGCCGGTATCAATTGAATCGCTCTCCCCCACCCCGTTTTCGCCGTCGTTCCCAAAGCCCAAACTTTGCAACACCCATCGCAGCTCGGTTTCCAAAGCTGGAACATTACATCGGCCGTTGACCATCCCCGAACGACTGGCCTAGTCCAAAACCGAGTTTCTTAAGCTATTCGATTCAATATTTGTACTTCCACCCCACAAAATCGGTAGAAGGCTTTCTGGCTGTCTCTTTTCTCAATTCCTTTGGGTTAGGTTTCAACTCCTTCCCCACATTGATTATGAGTTAAGGGGCAGGTTTTTCGTGTATGATATATTGTGATTCATTGAGATTCACTCCAAAATATACTCTCGGCTCAATGAATTGTTAGGCGATCCCGAGCACCTTATCCCATAATTACCAGGAGAGGAGCAAGGGCATGATTCAGTCAATTCTCGCAGTTCTTGCCGGTCCTTTTGTGATGGTTGCATTCGATACGCTGCTGCATGGCCTATCCCATGCTGGTCATGGTCCCCTCGAACCTATCTGGCGGCAAGCGAAAGGGGAACGGAGATCCAGGCCGGCTCTTTTATCGGCGATCGGTTGGCATGTTGTCGCCGATGTTCTACTTGGACTCCTGATCTACGTTCTTGTCGTTGTCGTAGGGAAGTCAGATCTTGCCTGGGGAGCTCTTTTAGGTGCACTGGTTGGCGGCATCGTCGCCCTATATTGGCTGCATGTCTATTCCGCGTTTGAGACCTCTGGAAAAACTGTTGCGGCTCTTGCTGTATTGAGTTTGCTACAAATTACAATCGCGACTATTGTTGTCACAATTGCCTATGGGGCCAGCTAGCCTCTTGAATGAGGGGGCTGGTTTGTCGAGGATCGACGTGGCGACCTGACCAACATATCCTGGCAGCTTAATAAATAGTTATCCGAAAGTTATTTGGCCAATGGAGGATGACATGATATCCAAAAGCGAAGATTCACCAGACGAGAACCTCCCATCTGCTATCTCTCAAAGGGCAAAGGAGTTGTTGCTGGAATCCGGCAATTGCGCCCAAACCTCGTTCGCTATCTTGAATGAAGAATACGATCTTGATGGTGGTCTAGTATTGAAAGCTCTGACCCCATTTCCCGGGATCGCCCTACGAGGAGAAACTTGTGGCGCAATGATCGGTTCAATGATGGCTCTCGGCCTGGTATATGGCAGGGATGATCTCAAGGACTGGAAAGGGTTTATTGGATCCCTCCCACCGGCCCGAAGGTTTTGCGCACGCTTCGAGGAGCTCCATGGAAGCACAGTCTGTAGCGCCATCTTGCAGGAGAAATTAGGTCGAACCTTTGATCTTGCAGATAGAACGGAAGCGATGGAGTACGCAACTTCCAGCGGGCCAGCGGTATGCGCTGAGATCGTAGCCAGTGCAGTAGAGATCGCCTCTGAAGGAATATCGAAAAAGCGGAAGACTGTCACATAGATGATTCGCTTACGCTCGGATAACGTCTCGCCGGAGATGACTGAGTTAGCTGCGCGCTATCCAAATGATGGGGGTTGGGCCAGATGGCAGGCGGCACTGAAGGCTGCCGGCGCCAGAGCTAGGGCTGCTAACCCTGGCGGCGTTATAGCTAACGGAGAGTGATTTTCTGGATGGTGTTAGCCGTCTGATCGCTGACGTAAATATTGCCCCGGCCGTCCAGGGCGACGGCCACCGAGGCCAGGAATTCGCCATCACCGCCGCCTTTGCTCCCCCGGACACCCAGGGGGAATGCTGTCACAAATGGGCCGCTAAATAGCATCCTTGATCGACCAGCCGTTTGACTCGAGAGGACTACTACCTTAGTTGCAATGCGATCGCAGCGATGGCGATGACGCAGGACACAAAGGTAGTCCAAACCGAGATCTGAACGAGTGGCCAGCCGTAGGGGATCGGGGAATGAAAAATGAGATCGTAGAGCGTGAATAGGGCTGGGAGCACGCTGAAGGCTAAGGCGACGATCAAACCACTCCTGCTGCCTCGCGCAGCTGCCAAAAGTCCCCAGCCCCACCCACCGACGATGGCGATAACGACAAGTGTCTCTACTGCAGCGGCCGTTATGCCTGGGGTCAGTTCCTCAAGTACATAGCGCGACACCAGGAAAGCGTAACCTATGAATGAGAGCAGGGCTACGAATGAGAGTGCGATGGCTCCTGTCAGGGAGGTGAACCAACTTATCATAATACCCCTCCTTGCCGCGGATCGGTGAATCTTTACATGGGCTCCAGGAAACGATGCGGTCGAAAGTTGCTTCAATATCGTGACGGCCACATAAGTAAATATACTACACTACCGCACGATGACTCGAACCGGTGGTATTTGCCACCGTGGCCGTTATCGATTGAATCACCCTCCCACCTCGCTCTCGCCATCATGCTCGTAGCCCAAACGAATGATACCCCCCACTGACCCTCAAATTCCAAAGCAGGGACAGTGCACCGGCTATTGTACGCTCGCCGAAGTGATCGGCTTCAGACAGAAATGCTGTTTCTCCAGTTATCTGATCTACTATTTGTATGCCCCCCGGGTCAACGTCAATTAGAAATGCGCAAATCTGGTTGTTATTGAGGAGCCCCCACCATGGCACTCAGGACAAATATAGCGAGCATAGCCGCTCTGGCGATGGCCAACTTTCGGCGGCTGGCCTCACTGAAAATTTCATATTATGGCAGACAGGATTTTTGGTTTATTGAGTAGGGTTCATATAGCCCATCTCGTCCAGCTGCTCTTCAGAGATGGCTGCCTGGTGAGTCACAGGCAGCTGGCTTAGATCCACAGGGATCTAGTAAACATGATCTTTGCGAGAGCTAACAAAAGAGGCCAGGCGATGCCCGGTTCTGCCGGATGTGACATCAACAAACCCCGCACTTTCCACCAGGGGAACAATCGATCGAATATCGTAATCCAACATGCCCTTAAGAAAAGGCTTAAGCAGCCAGCGTGCGAAACGGTTTCGAGGTGGCTCAAAATCGACAATGAGTATTCGGCCTCCCGGTTTAAGAACCCGATGCATCTCGGTAAACGCTCTGGATTTGAGCTCTTCACCGGGTAGGTGGTGGACCATAAGGCTGCTCAACACAACGTCGAGATGATCATCCGGGAGATCAAGCTGTTCTGCGACCCCAATCGAAAAGGTTACATCAATACCGTCCTTCTCCGCCTTGTGGCGAGCGACGTTTATCATTTCAGGCGACGGGTCGATGCCGCCTACATTTCCAGTGGGGCCGGTTCTTGTCTTTGCCAGCAGCGTCAGATTTCCAGTGCCACAACCGACATC
>JBARZW010000376.1:0-1860 GCA_049650305.1 Promineifilaceae bacterium (SeqCode)
GTATGAACGCTGCGCAGGTAATCTTTGGGATATTCCTCATCGCCCATGGCCTAGTGCATGCTGGACTGTCCGCGGCGCCACGCCCGGATAATCCTGACGCGAAACCATTTACATTCTGGACAAGTCCCTCCTGGTTGCTCGCAGGGCTGGGAGAGTCGTTCTCCCGACCAGCTGGCACGGTGCTCTGGATAGCCAGCACATCGCTGTTTGTGGCCGCCGGTGTAGGTGTGCTCGGACTCACCGGTCTTCGTGAAATCTGGGGTGGATTAACAGTTGCCGGAGCTATCACCTCATTATTGTTACTGCTGCTTTTTTGGCATCGCTGGCTGGTCATTGGCGTGTTCATAAACGTTACTCTCCTCCTCGTTGTCCTTGTTTTTGACTGGACGCCCTAAGGCGCAGTTAATTGTTCTCTCCTGCTCGTACTCAAAGAGCGGGTAAAGGGTAAAAACGATGAACCTAAGAGTCATTCTTGAAGGGGTGGTGGGAGCCGCTGCCATAGCTGGAACAGTGGTCCTGTCGCCATTCATCCGGAGCTGGTATAGCAGGTGGGGGACGATCGATGAGGAACACCGGCAATCGATCCCCGGGGACGAGTTGGTACCACATCCCAAGTCGCAGCTCACCATGGCGGTAACTGTTCAGGCTCCGGCCGTGAACATATGGCCATGGTTCGTCCAGCTAGGTTGCCAACGCGGCGGCTGGTATAGCTATGATCTTCTAGATAACGGCGGGATTAGCAGCGCGGACCGGATTATTCCGGAGTACCAGCAGCTCGAAGTTGGTGATATTGTGAAGGCGATGCCCAAAGGCGATTTTGGGTTTCCTGTCGCTATCATCGAACCGGACAGGCAGCTGACTATGGCGGGCACGACGAACACGGACACTGGAGAAGAGGCCGACCCGAGTGATCCAGATCTAGAGGCCTACTTCAGCGGAAACCAGACTTTTTTGTTAAACCAGATCGATGAAAAGCAGACCCGACTCATATTCCGGATGCGCATTGATTGGAACCCAAGCCGCATGGGGACCATAGCCAACAGGGGCGTAGTCGAACCGCTCTCCTTTGTGATGGCCCGCAAGACGCTTCTGAATGTAAAACGACTGGCTGAGACCATGATGTGATGTATAAAATGCAACAGGCTAATCTATTGATGAGTGCAGTCAACAGCAGCAGCCTCACTTGTCTATTCCCGCCTGAGAAGGCGGGCTGGAGGTCAGAAAGATGGGAGATTCAGACTATCGTATAAGAAGCCACGTTATCGCCGCTCTCCTAGGTGCAATAGGAGGTGGGATCACCCTTGCCTTGGTCACCAGAGCAATCCCCAAGATGATGAGTCGTATGATGTGCGGCATGATGAGCAATATGGCAGATCAAATGGGGGACGGCTCACTTACTCCAGAGGAGATGTGAAGACGCATGATGAGCGGCTTCGGTGAAGCCCAATAGACTTAAGCGCGAAGCGAGTAAAGACATAACTTTCCGGATAGCGACAACGCTGAAAGCTCCATCGCTAAGGAGAATCGAATGAAAGCGATAACCTATTACAACTATGGATCACCCGAGGTGCTTCAACTCGAAGAGATTGAGAAACCGGTCGTCCAAGACGATGAGGTGCTGATAAAGGTCTATGCGTCTTCTGTAACCCCACTGGACTGGCATTTCTTGACGGGCACGCCGTACATCGCCCGCCTTATGGCGGGGCTATTAAAACCAAGACGCAAGGTGCTCGGAACTGACGTGGCGGGACAGGTTGAAGCGGTCGGAACGAACTTCAAGCAGTTTCAACCAGGCGACGAAATATTCGGGCTGAGTTTCAACAACGGGGCCTTCGCCGAGTATCTCTGTGTTCCTGAAGC
>JBARZW010000377.1:0-2611 GCA_049650305.1 Promineifilaceae bacterium (SeqCode)
CCGACGATATTCTTGCCGATATCGTGGACATCTCCTTTCACGGTGGCCATCAATATCTTGCCCCTAGCGCTGGCTCCGGTGGCGGCCGACTCGGCTTCCAGGAAAGGAACGAGATGGGCTACGGCTTGCTTCATGACCCTGGCGCTCTTGACCACCTGGGGCAGGAACATCTTTCCCGAACCGAAGAGATCTCCGACGGTGTTCATGCCGTCCATCAAAGGTCCTTCGATGACATCGATAGTCTGAGCGAACTGTCCCCGGGCTTCTTCCGTATCATCGACGATGTAATCGTTGATCCCATGGACCAGCGCGTGAGAAAGACGCTCTTCTACCGGAGCATCTCGCCAGACCAAGGCTAATTCCGGCCGTGTGCCCTCTCCTTTCACCGTCTCGGCGTAGCTCACAAGTCTCTCCGTAGCGTCCGGCCTCCGGTTGAAGAGCACATCCTCAACCCGTTGCAGCAGCTCCGGATCCACCTCTTCATAGACGGCCAGCTGCCCGGCATTGACGATCCCCATGTCCATTCCGGCTTTGACGGCCTGATAGAGAAAGGCCGAGTGGATCGCTTCCCTGACTGAGTTGTTGCCCCTGAATGAGAAGGAGATATTGCTGACCCCGCCGCTGACCAGGGCATGGGGCAGCGCTTGTTTAATTTGACGGACCGCCTCGATGTAGGCCCGGCCGTATTCATTGTGCTCCTCGATGCCTGTAGCGACGGCGAAGATATTGGGGTCGAAGATGATATCTTCGGGTGGGAAGCCGACGCGACAGGTCAAGATCTCGTAGGCCCGTTGGCAAACGGCCATTTTGCGTTCGACCGTGCCGGCCTGGCCCTCTTCGTCGAAGGCCATGACGATGATGGCCGCTCCATAGCGCCGGGCGAGCTCGGCCTGGTGGATGAAGGATTCTTCTCCCTCTTTCAGGCTGATGGAATTGACGACCGGTTTGCCCTGTACGCACTTCAAGCCGGCCTCGATGACCGGCCATCTTGAGGAGTCGACGACGACAGGCACCCGGGCGATGTCCGGCTCGGTGGCGATAAGGTTTAAAAACCTTGCCATGGCCGCTTCGGAATCGAGCATGCCCTCGTCCATATTGACGTCGATCATCTGGGCCCCATTATCCACTTGATCCCGGGCTACCTTTACCGCCTCTTGGTAGTCGCCGTTGAGGATAAGACGGGCGAAACGACGCGATCCGGTGACATTCGTCCGCTCCCCGATGTTGACGAAACTGAGCTCGGGGGTGATGTTCATGGGCTCTAAGCCGCTCAGCCGGCAATAGCGGGGGATCTCGGGAATCTGTCGCGGCGGCAGGTTCTGAACGGCGACAGCGAATTGCTGGATGTAGGAAGGCGTGGTTCCGCAGCAACCACCGACTATGTTCACAAAACCGCTTTCGGCATACTCTCTCAGCACGCCGCGCATGTATTCAGGGGTATCGTCAAAATCGCCGAACTCGTTTGGGAGGCCGGCGTTGGGATAGATGCTGACGAAGCAGCCGGCTATCCTGGATAACTCGCCGATGTATTCCCGGAAGGCGCCGGCGCCCAAAGCACAATTCAAGCCTACGATGAGTGGCTCCGCGTGGCGGATCGAATTCCAGAAGGCTTCGGTGGTCTGTCCCGATAGGGTGCGGCCGCTGGCGTCGGTGATCGTGCCCGATATCATGAGAGGGACTTTCGACCCCCTCTCCTCGAACAGGGTTAGGATGGCGAAGATAGCCGCCTTGGCGTTGAGGGTGTCGAAGATAGTCTCAACAAGCAAAAGATCGACGCCACCGTCCAGTAGACCGCGGGCGGCCGTGCTGTAGGCTTCGACCAGCTCGTCGAAGGTGACGTTTCGCAGGCTGGGATCGTTGACGTCGGGGGAGAGGGACGCCGTCCGGTTGGTCGGTCCGAGGGCTCCTGCTACAAATCTGGGTTGGTTCAACCCAGATTTGTTGCTAGCGAATGCATCTCTAGCTTGGCAAGCGTGACGGGCGGCCTGGAGGTTCAGCTCATAGGCCAGGTGATGAAGCCCGTAGTCCGACTGGGAAATGGCCGTGGCATTGAAGGTGTTGGTTTCGATGATATCGGCCCCTGCTTCCAGGTAGGCGGCGTGGATGGCCTGGACGATTTCCGGTTGGGTGAGATTGAGTAGATCGTTGTTCCCTTTCAGATCAATGGGATGATCCGCAAATCTATCACCTCTGTAACCGGATTCGTCAAGCTCGTAACTCTGGATCATCGTTCCCATCGCCCCATCAAGGGTGAGAATCCGGCGCTTCAGTTGTTCTTTCAGTTGTTCCGTTCGATCCATAATTCGTCCTTTGGTCGCTTGCCGAACAAAGTTCGGCTTGGCCGATAGGAAATCGGCTGGTCGTTGGTCGCTGGTCTGTTCAGCTTCGCTGAACTTGGGTCGTTGGTCGCTAGATGCAAGATGCTGGACCTTCGTCCTTCGTCCTCCGTCTTTCGTCTGTCGCCTATCATTCATCCATAAACAAAAAAACCTCTCCAGAAGAGAGGTTCGAATCGATAGTGCAAAGATTCCTCATCTTCCAGATGCCCGGTCTATTGTCGGGGCGTCTGACGGAATTGGCACCTGCTGCCACCGGGGCGGTGGTTGCCGAG
>JBARZW010000378.1:0-6618 GCA_049650305.1 Promineifilaceae bacterium (SeqCode)
ATCAACTCTGGGGGAGTGGCTCCCGATCCGTCGTTGTACGACAAGAATCTTCGTTACCTTACCGGCCTGGACTCTAAACAGGCCACATTGCTACTAGCCCCGAGCGGCGTGATCGTCGACCGATGGGAGACCAAGAGCGGGCCCGAGGTTGGGCGAGGCCGCCGGGTCAATGAACTACTTTTCACCGAGAAGCGCACCGAACGTGAAGAATTCATGGATGGCGCGGGTTCTACTTTTCGAGACATCCAGGAGCAGACTGGGATCGACGCCGTCTATGACCTGTCGAAGATGGAACAGATCGTCTCCGAGGCGCTTATGAAGGAAGAGGTTATTTGGTTGAATACTCCCGGCAATCCAAAACTAAGCGGACCATTGCCGGCCGAGATCGCCGTTATCAACCAGATGCGAGAGCGCTATTATTGGCTGAACTTTCGGAACATCGCTCCAAAAATACACGATTTGCGCTGGGTGAAGGAGCCCTATGAGGTCGAGTGTCTCCGGAAAGCATTTGCCTTCCATACCGAAGTCTTCGAGAAGATAATGCGGACCTTGAAGCCGGGGATGAACGAAGCCTTGGGCCAGGCACTCTTCGAGTTCGAGGTCAGGCAGAAGCCGGGTGAATTCACCTTCGGTCTCGATCTCTATGCCGACGCCATCATCGTCGCCGCCGGCGAAAACAGTGCCATCGCTCACTACATGGAGAATGACCGGCAGATCAAAGATGGAGATCTGGTGCTCATCGACAGCGGCGTGGCCTGCGAAGGCTATTACTCCGACATCTCGGTGACTTTCCCGGCCAATGGTCGCTTCACACCCAGACAGCGGGAACTGTATGCCATCGTTCTTGAGGCCCAGAAAAAGGCCATCGCCACGATGAAACCTGGCTCATCACAGCTGGAGTCTCACAAAGCTGTTTACGAACACTTCGAGAAACATGGTTTCTCTAAATACGGCTATGGCACCTGCGGGCATCCGGTGGGCTTGAACATCCACGATGCCAATGGCGATCCGGACAAACTGTATGAACCTGGTGTCGTAGTTGTGATCGAACCTTTCCTGGTCATCCCCGAGGAAAATACCGGAATTCGCATCGAGAGTGGCGTCCTAATCACCGAGAATGGCCCTGAGCTGCTGCCGTGCCCCCCGAGAGAGATCGACGAGCTGGAAACGCTTTGCCAGGAATGAGATGATGGAGAGTTAGTCGCGAAAGCAAGATATGGTGGAGGGCCATCCCGCCAACGCCAAATGATACTTATAACTGGAGGGCGAAGTTATACGCTTCCTCGGCCGTTCCGGCCAAGCGGTCCCAGCTGAAGTGTCTATCTATATGCTCCCTGGCACGAGCTCCAAGCCGTTCACGTCGTTTCCGGTCCTGTAACAAGGTGACAATGTCTGAGGCGATGGCGTTCGTATCGCCGCTCGGGCGCAACAGGCCCGTTTTGTCATGAAGGACGTATTCTGGCACCTGTCCCACCTCTTCAGCCACAATCGGCAATCCAAGGGCCAGCATGTCTGCAAGTTTGACCGGGCATTTAGCCCGGTTGAGCAGGTTGTCATCCATTAAATAGATCCCAACATCGGCCGCGCCAATGTAATCAGGTAACTCCGACTCCTCTATCCAGCCCACGTCGACGATGGCCTCTTCAAGATCGGCCGACGCAACCGCCTCGCGAAAGACGGCCGCGTCAGATTCGAAAAGGCTCATGCCCACGGCTAAAACGGCAAGGTCTGGCAAAGCCGCCTTAACTGTGGACAAGATGGCCACGAGCCGCTCGGTATCGAATTCGAATAAACGACTATAGAGCAAGATAACCGGGCGATCCGCGAGGCCTAAATCAGCCCGTTTCTTGAATTTTTCCCCTGAACTGGAGGTGATACCCGGTCCATTCGGAAGATAGAAGACCTTGTCCTCTGGAAGCCCGATCGCCTTTGCCCTTGATTGAAGTTCCCTGCTGGCAACCGTGAGCGCGTGACAGTGGCGATAACCCCAATTCTCCTGCCAGTTGAAGAACCGCTTCTGGACGGAGGAGTAAGGAGCGACCTCATTCCAACCACCCGCCCCTTCCCAATCATCGGTGTCGGTGATCAGTCTAATCCGGCTTCGTTGAAAGTGCCACAACCACCAGCTAGCCAGCCCGCTGTAAGCTTTTGGTTTGAAGGCGTGCGCTACATCTGGTCTCCATCCGATCACCTCCCGCGTCATCCGGGCAGCGATCCCCAGGTGACCACCGCTTAACCTCGCATAATGAAGATCTACTCCCTCATCCTCCCATGTCTTACCTTCCTCATCGGGAGTTTGCCAGGGGGGCATCAAGATCTTAACTGTGTGTCCGCGCCGAACCAGGGATTTAGCGAGTGGCAGCGCCCTACTGCGCATTGTCTTATTCGGATGGAAACCGAAGGGGCCGATCATGGCGATTCGCATGGGGTTTTTTATCACGAAATCAGTAATCTATCGAACGTGCCCCCCCAATCTCGCTTTGTTATAATTTGATCGCAGATTGGATGGCTTATGCCAGAGTCATTCGCCATTTACCGGCGCACGCGATGCTTACTCAAATGGTTGCGCTTTTCATCGGCGCTGATGGTCATCCTCATGCCACTATACGTTATCGTTCTTAGCTTCGGCGTATTTTTTTCCCGGTCAGGTGTTTTAGTAGCAGCAACAGTCTGGTCCGGTATCCAGAAAACTGGACCAGTCTCTGGCATAGACTCAATATCAACGATGGAGGTATTAAAGTGGCTTTCAATCTACGTAATCGCAACTTCGTAAAGCTCTTGGATTTCACTCCGGCCGAGATCAAGTTCCTGCTGAAGCTCTCAGCGGATCTGAAGGCGGCCAAGTACGGTGGCTACGAACAACCGACGCTGTCGGGTAAGAACATCGCCTTGATCTTCGAGAAATCCTCGACCCGAACGCGCACGTCTTTTGAAGTAGCCGCCTACGATCAAGGCGCAAACGTGACCTATTTGGGACCAGCTGGCTCCCATGTCGGGCAAAAGGAAACCATGAAGGATACAGCCCGCGTGCTCGGGCGTACTTACGACGGTATCGAGTACAGGGGATTTGCCCAGGAAACGGTGGAGATCCTGGCCGAGTATGCTGGTGTGCCGGTGTGGAATGGCTTAACTAATGAGTACCACCCCACCCAGATCCTGGCCGATGTACTTACCATGACAGAGCATAGTTACAAAGATCTGCCTGACATTGCGTACTGCTTCCTGGGTGATGCCCGCAATAATATGGGGAATTCCCTGATGGTCGGCGGGTGCAAGCTAGGCATGGATGTGAGACTGTGCGGTCCAAAACATCAAACGCCTGACGATAAATTGGTAGCTCAGTGTCGCGACATCGCGGCAAAGACGGGCGCCCGCTTGACCCTGACCGACGATGTGGCTGAAGGTGTAGTAGGGGCTGATTATCTGTATACCGACGTGTGGGTATCCATGGGTGAACCCGAATCGGTCTGGGAAGAACGCGTCAAACTGCTGCGACCGTATCAAGTTAACGCGGAAGCGATGGCCCTGACCGGTAACCCTGACGTCAAGTTTATGCATTGTCTACCGGCGTTCCACAATCGAGATACCGTAGTCGGCCAAAAGATGTACGAAAAGTACGGCCTGGAAGGTATGGAAGTGACGGAAGAGGTCTTCGAATCTGGGGCTTCCATTGTATTCGATGAGGCCGAGAATCGATTGCACACCATCAAGGCTATCATGGTGGCCACGCTAGGAGATTAGCGCTAGAACTAACCACTGATCCCCAGTCCCCATTCCCTTTTCGGAGGTCCATTAGCACGTAAACATAGGGGTGGTACTTGTTCCTGCCGCAGATTCGTATGGTCATACAAAGAGAATACCCGGAGGTCTACATGGCACAGAAGCAAAAGAAGAACCATAAAAGTGGCGAAATGCCCAGGAAGATGAAGCGAAAGGAATACGAAAGCGAACTGGCCAGGCTAGAGATAGAACTGGTTAAACTCCAGGGTTGGATCAAACAAGAGGGTTTAAAGATAGCGATAATTTTTGAAGGCCGTGACTCGGCCGGCAAGGGTGGGGCGATCAAACGGATCACCTACCGGCTTAGCCCCCGGGTCGCCAGGGTCGTCGCTCTACCGACGCCGACCGAAAAAGAGAAGTCGCAATGGTATTTCCAGCGCTATGTGCCCCATCTGCCCTCGGCCGGCGAGATGGTGCTCTTCGACCGCAGCTCGTACAACCGGGCTGGCGTTGGGCGGGTGATGGGTTTCTGCACCGGAGACGAGTACTCCGATTTCATGGCCACCGTGAACGGTTTTGAACTGGCATTGGCCCGCTCTGGGACCAAGCTGACCAAGTACTGGCTGGATATATCTGATGAGACGCAGGAAAAACGGTTCCAGCAACGCATTAACGATCCGCGTCGCCGTTGGAAGCTAAGTCCCATGGATCTGACGGCCCGATCCAGGTGGGTAGACTATTCCAGGGCTCGCGATTCCATGTTGTTCAATACCAGCACACCCAATGCTCCCTGGTATATCGTCGACTCTAACCAAAAGCGCAATGCCCGCCTGAACATCATCAGCCACCTGCTCAGTTTAGTCCGGTACGGAGACGTAACGCCTGAGCATCTTGAGCTGCCCCCACGCCAAGATTCAGAAGGCTACAGGCATCCCGATTTTTCCGAACTAAACTTCGTGCCGATCACATACCCCTGACCGGCCGACATTGAATGGATTGATTCCTCAGGGATCACAGGCCAGCAATTCTGGCATCAGGGTAAAGGGCAAACGGGATCGGTCCGGCAAGGTGGGCTGTCGTCGCGAATTTTACTAAACTACATGTGACCGGTGAGTCGTTACCGGGAAGGAACAGGCCTATGATGGTAACTCGAGCAGAAAGAAAGCGAGCTGGAAAGGCGCTGCGCCAGCAAACGCCCCGCAGCAGTCATTCAGAGTGGGCACCGCCGGCCGACCGGCCCGATCCTATCACTCTACTTCAGGAACAGGATAAGGGACGGCTACAACACTTGCTGCCTATTAAGTACGGCCGCATGGTGGCCTCACCGTTTGCCTTTCTCCGGGGTTCGGCGGCCGTCATGGCAGCAGATTTGGCATCTACGCCAACCACTGGACTGGATGTCCAATTGTGCGGTGACGCCCACCTCTCTAATTTCGGCGTATTCGCCACGCCCGAACGCAAACTTGTTTTTGACATCAATGACTTCGACGAGACACACCCTGGTCCTTGGGAATGGGACCTAAAGCGCTTGGCCGCCAGCGCTGTCGTAGCCGGTCGCGAAAATGGATATAGCGACAAAATAAACCGGAAATTGGCCAAAGCAGTCGTCGACATGTATGCCAAGTCCATGCAAAAACTAGCTAAGGCCAATACCATGGATATATGGTATTTCCACGTGGAGGCTGAGAAAGTCCAGTCGGTATTCGAACGAGCATCAAAGGAATCACAAAGAAGCGCCGAGAAGATGGTGAGTGAGGCTAGGCAGAAGACACAAGAGCAGACGCTGGATAAGCTCACTACAATGGTGGATGGACGGCGTCGATTCGTTAGTGATCCGCCCCTCCTGGTTCCTCTTGACGAATTTCTCAGCGAAGAACAGAAGGAAAAGATTACGGTAACCCAGCTCGAAAACATATGGAACCAATATCTCGATAGCCTGCCGGAGGAAAGACGAGTGCTCTTATCCAGATTCGATCTGCAGGACGCCGCCCTCAGGGTAGGCGGCGTCGGCAGCGTCGGCACGAGATGTACTATTCTTCTGTTTGAGGGTAGTGCAAAGGACGATGCAATAATCCTCCAACAGAAAGAAGCAGGTCCCTCGGTCCTTGAAATGTACACCGAGGAAAGCAAACATGAGAGCCCTGCCAAGCGGGTTGTTCTTGGCCAGCGGCTGATGCAGGCCGCCAGTGATATCTTCCTTGGTTGGCATAAGAGCGAGTTGTCAGGCCATAATTACTACTGGCGCCAGCTGAAGGATATGAAGGGCTCACTCGATGTGGCCAGCCTAGATGAAGAGGGCATCGAGACCTACCTTATGGTATGTGCGGTTTGTCTGGCTCGGGCCCATGCTCGCACCGGAGGTCCTGACAGCATTTCGGGTTACATTGGCAATGGCAAAGCCCTCTCCCGGGCTATTGCAGATTTCGCCCTTGCCTACGCCGACCAGACCGAGAAAGATCACCAGGCTCTACAACACGCGATTGAATCCGGCCTTATTATCGCCGAGACAGGAATTTGAATTCGGATCGACACTATTGAAAGCCCGGAGGTCTGGCAAAATCGCTAATCGACTGGCACATGTGATGAAGCAACTTGATCACCGGCTCCCTAATCTGTTGGTGGTCTGATCAACTGTGGATTATAGCCATCTCTTCAGCCGGTACCTGATTGCACCTGGAGTGTCCCGTGAGGGGCAGGTTAGTCGATTACCGGTCGTTGCTTGGCGAGCTAGTTACGTTGTATGATTATCGCCATCGTTGGTTCGTTCTAGAACCGTGCCAGTGCCCGAGAACATGCGATAGTTTGCCAACAGTAAGCATAATGGGAGAGATTTCATGTCACGTTTCTTTGTTGCCACACGGTATCTCATCATCATTCCTATAATTGGTCTGGGAATCG
>JBARZW010000379.1:0-4433 GCA_049650305.1 Promineifilaceae bacterium (SeqCode)
TCGATGCAATGTAGGGGTCGGCCTTGTGCCTGCCCTCTCCCCACCAGCATCACAGCACCAAAGAAGGCGTCCACAAGGGAATGCCCCTATAGGTCCAATGACGCAGCCGGCGGCGAGCGGGACTGGGCGCGGCCGTGGAAGCGTGAAAAAGGCGTGAACATTTGTTCTGTTTCCTAGAGAAAGCCGATCATATGTTCTATACTGTGGTTGCTGTATTTGCTTAGAAAGAGGGTAATGCTGAAGTAGACGATGAATAAAGACTACATAAGCACAGCAGAAGCTGCCAAGGAGCTTGGCGTACACCAGACGACGGTTCAGCGATGGGTGAAATCGGGCTGGTTGGAGGGAGGAAAACTCGGACCCGGCCGGACAAGCCGATATCGGGTTAGGACTTCGTCAGTTGTGCGTCTGCAGAGGCAGCTTACTGACAAATAGAATAGAAAATAACAACGGCCGTCAGCTTTGCAGAGCCGGCGGCCGTTTCCGCACCCGTTGCGGAATTTGCACCTTAACAACGCAATACAACGGGCGCTTAGCGGAGAGGGTGGGATTCGAACCCACGACCGAGTATTACCCCGATACACGATTTCCAATCGTGCGCACTAGGCCAACTATGCGACCTCTCCAGCTTGCCCTGAATTATAGCAGAGGGCACCTGGATTTACGATAATTGCGGAGGTCGAAAGAGATGGTTCGAACGGAATCCTTCCATCCGACAAATGGATCCCACTCGAACGCTAACACGTTGCCTATGCCGGAGGCCAGAAACCGGCTTAGTCGATATCTACCAGCCGATCGCCGCCCCATCATTTCTCGGTTCGCTACCGGCGATGAGGACATCGGAATCGGAATCGCGGATAATGATCTGCCCACCGCCAAATCCAACATCAGCAGCCTTGTCGCCAGTGAGGGGTTCATGGCCTCGCCTGGTCAATTCTTGGACGACAGATTCCGGGATGCCTGGTTCCAGAGCCACCTGGCGACCTTTTAGCCAGCGGAATCGCGGCGCGTCAAGGGCTGATTGGGGATCCATTCCAAAATCCACTAGATTCACGCCGACCTGCAAGTGTCCTTGGGGTTGCATAAATCCTCCCATTACGCCAAAGCTACACCAAGGCTCTCCCTGATGGGTGATAAAACCAGGGATGATCGTGTGATAGGGTCGTTTTGACGGAGCTAATTGATTTGGATGTCCTTCTTCAAGGGTGAAATTAGCTCCCCGGTTCTGAAGTTGGACCCCTGTGTCTCCGGCCGTAATCCCACTGCCAAATCCCATATAGAGACTCTGGATCCAGCTGACCATATTGCCTTGGTTATCCGCAACCGTCAGATAGACCGTATCCCCTGTGCCCGTAGGCTGTCCCGAGAGAGGCTCTTGGGCGCGGTCCATTGAGATTTGAGTCTGGCGTTTGGATGTGTAATCCTCACTCAAAAGGTCGGCCAACGGCTGTTGTGACATGCGGGGATCGCCTATATACGCCGCGGCATCCGCAAAGGCCAGCTTAGTCGCTTCGATTAGCAAATGCCAAAAGTCTGGAGATCCGTAGCCAAGGGCCTGAAGATCATATCCACGGACGATATTTAAGGCCAGGAGGGCGGTCAGCCCCTGGCCATTGGGCGGCATCTCATAGAATGAGAATTCAGGCCGGTAGGTAGTAGCTATGGGTTTCACCCATTCTACATCGTATGCCTCCAGGTCATCTTTGGCCAGAAGTCCCCGTATTTCCTGAACGCTGGAGACGATGACGTCCCCGATATGTCCTCGGTAAAATGCGTCTGAGCCTTCACTGGCAATGCTATCAAGAGTGTTCGCCAGTCCTGGGTTTTTAAAAATCTCTCCTGCATGGGGAGATCGACCACCTGGCAAACAGATACGACTCGAATCAGGGTGCTGCTTCAGTAATTCGGTTGACTGTGCCCAGGTCTTCGCTATTCGCTGGCTAACGGGGTACCCTTCTCGAGCATATTCTGTTGCCCTTCTCAACACGAGATCCAGGGACAATGAACCGAAATGATCGCACGCCGCCTCCCATCCTTTTACACTGCCGGGTACGGTAATCGAGAGCGGACCCCGTTCCGGCATTTCACTCCAACCCATGGCCTTGATCCTAGCGAGTGTCATCTTCCTTGGCGCAGGTCCGCTGGCGTTGAGCCCAAATAACCTACCCTTGCTAGCACTCCAGATAAGGGCAAACGCGTCACCCCCAAGACCAGTTGAACATGGCTCCAGTACGCATAATGCCGCTGCCGTGGCAATGGCTGCGTCTACAGCGTTGCCGCCAGCTTGCAGGATCTCTACACCAGCCTGCGCCGCCAATGGCTGGCTTGTGGCAACCATGCCCTTCATTGCTATTGTGTTGGATCGACGACTTGGAAAATTAAACTTCTCGAATTCCATGGCTCTCCTTCACTTACAAAAAGTAATCCCTCTGGATATGCATCCTCTCCCGCATTATCATAAAAACACTACCGTGGAGATTCAACTTGCGATTTGACTCGAACAATTGTTCGTGTTATACTATCGAACATATGAGCTGTTTTCGTCGATTGTTACAATGATTGTCACCCATCTTGTCATGTGTCTAGGAGAAGAAATATGACCGATGCAGAGAAGTTATCCAAAAGGCAGCAGAAAATACTGGAATACATCACTGAGTATATCCATGACTCTGGTCGTCCGCCCACGATACGGGAGATTGGTCAAGCAGCGAGCATATCATCCACATCCGTCGTTACCTACAATCTTAACAAGCTCGACGAGAGGGGATTCTTAGATCGGGATGCGGAGGTATCACGCGGGCTACGCTTAACTAAGAAAGCGGAGGCGCTATTCGGCACCTTCGCTGATGCCGCGCAGAATCTTGTTCGAATTCCGCTTTTAGGCAACATCGTGGCCAGCGAACCAGTGGAAGTAGGTCACGAGAGCTTCGCAGTTTACGATGAAGAGGACGCTGTCGAGTTGAGTCGGAGTATGCTTGACGTGAGGAATACCGAGGATCTTTTTGCTCTTCGTGTGAGTGGTGATTCGATGATCGACGCCATGGTCAATGACGGCGATATCGTTGTTATGCGCCAACAGGAGACGGCCAGAGACGGGGATATGGTAGCCATTTGGCTGACGCCCAGTGATACGACAACCTTGAAGCATATTTATTACGAAGGTAGCCGTGTGAGGTTGCAGCCGGCAAATCCCACGATGGATCCTATCTACGTCGATCCTTCAGAGGTCCGGGTTCAAGGAAAAGTTATGATGGTCGTTCGTAATACTGCATGATGCTGGAGAGAAACGAACATTAATGTTCTGGTGGACGACTTGCCGGTCGTCCCCTTTTTTTACTCATCTGACAGCACATTTGTTCTGTTTTTCTAGTTCGATAATTGCAGGGTCAGTTATCTGATATTCAACAGAGGAGAACATAATTAGAGGAGCTCTTAGTTGAATGAACCAGACATCGAGTCTGTTTTAGGGGACAGACTTGGTCTCTTTGAAAATGAGGAGGTGCTGCGATGCAGCAAGGAAGCTCGATTTCGACCAGTGAACTACCCGTTATCTATAAGAGAGGGAAAAATCTCTTGCAATCTGGAGCTTGGAGAGCAAAAGAACGGCTGGACGCCGGAGTTGTGCATCTACGTACTTTGACCCAAGGCCTTCCTAATCCAAGCATACTCCTCGACGGTCTTGGTCAGTCGAATAGTGGCGAATTGGTCAAAACATCGGGCCAACCGGAGATCGTTCCCGTAGTTCTGATGGATCTTCTTAGCTCGTTGCCTGAAAATAACGAGGGCAAGATCACTCTCGGCCTGGATTTCAATAGCCAGCCGATCCAGTTGAATTTGCTTAATAACGAGGTTGGTAATGTCCTGATTTCTGGCATGAAAGGGGCTGGTAAATCATCTCTTCTGAGGACCATCGGCGCTTCCGTGGCCCTGCATAATCGACAATCGACTGTCCAGCTCGGCGTAATCGATTTGAATCTGGGAAAGCTTTCACTACAGAATAAAAGAGAATCCCTTCGAGGCCTTGGTCAATTGCCTCACAGCATTTTTCCCGTGATCAGAACAGTGCAAGGTGGCTTGGATGTGATCGATTTTCTCACTGATGAGCTGAACTATCGCCGGGAAAATGAGATACATAATCCAATCATGGTCGTCATCATCGATGGCATTGGAAAATTGCTCGCGAACGCGGATCGTGTCCTCTACAGGAAATTAGGTCATCTTCTGAATCATGGACCGGACAATGGTTTTCGTCTGTTCGTAAGCATTGAGGATCCTATCGCCAAAGATATTCGACCCCTGCTCAAATATGATTTCCCGCTTCGATTGGTGGGACGGGCGGTCGATCCTGATAGGGCCTGGGCAGCGGCGGGAATCCCTGGAACTGGAGCGGAAATGCTCCAGGGATCGGGGGTTTTTGTTGCCGTCAGAGGTGA
>JBARZW010000380.1:0-7063 GCA_049650305.1 Promineifilaceae bacterium (SeqCode)
CCGGTTTTCAAATTCAAACTTTGCCTCCTCGCCGCGCCATATCGGCATAGGAAGTGCCGGCTTTCTTTTTACTTAATTCCTTCATGGTGTGTTCAAACTTCCTCCCCACATTGCTCGCAAACTAGTGTTGATTTTTTTATGTATAATGCAATGCAACATATTACGATCCTTTGCAACATATTTTGACGGCTCAATGAATGGTTAGGTGGCAATTTACTACATAGGAATCACTATTCATTAACAGGCTGTTCAGGAGAATGACTTCATGCCATATGCAGTGAACCATGATGAAAGAATACATTACAAGATAGAGGGTGGAGGACTTCCACTTGTGCTTGTCCATCCTTTCGCGGGTAGCCTCGAAGATTATTATGAATTGGGATTCGTGAATGAATTGCAGAAAGCTTATCGGTTGATATTAGTTGATTCGCGGGGTCATGGTGCAAGCGATAAGCCGCATGATCCCAATGCATATTTGATGCAATATCGAGTAGCTGATGTCATCGCGATTTTGGATGATCTAATGATCGATAAAGCCCATTTCTTTGGTTATTCGATGGGAGGCCGGATAGGTTTTGCGATTACGAAATATGCTCCTGAAAGGTTCTACTCGTTGATCATTGGGGGTGCGCAACCTTATAGAAATAGAGAAAGTGCTGAACCTCATCCCTGGATTCCATTCCTACAACAAGGCATTGAAACTGCGATAGACAAATATACAGAATCCCGTGGGTCTCGTATTACAGCTGAACGTAAAGCAAGACTACTGACCAATGACCCAGATGCGCTTATCGCCATGCTCTCGATAGATGAAACGCTCGATCAAGAGCCCGATTTACCGATGGTTACCATCCCCTGTCTTGTATACGCTGGGAGTGTGTCCCACGAGCATGAAGCCGCAAAGCGATCCGTAATTACGATGCAGAATGCTTCATTTATTTCTTTACCTGGTCTCGATCATTATGACGGGCTGAGACGAAGTGACCTGGTCATTCCCATTGTTAAGGACTTTCTATCAAATCAATCCACTACATAAACTGTTGATGCCGTGACTTTCTCATGATTTTGCATATAATTTTGTTGCCACCTAACAATTCGCTGCAGCCAACCCCGCGAGCTGGGCGATTTGCATGCGATAGTTCTGGATGGGGAATCTTGAAAAGCAAGGTAGGGTACGAGCGGGGCGGTTGAGCTCAATGAGGTTGACCATGATGCGCATGGATTGCCGGACCGTTCGTCCAGGGCAACGAGTACGGAACGCGATCCGATGATCGATCCACTAAAATTGCCCCTGTTTCTTGTGCTCTCCACTGTTGCAGTCGTCGCTTCTCTCCACGCTTGGCGCACTCAGCAAACTTATGGGTTTTTCCGTTTCTGTGCATTCGAGTCTTTGGCATTGCTCATTGCTTGGAATGCGCGCCGTTGGTTTAGTGAACCTTTCTCGATTTCGCAGATGGTCAGTTGGATCGTCTTGGCGGCTTCGACCGCTCTCGCAGCTCATGGGCTTTATCTTCTCAGAGTGGTGGGGAGAGCTCAGGCGCGCGTTATGGAAGATACACAGACCGTAGTTCAGGTTGGCGCGTACCGATACATCCGCCATCCGCTGTACGCATCGCTCATGTTTCTTGGATGGGGTGTATTCTTCAAGGGTGGCGACATGGTAAGTGCCGCTCTTGCGCTGGCGGCGACGCTTTTCTGTATTGCGACAGCGCGGCACGAAGAGCGTTTCAACATCGAGCGCTTCGGAGCGGCGTATTCTGAATACATGAGACGCACGAAGATGTTCGTCCCGTTTATACTGTGAGAGACCGGCAACCAGGTTACACTGGCTCATGGGAAGAGCAGCCTTACAAGGGCATGCTACTGCCGGTTCACACTGTCACGCCCCGCTGGCGCTGCCAGAAGTTAGCATCTGTTAGACGAGAATCGGCAAGAGGTAACGAGAAACCATGCCGCCCAGACCCGCCCGCCGCCCGCCTGTCTCGACAGGGAAACTTGCCCACAGGAGAGGGCTGCCCAGAAGACTAGGCTTGGCCGAGCTTCGCTCGGCTTGGGCAGAGGCTACTCCGGTCGCTAGGACAGGGCGGCTCATAGGAATGAGCTTGGCCTGCTGAGAGGACTCAGCTTAGCCGAACTCCGTTCGTCATGGATGGGCGAGATGACGGGGCTTAAAGGAACTCGGCACGAGCTGGGGCTTACTGACCTGTCACCGTGCGCGGCTTGAAGCTCATCTCCTCGAACGAGTTCTTGAAGGGCGATTCGCCGGTTTTCTCGATCTGGGCTTTGCCGAGCTTGAAGCGATAGCGGTTGGTGATGGGATCGGGCGCCCAGTGAACCAAGGAATTGGCCGGGCTGCTCGGGTGCAGGAAATTGGTGAGGATCACGTTGAGCAGCACGTCTTCGTTCACAATTGCCACGGCCCGCACCTCCCCGCTGCCCGGCCGGACCCGAATAATACACGACCTTGAGGAAAATCGAGCTGAATCATTCAAAACCTCGGAGGTTTTAGGGACCTCCGAGATTACTTTCGGTGCGATTCTGTGCTATCATTTGGGCGGGAATTGAGTCAATTCGACACCAGCCATACACTGCTTCGCGTTGAAGTGCCTGGCTCATAACTACCAATTTGGGGTAAACCAACTTTGAACGAGAAACTCGTCCTTCCCAAATCCGTTCTCCCCGGGGGTACTGTCACCTTTCTCTTCACCGATATCGAAGGCTCGACCCGGTTGCTGCAGCAGCTGTGAGATAAGTATGCTGATTTGCTGGCCGGCCACCACCAGATCGTCCGCCAGGCTATCGACCGCTGGCACGGTTAGGAGGTCTCTACCCAGGGCGACGCCTTCTTCGCCGCCTTCCCCAAAGCTACTGAAGCCGTCGGCGCTGTGGCCGGCATACAGCGGGCCATGGCCGGGTATGCCTGGCCCGAAGGGATCCGGGTGCGGGTGCGCATGGGGCTGCATACCGGCGAACCGTGGCTGGTGGAAGAAGACTACATGGGCATCGACGACCACCGGGCGGCCCGCATCGGCCATGTAGGCCACGGCGGGCAGGTTCTCCTCTCCGAAACAACCACAGCCCTGGTCAAGGACGAGCTTCCCGAGGGTATATCCCTGCTGGACCTGGGCCGGCACCGGCTCAAGGACATCCGCCGGCCGGAGCGCATCCACCAATTGGTCATTGACGGTTTGCCGGGCGACTTCCCGCCCCTGAATTCGCTGGAAGTCATTGCCCCCAGACGGTTGACGCCGGAGGCCGTTCCCGGCCGGGAGACCAGGCAGGTCGGCGACAGCCCCTACCGCGGCCTGGCCGCCTTCCGCGAGACGGACGCCGCCCTCTTCTTCGGCCGGGAGGCTTTTACCGAACAACTGGCCCAGGCGGTGCAGGAACGAGACCTGGTGGCCGTTATCGTCGGTCCCTCCGGCTCGGGCAAGTCCTCGACCGTCTTCGCCGGGCTGCTGCCCCAACTGCGCGAAGACAAGGAGTGGCTCATCGTCGAGACCCGCCCTGGGAACCAGCCCTTTTATACCCTGGCCGGCGCACTCTTGCCCAGCCTGGAGGAAGAGCTCACCGAAGCCGACCGGCTGATCGAGAGCCAGAAGTTAGCCCGGGCCATGCGCGCCGGTGAGCTGCCCCTGTTCCAGATCGTCAAACGGGCTTTGAAGCGCCGCCCGGAAGCCCAACGAATGCTGCTGGTCATCGACCAGCTCGAGGAGCTGTTCACCCTACGGCCGGACCCGGAAGCCCAATGGCACTATCTCGACGAACTGCTAGCGGCGGCCGAGTCCGGGGCTGCCTACCGCCGCTCTCCCTTGGTGCTGCTGCTGACCATGCGGGCCGATTTCATGGGCCAGGCCCTGACCCATCGCCCCTTCGCCGACACCCTGCAGAAAGGATCGCTCATCCTGGGGCCGATGAACCGCGGAAAACTCCAGGCGGCGGTGGAGAAGCCGGCCGAGTTGCAGGGGGCGGCCTTCGAGAGCGGCCTGGTGCAGCGCATCCTGGATGACGTCGGCCAGGAGCCGGGCAACCTGCCCTTGCTGGAGTTCGCCCTGACCCTGCTCTGGGAACGGATGGATGGCGGATGGTTAACCCACGCCGCCTACGAGGAGATCGGCCGGGTGGACGGCGCCCTGGCCCGCTACGCCGAGGAGGTCTATGACGATTTAGACCCGGATCAACAGGAAAGGGCCCGGCGCCTCTTCGTGCAATTGGTCCAGCCCGGCGAAGGGACCGAGGATACCCGGCGGGTGGCCCGGCGAACGGAACTTGCGGATGAAGGATGGCCACTTGTCCAACACCTGGCCGACCGGCGGCTGGTGGTGACCGGAAGGGAGCAGGGGAGAGAAGAGACGGTCGAGGTGGTCCACGAGGCCCTGATCCGCGGTTGGGATCGCCTGCGGACCTGGATGGGGGAAGACCGGACCTTCCGCACCTGGCAGGAAGAGCTGCGGGTCGCCCAACGGGGATGGGAGGCCAGCGGCCGGGACGAGGGCGCTCTTCTACGCGGGGCGCCTCTGGCCATGGCCCTGGAATGGGCCGTCGATCACAAAGCCCAGATGAGCGCGGGTGAATTGGCCTACATCGAAGCCGGCCGGCAAGAACGCCAACGGCAGGAGGCGGAGGAAGAGGCTCGCCGCCAGCGGGAGCTCGAAGCGGCTCAGCAATTAGCTGAGGAGCAGCGCCGGCGGGCTGAAGCCGAGTCACAACGCGCAGAGGAGCAGGCGATGTCGGCCGGCAAGTTAAGGCGCCGCGCTATCTGGCTCACCCTGGCTTTGGGGGCTCTGGCGATATTACTGATTGCCACGATTGGATTAGGGCTGGTGGCCAACCGCAGCGCCAGATCGGCCCGGGAGTAGGCGCGCCTGGCCACCTCGAGGGAGCTTGCCGCCGCCGCTGTCAACAACTTGTTGGTTGACCCGGAGCGGAGCGTGCTGCTGGCCCGGCAGGCGCTCTCGACCGCCGACACCCTGGAAGCGCGCAATGCCCTCCACCAGGCGCTGCCCGAACTGCACGTTCTACGCACCATTCCCGCCCATAGCGGTGGGGCGCCTGGTGTGGCTGTCAGTCCGGACGGAAAACGATTGGCCAGTACCGGCGTCGACAACACGGTTAAGATATGGGAAACAGCTTCGGGAAGACTGCTCCTCACATTGCCTGGAGGTGAGGGTGGGGTAGGGTTTGATGTGGTCTACAGCCCGGATGGGACGCGTCTGGCCGCCACTTGGCCTTCGGAAGTGATCCTCTGGGATGCCGAAAGCGGCGAACGGCTTTTCGTCTTGCCCGGGGTGACCGACGGCACCGTCAGGAGGCTCGACTTTAACCCTGATGGGAAACGTCTGGCCGTAGCCAGCATGGACGGCTTGCCCCGGGTGTGGGATCTGACTGCGCAAGCCGAACTGTTTTCATTGGTCGGGCACGATCAGTATTGCGAGGCCATCGCTACAGCCCCGATGGCAAACGGCTGGCCACCGGCGATGTAGGAGGAACCATCAAGATCTGGGACGCGGAGGACGGGCAGGAATTGCTCAGTTTCGACCACGGGGGCGGTATCCACGGCGTTGCCTTTAGTCCGGACGGAAGGCAGCTGGCCGTGGCCAGTGATAACGGGCGTTTAGGGACATGGGACGCTGTCACCGGTGAGCCACTGCTCAGTTTACCCACCCGATCTGGGATCTATGACGTCGATTATATGCCGGACGGCAAGCACCTGGTCAGCGCCCACCAAGACGGCACGACTAATATTTGGGATGTAGTTTCTGGCCAGAAGATACTCAACCTGGCCGGCCATGCGAGCACAGTCATCAGCATCGCCGCCAGTCCCGATAATAACCTCCTGGTTACAGGGGGTTATGACGGCATGCTGAAAGTATGGGATATTAACCCGGGCCGGGAATTGCTTACCATATCGGCCCACAACGATCAGGTCTACGACATTGCCTTCAGCCCGGATGGTCTGAGCCTGGCGATGGCCGGTTTTGACGGCAAGGCCAGACTCTGGGATCCGGTCACCGGCTTGCTGGCACGGTCACTACCTCCGGATGATGCATCAGCCGGCTTGAGCAGTTTGGACTTGAGTCAGGATGGAGATGTGATGGCCCTCGGCAGTTGGGACGGCACAGTATACGTGACGGATATGGCCACAGATCGCGTCAAGTTCACGCTGCCTGCGCACAAGGCTCAAGTAACAGGCATGGCCTTAAGTGCTGATGGAAAGCAACTGGCCACTGCGGGTTGGGACGGGACAGCCAAGATATGGGATCTCGATAATGGAGAACCGATTCTTACCCTTTTCAGCAAGGATGATCTCGGCGCGAGCCTGGCCATCAGCGGCTTGGCTTTCAGTCCGGACGGAAAATATCTGTTTACCGGCGGCGACGATGATTTCGTTCATCAGTGGGACGCGAAAACCGGCGAGGAGCTGCAGCGCTTTGACGGCGACGGGCTGGATATCTATGGCGTAGCTGGCAGTCCAGACGGCCGGCTGCTTGCTGCCGGACGGCAGGACGGTGTCGTCATGCTATGGAATGTCGCGTCCGGCGAGAAATTACACCAGCTTGCCGCGCATGCCGGACTCGTTCTACGATTGGCCTTCAGTGATGACGGGTCGAAACTGGCCTCGGTGGGCTTTGATAGTCTGGCCAAAGTCTGGGACGTTGCAACCGGTCAGGAGCTAATGACCTTGTTCGGCACCACCGGTAATGTGTTTAGTGCGGATTTCACTCCTGACGGCCGGCACCTTGCTACGGCCGGTGGTGATGGCACGGCACGTATCTACACCTTGGAGATGGACGAGCTAATGAAGTTGGCCAGCGAGCGCGTGACCCGAAACCTGACAGCCGAAGAATGCCGAAGATATCTGCACATGGATACCTGCCCGGCCGGAGGCGATTCGGAATGACACTTACCCTTGTCATCCTGAACAAAGCCCAGCGAAGTGAAGGATCCCTACCACCTCCCACTAGAAAAGTTGTTTCTTCGACAATCCTCAAGGGTTTCCTCGCCTTCGCTCGGAATGACACTTCCCCCTTGTCATCCTGAACGAAGCCCAGCGGAGTGAAGG
>JBARZW010000381.1:0-4979 GCA_049650305.1 Promineifilaceae bacterium (SeqCode)
CCGTCCTCGATAGCCGAGATCAAGCTGTCCAGGTCGGGCAGCACCTCGTCGGCTGTGACCTGGATGACCCAATTATGCACCAGCGGGCTCACGACGACGATGTGCTTGTCGGCGCTGAAGGCCGTCCACATCTCTATAGCCGTTCCCATGCTGGCCGTCGGCAGATAGGCGATCAACACATCGGCGTCGGCCGCCTTGGCCGTATTAGTCTTAAATGTCTCGCGGGCCTTATCGCCGTCGTAGTCAACACTGTCCGGGTTCAGCTGAAACGGATCGATGATCACCACATCGGGCACGTGTTTCTCCAGCGCCGCGGTGATGCGCCGGCGGTACTCTTGTTTATCGATAAGGCGGTCGTTCCGAGATCCCTGCATCACCCCGGCAATAAATACTTGCATGTACTAACCCCCTGCGGCTGGCGGAAAAAAGTAGACGACATCACCCTGGTGGAGTACCGTCGCCAATTCAGCCGCTTCGCCATTCACAGCAACAACGAAACTAACACTATGGCTAAGATCTAGGCTTACTCCAAGATCGTCGACTGTAGCGGTTGATGGTAACTGCATAGTAAAGGGATGGTGCGGGGCGCCTTCGATTCCCCCTGGGCGGTGCCGGCGAAGAACGCCGTGCAGTTTAACGGTGACCTCCATAAGGTGACTGTCAGTCTGTTTGATGAGCCCCTTACTTTCCGTTGTCGTAAAGCGGCCGGATACCCTGATAGATCCGGTGTCCAGATAGAGTCTTCAGAATAACGGCGGGTTCACGGTCGACCCATTCGGAGAGCTCGCTCGCGGTCATCGGTCTATTGGCATTTGCCAGCAACACGTAAAATACAGCGTCCACCAGCGAGGTGTGGCGCACAAACTCTTCTGGCAGTTGGCTAAAATAAGTCTGAAGCGCGTACTGAAATCCGTCGACTATCCTCACCTCGCCCGTTTCCGCGTCCACCAGGTCAACTTGTTCAACACCCATATCCAGTGACGATTCGTCCCCAAAATCCAGGCGGCTAAACAGATAGGTTTTTAGATCCAATTCCGATCTATCCCACCAGTCGAAATCGATGTGGAACTTTGTATCGGCGGTTGGACGTTTCACCCGCGATGGACTTATTTTTGGACGGGGTCTGCTCACGATGACTCCTGCGATATAGCTTCGCTTACCAGGCCAGCATTTGGACAATAGGAAAAAGTGGTCTCCAGGTTCCCGCGACAAATCCCGCCGGAAGATCCCTGGTTCGTAATCGGTTCAATTAGCATAACTTTTTAAGACAGATGGATCCATAACAACTGATTAACTATTTCGGGCGGCTGGCATCGTATTGCCAATAATGGTCTCCGACGGGTTGAAAGGCTGGGTGCTTGCTTAACTCGGCAAATAGTGGGCCTGGTGGAACTCGCCGGATCATGTTGATGGCGCTGTAAAGTGTCTTCGTATGAACCGTTTCCTGAGGAGTCAATTTGGCCAACGTGGGAAAAATCCCAAGCATGATGGAGGCCAAGGTCTTATTGTTTGCTCCCATTCGTCTAGCGAGGGAATCGATCGCACCCACGAAGTCAGTACCAACAATGAGTAGATCATCATAGCCACAGCCAACACTGCGGCGCTCTAGCTCGAACTTCAGCTGGTTATCCTCCACTGTTGCCAGGCGTACCCACTCGCGTTTCGGCCGTCGCCGGTCAAAGTCAATTAACACTCGGTCGGATTCTGGACCGGGTTTTAGGGTGATGAATCCGCCAACGGGAATACTGTGTTTCGAATACCACTCGCCTAAACCGAAAATATATCGACCTTCACGCACGACCCAGGCTTCGATTTCCTCTTCGGTCTGTTCATCGATTAGAACGACTCGTTGTCTTAACGAGGATCCTATCGGGAACAAGGGCCGGTTCCTTGAACTCAAGGGTAACGTCCCTGCTCTTCGGTGCGGATAAGTAAGGGCCAGTATGGTAGGTTGGGCCGATTGAGGCAGGTCTAGGTCAGACCACTCATCATCAAGCTCGCGTTCCAGCAAGAGCAATTGAGGGCTTAGCTGAGCCCGATCAAAAGTCAATGGAGTGTATCGCAGCCGCTCGGGCACAATATGCACAGCATCTGGCTCAGCTTTACGCAAGAACCAGTCGATCTTCCCTGGAGGTCCAACTTCGTCGAAACGATTATCTTCCGAAAGCGCGTAATTTAATGAGAAAAGGCGAACTTCGTTGTCCAGCCCCTCGTCCAAGTCAAGGTGGACGATGATCTCTTCGCTTGGCAGCGGTCCCCCTTCATTCATATCCAATACCGCCTCAGCCAGATGCAAGTGACCGATGTTCACATCCGCCATCAAATCTTTGACGAACCACTTACCTTCAACAAGGACAAACTCGTCCCTATCGCTCAAGGCGTCTACCACCACTTTAGTTACTGAGGCTCCGTATCTGGCTTTGATATCATCCAAATCCACATTTTCAAAGGGATCATAACCATCCCCATTCTCAATGTTTAGCTTGTGTTCACCTGCCAGATTGGAGGCGAATTCACGCGTCCTGGCGTCTATCTCTACGGCTACGACATCATACTTGCCATAGCTGGGATCGTAACCTTCACGAACTGACTGAACTGTACCTGCTGCAAAACGGAGGGCCGGAAAGACCAGCTCATCGCCAACATTATAGGCTGCCATCGGCTGGTAAAGCGTTCGACCGCTCAGAAGCTGCTTTATTCGATTTCGCTCTTCAGACACCCTGTAATTGACAATAACATCAGATATCTGGCCAGCCACCTGCGGCCGCTCGGCTTCCAGGAAGTGGTTATAGATTTGCTCGACGTCAGCGTCGGTAATGACAAGATCACTCACCCAGTATTCAAGCGACTGGGTCTCGGAATGGTTCAATGCAATCTCCTGTAAACTTGTATTCTTTTTGAGGACTCACAAAGGGGTCTGGTCACAAGTCAAAATTATACCAAGCAAGCCCTTCGCCGCAACACCCGTCGAGGACGATCTCCTCTGGTTAACTCTCCCATCGTACGATGGGCGGCTATCTGGGAATGCTTCGGGCAACATCCTCCTCAATCCATTGCAAGCCGTCGACGGCCGAGTTCATAATCCGGACGTCCCAGTGGAGGTGTGGACCACTGGATAAACCTGTTGAACCCCCGTCGGCGATATGCTGACCCACCTCCACGATATCACCTATTTCGACATGAATCGCCGACAAATGATAGTAGCCACTCATTAATCCCAGCCCATGGTCAAGGATCAGAGTATTCCCCCGAAGCTGGAGGGTATCGCTGTAGACAACTTTCCCCGCGGCTGGGGCATAGATGGGGGTTCCAATCGGTCCAACAAAATCGATTCCTGTGTGAAAGATCTCCAACGGACCTTGGTTGTAGGAACGACTATCTCCGTAGGGAGCACTGACGATGGTACCCGTAATTGGGATCGTAAACG
This sequence comes from Promineifilaceae bacterium (SeqCode), assembly GCA_049650305.1. Lineage (GTDB taxonomy): Bacteria > Chloroflexota > Anaerolineae > Promineifilales > Promineifilaceae > UBA11865. The sequence continues at coordinate 3,428 of JBARZW010000381.1, forward strand.
ATCCATCCCAATATGCCGTGTCTGTGAATTGTGTATAGAGCCCCTCCAGGAATGCATCTTCCCCCGCCCGTATCTCTGGCGCCAATAAAGGAGCAAGTTCTTCTGGAATGTCGATATATTGGATGCCATAACCTCCGGACTGAACCAGAACTTGCTGCGTAAATGGCCGCCAGGGTTGCTCTCCCGCACCCTCCAATAGCAGCTCATATCGGCCCGGCTCGGTGAAAGCATCTAAGCCAATGAGGGCAAGATATCCGTCCTCGAAGGCGGCGAACTGTAGTGTCTGGTCGGCAAACCTTCCAAACGGCCTGCCTGTAAGGATGGCTTCGACATATATGGCAACGGATTGACCCTGGCTTACCGGCACCGGGTACATATCCACTCTTCTCCAGGGGTCAGGGAGATCCTGGAACCTGTCTTCCCCTGGCATACGAAGTCGCTGGCCGGGATGCAGGTAGGCCGGATAAGGCAGTTGGTTGGCGCTGATTATTTCAGCCGGAGAAAGACCATTCTCGGCCGCAATCGCCAATAAAGTATCGCCCGAACGGACAATATAGGGATCGCCGGTCAAAACCTGTGGTTCGGCCGAACCCGTTCGGCTGACAACCGTTATGGGTCGTCCGATGGTCAGTAGATATGGGTTGATCAATCCGTTCGCCGATACGAGGCTTTCGGTTGTCGTGTTGTAATCAGCGGCGATCCCGGCAAGGGTATCACCGGCGCGGATAGTATGGATGGTCGCTATGGTGTCGCCACCACCGCCAGGGATGATCAACTGCTGGCCGACGAATAGTACAGACGGATCGCTGATACTGTTCAAAATCTGCAGGGTCTCTATCGTCGTGCCGTATTGCTCGGCGATATAAAACAGCGTTTCACCCTCCAGCACCACGTGTATCAGAGGAATATCTGAATCTGTCTGTCCCGCCCCTTCTAATGGGGGTGTGGGTGTAGCTTCGCCACTCTGAGCCCGTGTACTCTTTACTGGTATCAACGTCAGAACCAGAAGGAGTGAAAATAAGGCGAACCGCTCGATCCTTGACCGGACAGCCAGGGACCTCGCTCGTGGATTAATCATGTCAATTGTGCTCGTCTAATTGGGTGAAGCGCAGGTGGTCCCCCACATTGATGATCTCCAGAAGAGAAGGATCGACCTCCACCGCAAATTGGGCTGGAGCCTTTGGTGTATAACTGAGTCGCCAAGGCTTGGCGTGAGCGGTATCTACAACTTCTCCTGCAGAATTCACCCAAACGACCCCGAGAGGCACAAAGGTAAATAGCATTGTAACGCCAGAGCTTAACCTACCTTCTCTCTTCTCAACCAGGACAAGTCCTTCCCCAGGCTCCAATTTTCGCCGAAAGATAAAGCCACGCATCTTGCTGAAAAAACCATCACACCAGTGTGCTCTTTCAACGAGCACGCGACCACTCTCCACGTGAATTATCCGCCGATCTTTTTTACTCGTCACGCCGGGGAGTATAGTGACAGCGTGAAAGGGTGACAAGGTGAGTACTAGACCATGAATCATGGCGAAAGTTTGTCAGAACGCGA
>JBARZW010000382.1:0-8947 GCA_049650305.1 Promineifilaceae bacterium (SeqCode)
ATCGGCATAAGGCGCCGAGCTCACCCATGATTTAAGACCGTTGACTACATAGTGGGAACCATCATCGCTTAAAACAGCCCGGCCGCGCATTCTGCCGGCATCGCTGCCGCTCATTGGCTCTGTCAAACTATAAGCCCCGATTTTCTGTCCGCTGGCGACAGGCTTCAAGAACTTCTGTTTCTGTTCCTCTGTTCCATACTTCAGGATGCCGTAACAAACTAGAGAGTTGTTTACGGACATGACTGTGCCGTGGCTTGCATCGACCTTGCAGATCTCTTCCAAGGCCAACACATAGGCTATGGTATCCATCCCCACCCCGCCATAGGCCTCGGGAATTTCAATGCCCATAAAACCCAGCTCGCCCATCTGTTTTACAGTGGCAAGAGGGAATTCTCCAGATTCGTCATACTCGGCCGCAATGGGCGCGATGGCGTTCTGAGCAAAATCGCGGGCAGTCTCACGGATCATATTGTGTTCTTCAGTAATGAAATCAAACATTGCTCACCGATCCTCCAAAATCAACCTTCGAGATAATTGGCCCATACCTCTCTGCAACCCGGCTACTCCTTGACACGTCGACTCACTTCTTCCATGAAAACGAAAAAATCATCGATATCCAGCTCCATTCCCTCATTCCATCGACGACGTTCGGCGAGCCAATAGTGGCCTTGCTTTCCGACTAAAACCTTGGTGGGTATCTCGGGACGGCTCGGCGGTGAGAACCATCTTCGAAACATGCTGCTTTTGTAGAATTCACCTGGCCGAAGTTCCAGGGTTCTATTGTCTTCTATGAACGATCCTGCCCTTTCTTCGGGCAGATAAGAAAAGGCGATAATACGGTTCTCATCTTGCTGCAATTGGCAGGAAATACATAACCATGTGGATGGTACTCTGCGCTCTCGTCCCCCTCGTCGATAACCACTTAAGCGAGAATACCATCTTACTACTGAATTGTGCCCAGCCCAGGAGAAATGTAGTTCTTCAGGAGGATCAACAATCGCCACAATACCATCGTCATTGAGAGCTATCGAACGGCCGCTGAGCCACCTTTGTTTAGCAATATACTCGGTAAAACCCGCGGCCCCAATCGCAAGAGCCAGGGCGCCCGCACATGACAGGATGAAGTAGAAATCGGAAATTAAGGTGCCTGATAATGACCTGAGAATGACGGCGAGTATCAGAAAGATGAAGATAAACGAGACGAAGAATGTCGCCAATACGGCAAAGCGTAATCCACTGTGTTCCGAATCGGCGTGTAAGACAACTGGAGAGGAATCGGGAGCGTCCATTAGGCTGAATAGTATGCGTCAGCGTATTTTCTGACAAGTCACTGTTCTCTGGCTTCGTTTTCCTGATAAAATGAGCTTATGTTTGCCGAGTTGGTGATCAATATCGAAGCCCCGCTGCAAGGCACCTTTCATTACGACATCCCACGTGATCTCGCGTCCAGGCTTGAGGTAGGTCACCTTGTCGAAGTGGAATTCGGCCGACGTCTGGCCCAAGGGATCGTGATCGCATTTAGCGCAAAGTCTCCAGTTGAAGAGGTGAAGCCGATCATCGGTCTGATTGATCCGGAACCGGTTATATATCCATGGCAGATCGAGCTGGCCAGATGGCTCAGCGACTTCTATCTCACCCCTTTGAACGCCTGTATTCGCCTGATCCTGCCTCCGGGACTGACCCGATGGGCAGATGTGTCTTTCGACTTGAATCCCAGATGGGATGGATTGGGTAGGCTGACAGATACCCAGCGCTGGCTGGTTGAATTGCTCGAAGAACACGGTGATCTAAGAGGTCGGAAAATCGGCCGGGCCCGGCCGAATGGTAATAAATATCGCGACTGGAAAATAGCGGCCAATCAATTGGCCCGTCGAGGCATCCTACGACGATCCTCAGTCTTAGATCCGCCTCGTATAAAACCCAAGCGAATCCGAACGGCCGAGCTTACAGCAGGACCACAACGGATATTGGAATCGACACCCCTTTTAGGCCGGTCAAGCAAACTGGCGGACATCCTCTATTACTTGCTAACCTGCCAGGATCCGCTGCCGTTGGAAACGGACGTTCTGGCTGCGACCGGCTCGAGAGAGGAACATCTGGTTGAACTCGAATTATCAGGCCTGGTACTCCGAGGGCCATCGGATGCGATAGCGATCGATTCAAGGCAAATGGCCTCTGACAGTAGGTGCGAACTCCCCGAATTTTCCCCGATCTTTGCGGTTCTTCCAGCGCCGTTATCAACGATCAAAGACCGTGCAGCTTTGGACCGTCTCGTCTCTGATGGCCTGGTTCAGCTAGTAGCCGAGCCGGCGACAGCAGCCTTGTCATTGTCTAGAAGAGATTCGTTATCCGCGGTTTTTCGACTCCGTAATGCTCAGAAATATGACGCGGTCTTGAATTACCTGACCCGAATTTCCCGGCCGTCACCGCTGTCCCTAATCTATCAGGAAACCGGCTCTTCCCTGTACCACCTGCGGAAGTTAGCCCAGCTGGATCTTATCCGCCTTGGGGAAGAGGAGATCTGGCGGGATCCGCTGGCCGATCGTGATTTTATTCCCAGTGAGGCGCCGAATCTCACCGCTGATCAGGCAACGGTTTGGGATCATATTAAAATGGAGATGGGGCAATTAAAAGCCAACGACGATGTAGGAGAAGAGCGTGAGAACCAAGGCTTGCTCGGCATATCGAAAGGAAGACGGACGGCCTTTCTTCTTCATGGCGTCACTGGAAGTGGTAAGACTGAGATCTACATGAAGGCGGTTGATAACGCTCTTGGCCGAGGACAGAGTGCCATAATTCTTGTGCCCGAGATCGCTATTACGCCTCAGACCGTCCGGCGTTTCGCGGCCCGATTCCAAGGTCGGGTTGCGGTGCTTCATAGCCGGCTGAGCGATGGCGAACGGTATGATACTTGGCGAAGGGCTCGCAAAGGTGAATTTGACATAATCATCGGGCCGAGAAGCGCCCTATTCACGCCGCTGAGAGATATCGGCGTCATCGTCCTCGATGAGGAACATGACGACAGCTATAAGCAAACGCCGCCCGTCCCCCCACCCTATTATCATGCTCGAGATGTAGCGATAGAGCTCGGAAGAATCGTTGGAGCGGCGGTGATATTGGGCAGCGCCACACCGGATGTCGTCTCCTATCACAAAGCCAAGGCTGGACGATACAAGCTGCTCGAATTACCAAAGCGCATCATGGGACATCGCCAACGCATTGAGAGCCAGGCAGAACGACTCCAACTGGCAAGCCAATATTCTCAGACAGCTGGCGATCCGGAGGAGGCTCTCACCATTCCACTTCCTCCGGTAAAGATCGTTGACCTCCGCCAGGAACTAAGAGCTGGCAATAGAAGCATCTTCAGCAGAGCGCTGCACAGACAAATCACCGAGACCTTAGACCGTGGCGAACAGGCGATCCTGTTTTTAAACAGGCGTGGAACGGCAACGTTCGTCATATGTCGCGATTGCGGCCTGGTGGTCCAATGTCCTCGCTGTGATTCCCCATTGACCTTTCACCGGCCAGGGATGATGCTCGTTTGCCATTATTGCGGCCGGAAGGAGCATCCGCCCGAGACGTGCCCGCGATGTGGATCCCACCGGATTCGCTACTTCGGCCTAGGGACGGAAGAGGTTGAAAGACGGGTGCAGGAGCAATGGCCCCAGGCAAGAATAGTTCGATGGGATCGGGACACAACCGCCGGAAAGGATAAGCATGAGACCCTGTTGACGAGCTTCATCAACCAGGAATCAGACATTCTTGTTGGCACGCAGATGATCGCCAAGGGCTTGGACTTGCCGCTGGTAACCTTGGTCGGCGTCATTTCGGCCGATGTTACCCTTGGTCTCCCCGATTTCAGCACGGGGGAACGGGCATTTCAGCTGCTGGCCCAGGTCGCCGGGCGGGCGGGGCGAGGATTACTAGGCGGCAGGGTCATTATCCAGACCTACCAACCGAACCATTACGCGATTGAAGCCGCGGCCGAACACGATTATGGCCGATTCTTCCGCGAGGAAATGCTCTTCCGGACCTTTCAGGGGCTCCCTCCTATCCGGCGGATGGCCAAACTCTCTGTAGCCGATCCCATAAACGCCCGCGCAGAGCGTGAAGCGAAAAGACTCGCCCTTGAGCTGTCGAACCATATTAGGGAGAAGGATCTGCAAGCCACGGAGTTATTCGGCCCTATTCCTCCCTTCTTCAACCGGCTGGACGGCCGTTATCGATGGCAAATCGTGATCAGGTCGCCCAATCCGAGAGCGCTGTTGCAGGAGTTCCAGGTTCCTGGTAATTGGGTGCTTGATATTGATCCGGTAAGCACCCTTTAACCAGAAAACCGCGCACGGGCTCCCTCCCCGTGAGGCATCTGCCTGGAATGAGCTAAGTACCCTCGGCGTGACTCGAATGGTCAGCCTACGTATTAGAAGTCCGGCGCTCTATCCTTTGAGCTACTGGGGCAAGGTGCTATTTACTCTGGTAGCAACTGCTTCAAATGTCTCAAAAATCTCCAATGTGTGGATTGAAGTGTAGCATAACTGCTACACCTCACCGAAGATCTTGTCCATCTTATCAGCCGCTTCCTGTTGTATGTCAGGTAGGATATGCGAATAGGTGTCGAGTGTCAACGCAATCGTTGAATGGCCTAACATCTCCTGCACGATTTTCGGATGAACGTTCTCTCGTAATAGCAATGTCGCGGCCGTGTGACGCAAGTCATGGAAGCGAATTTTAGGCAGCCCTGTCCTATCTAACACTTGATGGAAATGACGTAACAGGTTACGGGGAGACACCGGCCTACCTGATGCAGTGGTGAACAGAAGTCCCTCATCTTTATCGGTCTTTTCCTGGTGTAGCATTAAAACTGCTACAGTATATTCCGGAAGTGCGATGGTTCGTCGAGACCCAGCAGATTTTGGTTCACCTTCAATTATCCGGCCCTGCAGAAGCTGAATAGTGTGCCGGACGGCCAGATTCCCCTTCTCTAAATCCACATCTTCCCAATGCAGGCCAAGGATTTCACCTTGTCGCATGCCTGTTGTAATGGCCAGCACGTAGATGGGATACCAGCGGTGATCTTGAACGTCTTCCAGGAATTGTTTGGCCTGTTTGCTTGTAAAGGTCTTAGGTGGCTTTTTGTCTGGGGTGGGAGCAGTTACTACGCTAGCAGGATTTCGTACAATTAAATCCCACTTCAGTGCCTGATTCAGCGACCGTCGGATTACCGCGTGCATATGCTGCACCGTTCTTTTGCTTAATCCTTCATCAAGTTTCTTGGTCTAAAGGTTTTGTAGGTGGTCGGGTCTCAATTGAGTCAATGTAAGGTGGCCAAGATTCGGCTTGATGTGGGATTCAATGAGCCATCTATAAGCATCAACTGTTTTGGGTTTTAAAGTCGGTGTAGCAATGTCAGTCAGAAAGCGGTCAAGGTAGTTGCTGAATAGAATCTTATCATCCTGCAAGAACATGCCGCTTCTAAGGGCTGAGCGCTGTTCAAGCAGCCAATCTTTCACCACCTGCTGTCTCTTGGAACGCTTCTTTTTTCGCTTGCCGTTAGGTAGTGAGATTTCAGCGCACCATAAACCGGTGGAGCTTTCTTTGAATATTGAGCCTTCGCGATTTGCCCGTCGTTTCGCCACTCTTTATCCTCTGAAGTCACATGCTCAAATATTGTATCATGAGTCCTCTGACACCGTGAGCCATTATGTAAGTTTTCTGTGTAAGGAGGAAAGCTAATTGATTTGCAGTGTGCTTTCTTTGTTGAAGTGTCTATAACTTGAAAAAGGGGATGAAAGAAAGGTTTGGAAATTTGGCCGCCGGGCGCGATTGGACTCGAACCAACGACCTCACGGATGTGAACCGTAAAATCGGATATCGAGTCGTTTATGCCAATCTACTCGTGGTAGAATTCTTTAACAAAGGGTGATTTTTAAAGGATCCGTGAGGTCTCATTTGCAACGTTATTGTAAATCAGCCTCTCGGGCCTAAATTGATAAAATTCGTCAATATTCTACAACCATCAAAACCGGTGTCAATTCCAGTACAGAAACTCATCTCGATGTCAAATAACTGGACTTTGATTTCCGGATGCGATTTGCGGAAGACCACCGTTAAAGGTAGGCAACTAGAATGGGAGTGGACCTAAACCGTTAAGCTTGTAGGGTTTTTTTCGGACCGTCTTGTACCGAGCAGCGCCTTTAGAGTATCACGTACCATGCGGCCCATAGCCTGTATTTTCTTGTTGTGACTCATGGCCGCCCTCTGGAGAGCCGGCGTCGATCCATTGTTGGGCCGCGACCACGGCTTTCTTTAAGGCGGCGCCATACTGTTTTTCAACCGGGAAGATGTTTTCCTCACCGATCAAGTCCAGCAAATCGGTTCTCGCAAGTTGTTCTATCACCTTGTCATTCATGCCGCCGAGCATAAGCTTGTTATCCTGGGCCAGGAGTTGCTTGGTGTAACGTCTAATGATATTGATGAAGGTGCTACCGACCTCGTCCCGGTCGCGAAGGCCGATAATGACCACCCTCCTGTGGGCATCACCGATCTCAGGCAGATGTTCCTCAAATTCGGCCGCGCCAGCAAAGAAGAGACTGCCGACTGGAAGTATGGCGACGATCTCGCCGCTAGGTAGTTCTTCGGGCAACGATTCCTCGACCATTGTCCCGTCTTCCAGCAGCAAAACGCGCTCTAAGCGCACCGCTTCGGCCGATCTATATATGTAAACCATAACGTGCACGGCCACGCCCACGGCTACCGCTACCTGCAAAGGCGTGAATAACGTAAAAATAAAGGTAATAATCATGATTGCCATCGGTACTTGCCCCGTGTGCAAAACGGTTTCGATGCGGGGCCATTTGATCATGCCAAAACCGACCACGATAAGTAGACCGGCCAGAGTCGCCATAGGAATCGCTTCGATGAACGGGGCAATAAGCATGACGGCGATGGCGGCAAAGATGCCGGTAAAGACGTTGGCCCAACGCGATTTCCCGCCAATGTTCTGAATCAGCGCCGTTCCAGAGAGCGAGCCGCCGGCCGGTATGCCGCCAAATAAGCCCATGACAAAGTTGCCGGCACCCTGGCCCCGGAAATCGCCTGACGGATCGGGATAGTCACCGTCGGGATTGGGAATACTGCCGCTGACCCCGGCTGCCTGAACCAAGGCAATGATGGCAATGGTCAGGGCGGGCAAGATCATCGCCGGTACCAGGGATAAATCCGGTAAATTGGGCATTGGCACCGAACGGGGGATTTCAGAGATATCACTCACGATTGCAGCTGTCTCTGGTCGCAGCCAGGCCACCAGCATGGTCATCAATACGACTGCTATCGCAAAGCTGAATTTCTCTAGCCGCGTACGGTTGATTATCAGGATCAAAAAGATGGTCAACGATCCGACGACCGCTGTCGCCGCATCCCATTCCGAGATGTGGAAGAGCGCGTCAATGAATTGGAAAACTTTGTTTGGTGCCTCGCTATGGTAACCGGTAAAGTCGCCGACCTGGCCCAAGATCGTCAGCACGCCCAAGCCAGCGAGAAAACCGGTCATGACCGAATTCGAGATAAAGCGGACCAGAAAACCCAGCTTCAGGAAACCGAAGAGAAGCATGAATAGACCCACCAGTAGACCCAATACGACGATGTAGGCCAGCTGTTCATCCTCTGGGATACCTCCAATGGCGTCGAAAGTGGCCAGGGATGTGGCGCTTGTGGAGTCCACGTTCATGATTACCGAGCTGGTGAAAAGGGCGGCTATGGGGGTCGCGGTCATAATCGTGTAAAGACCATAAACCGGATTAACGCCGGCCAGGACGCCATTGGCGATAGCCCCAGGGATGGTGACGATTGCCATGATCAGACCCGAGATCACATCATTGACCAACAATTTTCGTGGAACTCGCAGGCCGGTCGTACTTGTGGTCACTTCTTCAGACATGTTTATATTTATCCATTGCTTTGCAGTGTGATGTGCGAAAGCTCACCAGGTTCATAAGTTGGACCTAGCTCCAGGTTGGCCAAGTAGCCTGGTAACGAGTCCTGTGAGTGAGTATCAGCCCCTGGCTTGGAAGTGGAATTGTCCTCGATGCTATTCACGTTAAAAATTCTGATCCTGAGTTGTTATCATGGCCAGTTCGGGATGAGACGGCGGTGCCCAGCATCTCGCCATCCTCCTTGGCAAATTCCTCGATGTATATCTCCACAGTCGTGACCAACAGCAGCATGATAATGGGGCCATAGAACAATCCCATGACGCCTACCCAAGCTAGTCCAGCGAACATGGATAGGAGGAACAGAGCGGTGTGTAGATGGGCTTCTTTGGATATAAATTTTGGTCTTAGAAAAACATCGATCCAATTAACCACGCCGTAAAATCCAAAGAGTACGATGATTGCCTGAGTAGGATTTCCACCGATGAAGGAAAAGATGGCTATGGCGATAACCAGCCAGCTGATGCCCACCATAGGGATGATCGCGAGCATTGTAGAAATCACGATGAGGAGAAACACGTAGTTCATACCGGCCAGCCAGTAGAAGAAGCCCATCGCGAGGCCCTGGATGATGGCGATGAGGAACACGCCAGTGATTAAAGACCTTACCATCGCAATAATCTTGCGATTATATAGCTCCGCAAGATTACGGCCGATTGGACTCGCTTTTTGCGATAACTCGATCATATCATCGTAGAGCGGCAGCAGGGACGCAACAATGGCTATGAAAATGACAGCCTGAGTAAGGATGACAGGGATGGATTGGGCTTGTTCTAAAATCCACTGAGCTATTCCTAATCCAGCAGAGATCACGAAATCGAGGACGGACTCTATTATGCCTGTAGTCTCCTCGATCGGAATGGCCGACGTATTTGTGCCCTCAAGAAGCTCCCGGGCAGACTCTATGTAACTATCCACCTCCTGGGCTCCGAAGTCAGAAAGGGCTCCTGATATTTGGC
>JBARZW010000383.1:0-5916 GCA_049650305.1 Promineifilaceae bacterium (SeqCode)
ATCCTAGGATCTGGTTCACCTTCACCAGCCAGCGGTGCAGTGGGGCCGTGTTCTCGCTATGATCCATACAAATGTCAACTAGCCCCGGCGAAGTGAGGTGGTTAAGTTCGATCCGGGGTGAGGAAGCGTAGATTGCATTGTATTTCAGCAGGTCCGCTCGTGGATGGTCCGGGTCGAAGCCTCGCGGCACTTTCTTGTAATGCTCCCCGCCGATCTCGTAGGCCCCGGCCGTGCGTACAGCGGCGATGGCCGATTCCAGTTCCGCCCCAAGCTCGTCATCCACAACCGCTTCTCGATAGGCCTTCAGCAGCTTTTTTGGGAACCCATACATGCCGGTATAAAAACCGGAGGCCGCGGCTTCAAACCAAAGAAAGAAGCCGGGACAGTCGCCCTTCTTACCGGCCCCTTCCCAAAAACGGATCCCGACCCAGCTCTTATAGGGGCTCTTGTCCTTGGAGAAGCGGACATCTCGATAGATGCGCATCAAGGAGCCTTGTCCGTTGGTGCGGGTGTCGTACTGGATGTGGGGAGAGATGAATTGCAGCCGGCCGCCCATGGTCTCGACAAAGGCCACGGCCGGATCCACGATATTATCCAGATAAACCTGCTTGTTCTCAGCAAACCAATCGCGATCGTTGTTCTCGACCAGACCGGCCAGAAACTTCAGTCCCTCTTGGGGAAAACCGGTAAAGGAATCTGCGCTCATTACAACATCTCCTTATACAAAAGGGATCGGGGATCGGTAGAAATATCAAATATGAACAGGTCACTTAGAACTTGGGTTGATCCCCAGTCCCTGATCCCTGATCCCTCTCTTACGCCATCGAATGCAGGCCGACCCTATTCCCTTCGGAATCCATAAAAAAGGCCACAAAGCCGTTTTCGCCGATATCCATCTTGGCTAACACCACCTGGCCGCCGGCAGCTTCCACGCGGTTAAGGACGTCGTTCAGATCTTCGCCGCCATTCAAATAGACGACGCTTCCCTTGGCGCTTGGAACGTATCCTTCGCCGGCGATGACAGCGCCAGTGACGCCGTCTTCGGCGGGAAACATGCCCATGGGAATGCCATCGGTTCCTTCCATGGATACCAGCTCGGTGACAAAAATGGAATTATAAAACTTGATCGCCCGCTTGATATCCGTAGCCGGAATCTCAAACCAGTTTAATGCGTTCGCCATTTTTCACTCTCCTGTTTTGCACGGATTGGGTCCAATATCGATCTATAATGATAGCACGTATGTTCTATTAGGGCAACGTTATTTAGTGCCGGAAATCCAGAAACCGAGATCTAGAAACCGGGTTTTTTCGAAAAACTCGGTTTCTTCTGTGGGCACACTGGATATTAGACTTTAAAATACGTGGATTGGTTATCACCTGAATGTCAGTAGGAACGATTTCGATGCTTTACGTGGATAACAACAACATCACGGATCCCCGGATTAACCTGGCTATCGAGGAACACCTGCTGCGCAACCTCCAGATCGCCGAGCCCATCCTCCTATTCTATATTAACGAACCGTCGGTGATCATCGGCCGCAACCAGAACACCATCGAGGAAATCGACACCGGTTATGTGAAAGAGCGAGGCATTCACGTCGTCCGCAGGATTTCCGGAGGTGGCGCTGTCTACCACGACCTGGGCAACCTAAACTTCAGCTTCATCACCCGGGGTCGAGAGGATCTGCATAACTTCGCCAGGTTCACCGATCCGGTGATCCGGATTTTAGGAGATCTGGGCCTCGAGGCTGAGCTTCGAGGAAAGAGCGACATCTTCGCCGCCGGCAAAAAGATATCCGGCAACGCCCAATACGCCACCTCCGGCCGCATGTTCAGCCACGGCACCTTGCTATTTGATACCGATATAAAAGAGATGCTTAGGGCTTTGAACCCCAGACAGGTGTATATCGAGTCGAAGGCGGTCCAATCAGTCCGGAATTTCGTGACCAATATACGGGAACTGCTGCCGGACGATATGACCGTGGGTGACCTGAAGCAGGCCCTATTGCAGGGCCTCTTCGAAAAGGGAGAGATACCTTCTTACAACCTGGAATCTGCCGACTGGGAGCAGATCCAACAGATCTCGACTAGCCGCTACTGTTCATGGGATTGGAACTACGGGCATTCGCCCAAATTCAATATTCAGAAGAGCGGCCGCTTTCCGGTCGGAGTGATCGACGCCAGGATGGACGTGGAAAGTGGAACAATCCAGGGGATCCGGATATACGGCGACTTCACCGGTGAGCGCGATGTGATCGAGCTGGAAGAGCAGCTGGTGGGGATTCGCTATGATCCGGAGGCGATGGCAAGCGCCCTAAGTAACATAGACATCCGGCCGTACTTCGGCGAACTTGAAAGGACCGAGTTTATCGACCTGCTATATTGAGGGGGTCGCGCCTTTTCCATAAGGCGCCATCTGCAAGACGGCCGCACCCCAGGTCAAGCCGGCTCCGAAGGAGACAAGTAGCAACGTATCGTCGGGCTGGATCCGGCCAGCGTCCAGGTATTCGGACAAGGCCAGCGGGATCGAGGCGGCCGATGTGTTTCCATATTTCTCGATGTTGATCACGAAGCGTTCTATGGGCACCTGCATATCCTTGACAGCCGCCTCGATGATGCGCAAGTTGGCCTGGTGAGGAATGATCCAATCCACGTCATCCAGCGACAAACCGGCCTTGGCCACCGCCTGGCGACTTGCCTTGCCGATGACTCGGGAGGCGAATCTGAAGACTTCCCTGCCGTTCATATGCACAAAGTGTCTTCCGCCGGCAAGGGAGGCTTCGTCGACGGGCTCGGCCGTGCCCCCGGCGGGAATGATGATCTGGTGGGCCTGGCTGCCGTCCGAACCCAAGACAAATCCCTTTAGTCCGCAGGGTTCGTCCGTAGCTTGGATAACCACCGCGCCGGCCGCGTCGCCAAAGAGCACGGCCGTGGATCGATCCTGCCAATTTACATGGCGGCTGATTATCTCCACCCCTATAACCAGGATGTTCTTATAGGCGCCGGTGGCGATGAATTGGTAGGCGGTAGTCAGGGCATAGATGAATCCGGTACAGCCCGCCTCCAGGACAAAGGCCGGTACGTTCTCCGCGCACAGGCTGTATTGCACCTGGCTGGATACCGGCGGTGTCAAATAATCGGGAGACGATGTGGCTACAATGATGAGATCTAGATCACACCCAACCAGTCCCGCCTTGTCCAAGGCGGCCTGGCTGGCGTTCACGGCGAGTGTAGCTGTGGTTTCGTCGGGAGCGGCGATATGCCTCTCCTCGATGCCGCTGCGTTGGATGATCCACTCGTTGCTGGTCTCCAAGCTTTTCTCGAGGTCGAAATTGGTAACGACCTTCTCGGGCACGTAAAACCCCCATCCCGTTATACGGCCGTATATATCGCTCATCCCTTAGCCTCCACGCACGCTTTATCGACGGAACAAATGCATCTGCCAGTATAGCCTCGATCAACAACCGCCGCTATCAGACCCGCCGTGTCTGCCCAAGACAAGCTGCGCCTTCAACATAGGTACATACAAATCAATTCAGCGCAGCTGAGACGGCAGTTCGACGCCAATCTGAGACGCCTATGGCGATTGACACAGTAACATCAAATCTGATGCAACGTTTACTAGCCCGGTAACATTTTCTATTGATGCAATGCGGCGGGCTACCTGCCCTTCGGGTTAACTATTTTGTGGGCTGGCTGCCCGTTCCGCCTGCGGAAGGTCACGGTTGAACGGCAACCCTGGCACTCATTCTGGATGCGGTCGCCCAATATAAACCGTCTGTGGGGAATGGCCTGGAGCTTAGAGCAATTGCAAAAATCGGAAAAGTTTGTCCTGATACCCAGGCGGTGTTTCATGACCATAGTCTGGGTAAATAAGCATCTTCTTTCTTCCCTCGATCTTGTTGTAGGCCGCGAATTGAGTCGAGGGCGGGCAAACGGTGTCCATCAGGCAGGCACCCCACAGGGTTTCTGCCCGAATTCGTGGGCTTAGATGCTGCACGTCTATGTATCCTAGCTTCTCGAAGATCTGAGCTTCGCGCTCGTGCAAGGGATCGAAGCGTCGAAAGTACTTTTGTAAATCAGCATAGGCATCTGTTGCTAAATCGATCTCCCATACCCGCCGGTAATCACTAAGGAACGGATATAGAACCGCCGCCAGTTTGATCCTCGGTTCTAGCGCCGCGCAGGCCAATGCGAGGCCCCCTCCTTGGCTGCCACCTATGGCAGCCAGACGAGTCTGATCGACCTCGGCCATGTTCATGACCACTCGCGCCAATTGAACGGTATCAAGGAAGATAAGTCGAAAAAGCATCCGCTCTGGCGGGTCGTCGAGCCCACGAATGATATGACCAATCAACGTAGAACCGGTAACACCCCCTTTATCCTCTGATAAACCTCCCTGCCCCCGGCAGTCTAGGGCGGCGACGGAAATGCCTTGAGCCACATACCCCAGCTTGTCATTCCAATCTCCGGAACTTCCACCGTATCCGTGAAACATCAGGACGGCCGGCTTCGGGCCGCTAAACATCTTAGGGCGCAGGTATTTAGCGTGAAGACGAGCCCCACCGAGGCCATTGAAGGTTAAATGAAAGCAGTCAGCGAACGAGGTCTCAAAATCAGCTGGCTTCAGATCAACTTCTGGATCTAGGGCATCGATTTCGGCCACACTCCTATCCCAGAACGCGTCGAAATCGGCCGGTCGAGGATTGACTCCCTGGTAACTTCGTAATTCCTCGAGGGGCATGTCAAACTGTAATGGCATTGTTATCCTCCTCGTACTCTTCTGGCATCATCCCGACATTGGGCCGGTACAAGCCGGGCCGGGCCAGGGCAGGCCGGGCCGGGTCGGGACAAGTCTAGCCTTGGCCAAGTTCGCCAGTTGGCGCTCAGCCACTAATCTCAGAAAGCTCCATCCAACGCGCTACGTCTTTCTCCAGCTTCTCCTCCAAGGAGAGTAGTTTTTCAGATAACTCTTGGAGCAACTCGTAGTCGCCGCCGGCATCATTGATCGCTTCCTCTATCTGGTCCTTCTTCGCCTCCAGCCTGCCGATCTCACTCTCGAGAGTCTCCAGTTCACGAACTTCTTTCCAGGTTAATGTTCGAGAGCGTGGTTGGCTATCGACGGCCGGCCCGGAGCCAGCCTTGGACGGCGCTTCAGAAAATCGATCCGGCCGCTCGATCAGACCTGCTTTGAGTTTTTCATCCAACAGTTCCTGTCTCATTCGCTGGTACGTGCTATAGGGGGCAGGATAGCGCGTACTCACGGATCCGTTCTCAAAGGTCGCTAAGAAGTCGACGTTACGATCCAGGAAGTAGCGATCGTGGCTGACCACAACCAGGCAGCCTTGAAAGCGGTCTAGGAACTCTTCAAGCACGGCCAACGTAGGCAGGTCTAGGTCGTTGGTGGGCTCGTCAAGGAAAAGCACATTGGGACGGTGGACCAACACCCAAAGTAAGTAGAGGCGTCGTTTCTCTCCCCCACTCAAACTGCTTATGGTGGCCTGCTGCTGCAGCCGGGGGAAAAGGAACCACTCCAGCATCTTGGCCGCATCCACGCGCCTGCCTTCCTTGGTTCGAATCAACGGAGCCGTATCTTCGATATAGTCGATCACCCTCATGGAATCATCCAACCCCCGGCTCAGCTGGTCATAGTAAGCCAGATGGACCGTTGAACCCCAGGTGACGGAGCCCGTGTCTGGGTTCGCTTCCCCGGCCAGGATGTCCAGCAACGTGCTCTTACCCACCCCATTTCGGCCAATCAGGCCGATCCTGTCACCACTGACCAGCGAAAAATCCACGTTCTCAAAGAGGCGAATATCGTCGAAGGCTTTGGCAAGATCATGGGCCTCGAGCACCTTCTTTCCCAATCGTCGACCTGCCAGGGCTATGGCTACGTTCTCATCGCCCCGATCACCG
>JBARZW010000384.1:0-1861 GCA_049650305.1 Promineifilaceae bacterium (SeqCode)
GAAGAAATGGAGACCGTCCTGCCCGGGATGTTGGAGGGCTTAGTCGCTCACGAGGGCGTCGGCTTTGCCATGGTTAGTTCAGAGGAGCACGGACCGGTTGTAATTGGCGCTAACGGCCGCAACTACCTGGCCGAAGAAAGAGTTGAAGGTGACGATCCCTTGGCCGCCTTCGGACCGAGGGCCGCCCAACATCTGATTCGTGAAGATAGCTTCCCCAACTGCCCTGACATCCTGGTAAACAGCTTCTACCACGCCGATACCAATGAAGTAGCGGCTTTTGAAGAGTTGATCGGTTGTCATGGGGGGATGGGCGGTTACCAGACACAGCCCTTTGTACTCTATCCGGCCGAGCTGCCGGGGACCGATGAGGCTCTCGTCGGCGCAGCGGCTGTACATCACTTGATGAAAAGCTGGGTGACAAATCCAACAGGCGCAGCAGCATAATAGGATAATTCTTGATAGCGACCTTTCATTTTCTGAGATGCTGTCGCCAGGTTCGCAAGTTAGCAATTCTTACTATTGACCCGGCCCGGATTATTGGATTGGTCCGATGACCGTCCCGTCTAGAAAAATGGACTGGCCGCATTCGCAGGCGCTCGTCTAAAAACGTCCGTAATTCGGAATAAATCGATCCCATAACGTCACTTTCTGATCGTCCCCTGTGCGGTGAAGTACGAATATTCCTTCCGGAATCCAGCGCCTGGAATCCTATGTTGAAAACGGGTTTTTTTTACCACAATCAACATAGACCAGCTTTAGCCGCTCCAAATTAGCTTGATATGGCCCAACCCAGCGTCCCGGATCGAATGCAGGCCAACGCCCCCAGATCTCTGGTCGAAGTTCACCCATTCGAATAGTAAAACGTAGTTAATTCCATAAGGCTCGACGGCAGGATTGGGCGAATAACAGGCGGCCATCGCCAACAAATCTATGACGGACATAAAGGACGTATCTTTTGGCACAGTGCGATCAAAAATGACCGATCTAAACTTTACAAGATCGTAGTCATATTTTTCCATTGACTATATATAAATACCTGGCCCGTTTTGCTCTTAACTTTTTTGATTCCGATACTGGCTCAAGTGCATCCGATAATAAAATCCTTTCTCAGCCAATAACGATTGGTGGTTGCCGCGCTCGATTATCCGGCCGCCGTCGATGACCAGCACCTGGTCGGCCTGGTGAATGGTGCTCAGGCGGTGGGCGATGACAAAGGCGGTCCGGCCGGCCATCAGTCGCAGCAAGGCGGCCTGCAGCAGCATCTCCGTCCTCGTGTCTACGCTGCTGGTGGCTTCGTCCAAGATCAAGATGCGCCGGTTGGCCAGGATGGCCCGGGCGATGGCCAGCAACTGCCGCTGGCCCTGGCTGAAGTTATGGCCCTGCTCGGACAATTCGGTTTGGTAACCAAGGGGAAGATGGCGGATGAACCAATCGGCGTTGGCTAATTTAGCCGCCGCCGCCACTTCTTCGTCGGTCGCGTCTAACCGTCCGTAACGGATATTCTCCATCACCGTGCTAGAAAAGAGAAAGGTATCCTGCAAGACGATGCCCAACTGTTGGCGAATTGAGGCCTGTTCCACCTTGCGAATATCCCGGCCGTCTATGCAGATGGAACCACCGTCCACGTCGTAAAAGCGGCTCAGTAAATTGATGATAGTCGTCTTTCCCGCCCCTGTCGGTCCCACCAGGGCGACGGTCTGGCCCGGCTTGGCTTCCAGGCTGACATCAGTCAACACCGGTTTGTCCGGATCATAACCAAAGGTCACCTTATCAAATACCACCGTGCCTTGCACCTTGGCCAGCGGCCTGGCGTCCGGCCGGTCGGGCACCGATGGGTCAGCGTCCAACACCTCGAAGATTC
>JBARZW010000385.1:0-1586 GCA_049650305.1 Promineifilaceae bacterium (SeqCode)
CGCAATATACCAGGACCCCACGAGGTTGGATTAAGTAGGCTGATTAAGAAGCGACTGACGTATGGACGCGAGACTGCAAATACATCGAAATCAGGGGCAAGCCTTTTGCCAACACCTTCCATGACAACCAAGGTTTTCAGCAGCAACCAGTAATCGCTAGGTATCTGCAGGTGGAATTCGTATATTATCGGCTGAATCTCTCCCAACATTTGATCGACGGCTATCTGTTTCAAAGGCAAGCCGTAATATTTCCTGAGTAAGCGGCGCAGATCACGTTGCAAACCAACTTCGTCGACCGACGGACCGGCGATACGCATCTGGATAAGCTGTTCGACGATGGCCTCTACGTCGAAACGAATAACAGCTGCGTAGAGGCGAATCAGTTTGGTGCGGTCTGAGTCGTCAAGATAACCCACGGTCCCGAAATCCATTAAGCCAATCAAGTTCCCGGGGAGAATAAACAGATTTCCAGGGTGGGGATCGGCATGGAAAAAGCCGTCCTCTAAAACTTCCTTGATCATGAAACGTGCAGCGTGCATCGCGATAACGTCGCGGTCGTACCCTTCCCTATCGAGCCTCTCGATGTTGTCAGCCTTTATTCCCTCGATGCGTTCTTGCACCATGAGGCAACGAGATGTGTACTCCCAATAAACTGTGGGAATGTAGAGAAATTCTTCCGCTTCGAAGTTTTCGCGGAATCGATCGGCATTGCGTCCTTCGCGTTCATAATCCAATTCTGCCTGTAGAGCAACGGCGAACTCATCAGCCAATCCAACCGGATCGTAAACTCTTGTTGACGGAATCCGCTCCGCTGCCTGTCTGGCTACGTCTCGAATAATGGCCAGGTCAATCTCAATTACCCGTTCAATGTTAGGTCGCTGAACCTTGACGATGACATTGGTACGATCGGGAAGTAATGCGGAGTAAACCATGGCCAGGGAGGCAGATGCAATGGGGGTTGGATCGAAGGCAAGGAAGACGTCCTCAATGGGCGCTCCCAGCTCCCTTTCAATCAGCGGTTGGACTTCTTCCCACGGGCTTGGCGGAACATCGTCCTGCAATTTGCTCAGTTCTTCAATATAAGCGCGGGGCAGTAGTTCGGGGCGCGCGCTGGCGAGCTGCCCAATCTTGATGAATGTCGGACCAAGTTCTTCCAGAGCGAGCCGCAGATGAATAGCAGCAGAACGCCGCGTCACTGCTTGTGGCTCACGACGTAGCAGGCGCAGTGGAAGACTTATGGTACTTTCCAGACCTAGTTCGGAGATGATAGCGCCGAAACCATGCCGGGCCATCACCTCAGCAATCTGTCGATAACGATTGAGCTGGCGAGGTCTTAGGAAAAGCATGGATATTTATATCTGTCGGTTCTGAGCCGGCCCGGTCGGATGCTGAGTACTATAATTTGGTGGATTCTCATTAATGAATTTCATTTGATTGGACAAACCAGAATCGTTAATCCTCAACTGGAGGTTATCCGGTTTCTTACTGTCAGGTCGTGATCTTACACGCTTTTATCGAAGTGATCATACCACGGTTACCGCCGGGCTGATCTCCACGCACTATCGTCAACAGTTCTAATGTCGGAA
>JBARZW010000386.1:0-3069 GCA_049650305.1 Promineifilaceae bacterium (SeqCode)
TGGTAGCAGTGACAGGTGTAGTACGCAGGAATCTATGCTGTACATTAGATTACAGTGCGACGAGGATTTTTTTGCGATCAAGTATACGGGTATAAATTTAGACCCCAAATCCCCGCCCACTGATAAATTCGATTGTTCACGGCAAAAGTGCCTAAAAAGGCCGGGCTTTGAAGCCCGACCTTTTTACATTCGTTAGGTAGGTAGTTTGACCGTTAGGGCAAACTACCTAGATGAATCGCTCTGCGATTCATCAGTTCTCGGCTTTATGCCTTCGACGGCCGGTTCCGAATAGGAATCGGCCTTTTTTCGAACAAGTAGCGTGCAGTTTGAGCTATGGTCAAACCGCCTAAATGATGCAAGGCGTTTTCATCGCCATGCATCTTCAGTTCTCAAAGAACATAGTCTTTAAGAGCTAGCTCCAGCTTGAACCGGCCGTTTTACTTTAACAAACTACATCTTGCGACAGGTTATCTTTGCGAATGAGTTATGTGAAATCAACCAGATTGCTGCGCCGCAATACGGATTCAAACCAGCGATGGTAATATCCAAATTGGATATTGGCACAGATTCTTCATACATGGGTCTGGTCCTGCAAACAACTGAGTTTGATAGGGGCGAGGTCGATTTTACTCAACAATACGTTACTTCAACCTTCGCTCAGCTATATCGGAAGCGACTTACGGCAAAATCAATTGCCTGCGGCCCAGACATCTCCTTTCCGCTCGCCCAATATTCATCATTAACCTGCGGTTTTACATCGCCTATGATTCTTGACCAATCATCAGTAAACCATGGGAAAGGCAGGAGATCGCCAGACTCACTCATGGCTTCGGAGGCGCCGAGAAGGTTTGCCGCGACCTCTTCTTTCCCGTCAAGCCAAGCCAGCTTTCCTATCCCAGCAATACATAGGGCAATTTGCCAGGTAAATTCATCAGCTGGACGGCACAGCAGCCGCTCTTTAAACATTGTGTAAGCTTGTTCCTTCTGATTTTGATCGAGCGCAATCATCCCAAGACCGACTAGATTCCAGACGATTAGATCAAAATGATTAATCTCTCTTCCTTGTCGTAAGGCATCTGAGAAAAAACTTGCTGCTTGTTGAGAATCTCCCATTAAGTAGTATGTGTATGCCATTTCCTCCATGGTGTCCAATTCCGTTGGACGCCAATTTAGCTCTCGTGCAATCACAAGAGCCTCAGCAAACTTCGCTAGAGCTTGCTCAAGATCGCCATCATGCCTTGCCATAAATGCCTGAGCTCTCAAAGTCCCATATCGAATGGTGTAGTTTGGAAACGACTCCGCTAGACTGATCCTTTCTAGTAAAAGTTGACGAGCTCGTGAAGCGTTTCCTGCTCGCCTGGAGAATAAAGCCGCTGTACTAAGCGATGCAGCTAAATAAAATGGATCTTCGGAACGGTAGGCGTGGACAAGGCTCTCTTCAACCAGGGGATAAGCTATCTTTCCCTTGCCGGCCGCGTACGACATATTGGCCTGAGCTAAGAGGGCGTAAGACAGAAGTCCCTCGTCGCCCAAGCTTCGAAGTAGTTGAACAGATTGGGCATGGTGTTCAGTAGCTTGAGAGTAAGTTCCTTGAACGCAACAAATGAGTCCAGAACGATTATAGACGCGTGCCCGTACTTCGACCGGAAGAGCGTCGATGACCTTGAGCGATCGTTCCATCCAATTGGTTCCATCGACCACGTTATCGGTTAAGAACCATTCTGTTGCCAAAGCCGCAAAAAGACGACCACCAATGACCGGAGCTTTAGCCTGGACGAGCGCCCAGTCGAGGGCGGCGATAAAGTTGTCGTTCTCCTCTCGAATTCGTTCGTACCAGGGTAGCTCATGAGGCTCCCGCAGTCGTTCATCAATCTTCTCGGCCAGATATGCAAAATACTCAGCATGTCTGCGCTGGATTAGATGGAGTTCCCCTCTGCGAACTAGTTCCTCTTGAGCGTATTGTCTCAACAATCGATGAATACCATATCGGCCGCTGTTCGGATCTCGCCAGAGCAATGATTTGTTTGTCAAGGATAATAGATTCCTGACGCTGGTACCTGCAATAGCTTGAGCAGCTTCAAGGTCAAAACCCCCACGAAAGATAGCTAAGCGCATGAAGGTTTCTTGCTCATCAGGAGAAAGACGACGCCAAGCGCCCTCGAAGACCGCCCGAATGGATCGCTGCCGGCTGGGTATGTCCCTCATCTCCGAAGCCAGGAAATCCAGATCAGCGGTAATCTCCTTGGTGATTTCTTCCACAGACAAGACATCTACCCAGGCGGAAGCTAATAAAATACCCAGTGGAAGGCCCTGAACCAGCTGGCAGACCCGAACAATATGGGGCAGATTCTCGCCGCTTGCCTCGAATCGCGGTTGCCACCGCCGTGACGTTTCAATGAACAATTGAACGGCCGCGTTATCTATTGCCCCAGCATCATTCTCATCATCAGGATAATCAATACCATCTAGCCGGTACATCGTTTCACCGCGCACGTTTAAGCGCTCTGTCGTTGTTGCCAATACCTGGACTCCCGATGCCGAATTTAAAAGCCCTACGATCAATTCAGTCCCGTCAAGTAAGTGTTCGCAGTTATCAAAAATGAGCAGCATTTCCTTCTGGCTAAAGTAGTCGGTTGTTTGCTCTTCCGGAGTGCGAGTATCGGCGTGGACAGGCGGATAATTAACAGCTTCCCAAATAGCAGGAATAAGGGAGTCAATTGAATCGAGGGCTGCCAATGGGATAAACGCAATCCCATCATTAAATCGATCGCAGATAAACTTAGCGGTTTCTACTGCCAATCGCGTTTTGCCACTGCCGCTTTGACCAACAACAGACACGAGACGTGATCGATCGTCGACCAGCATACTGGACAGTTCAGTTACTTCTCGCGCACGGCCGACAAATGGAGTCAAGTCCGATGGCAGTGTCTGCTTGACTCTGGTTGATACGCTGGACGTTGGCGTAATGAATCGATCAGTGGCCCCACCCCAAGCGACTGGCCCAATAGCTTCGTTCTGTCCAATCGCTTCCAGAATCGAGCCAACCTGACGAACACTCGAGATTCGCTG
>JBARZW010000387.1:0-3538 GCA_049650305.1 Promineifilaceae bacterium (SeqCode)
CTCAGAGGTTATGCTCCGACTAAACCAGCATTTGGATTCGGGCGGCATTTTGGCAATATCCATTATGGACATCTCAGGGTACAGTCCGTCAGAGTGGAGGTTCTTAGTTGAGAAAGAGAGACTTGAGGACGGCATCACCCTCCGTAGGTGGGAACGGGCATCGTTTGACAAAGCATCCCAGCTTCAGCACACCGAAAACAAGTACGAGCTTGTGAAAGACGATGAGGTCATCTATACGGAATTGCACCGGCGATCACCGGCTACTCGTAACTATTCCCTGGCTGAGATCAAATCGTTATTTGAGGAAGCTGGATATACCGATGTTAAAGCTGTGTTAGGTTCTTCACAAGAACCAGCATCCGACAGCGACGGTAGCTTCTACATTTCCGGTAGACGCGCCTGATCACCCACCAACGCCATATGGCAGGCCTGCTTCCTCGATCACCGCTCTCTTAGGCTACCAGGCTAACCAAGTAAGGCTACTCCTGCCCCATCTTCTCTTCACTTGCTCTGTTTACGGCCGATGGCCATGATATGCGAGCTGACACCGAGCAGCGAGGGCTCCTGCTCGAGATTCCTCAAGACAACAAGCAGGCGCTGGCGTCTATCGGGATCATCCCACTGTTCATCAATATCTTGAAGCATCCAGGCCGGTCCTTCGATGGCAACTGTTCTTTCGTGGACGAACCCCGCTACCTCCAATTCAGGGCCTAGTTCTTCAGGATGGTGGAAATAAGCGGTTGTGAAATATCCTTCGATCTCAGTTGGATTACGGTGCTGTCCCTCGGCAAGGTCTCTTTCCGCGATAGAGGCGAATGCGGGATCATTCACAAATCCACGCGCGATCCCTTGAAGCGTAGAGGCAAAACGAGAAATACCCACAGCGAATACAGCCCCTCCCTCACGTAGCACGCGCCGGACCTCTCGTAAAGCGAGTAATCGATCACTCACTTCGGTTAAGTGATACAAAGGCCCAAAGAGAAGAACAACATCAACGCTGCAGTCATCCTGCTCGAGTGTTCGGGCATCCCCCACCCTTGCGCTACCGAGGGGTTGATTTGGTTGCTCAAACGACGTCTGGAGTGCTTGCTCCACATGCAGGGGAACAGCGTCGATGAGATGAACCTCATATCCTTGTCTCGCCAATGGACAGGCGTAGATGCCTGATCCTCCACCGACGTCCAAGATCACGGCCGGCGGGTCCGGCAGATATCGCTCCAAAAGACTCTGGGTTCGCGTGAATTCTAGCCGGCCGCTCCCCCGCAAAAGCCGGTCCGCTTCAGTCCCGGTCTGGTAGTAGGAAAGAATCTCTCGCTGAAGCTCGCTGCCACCTGATCCTCGTTCAGTCATCGAAACCGTCCGTCAATAATCCGGAGAAAGCCCTTGGTTCACCTGTTACCATGTTTCCATGTCCAGATTTTGCCATTCGCCAATCCGATTCCAGATGTGAATTGTCCCTGATCACCGGCGTCCGATATACAGACCTCGACCCATCAATCCGTCCTTTTCATGGGTGACATTTAGACCCGCCATCTCGAAAGCGGTGATCATCTCTTCTACTGTAAACAAACCGAGCTCATGTCTCTCCACAAAGTGCTCGGTACCTTCCGGGGTGCCAATCAGGTAGTGCATGTCAAAGTAAGATAACGAACCATCAACATAGCTGGTATTGACCCGGGCGATTTTCAACTCGGGTTCGTCGATGAACTTGGCATGCACCGCTCCCGGTTGCCAAATATCAGGAGTCAGCCAGGGTTCGACGATCAGAATGCCGCCGCGTACGAGGTGACGGGCCATACACTCTATCGCCCTTGCTAGGTTATCTGTTGTCTTAACATATCCGATGGCGCTGAACAGGCAGGTAACGACGTCGAATCCACTTCCCAGGTCAAAATCCGTCATATCGCCGTGGTGAAATTTGGCTCCTGGGATCCGCTGACGAGCATAGGCCAGCAGTTCCTCATCCAGATCAAACCCCTCTACTTCATAATGCTCGCCGAGATAGTGCATATGCAAGCCTGTCCCACAGGCTACATCAAGCAGGCGGTTTCCGGCCGAGCGTTTCTCCCGGGAGATAATATCTGCAATCGTATTCGACTCCAGCTGATAATCCTTGAAAGAGTAGATTATGTCGTAATATTGAGCCGTCTTTGAAAACAATTTGATCTCTCCAGGTCTAATATCTGGGACAATTGGTCAGGGTATGGATGCCTATTCTTGCGCCGGACACTCGCATCATAATTTGAGTTATTTCACGCGGATCTTGACAACCAATCCTGATTAGTCGCCTCCGAGAACCATGGTAAACCTTCAGATGATCGCGTCGTCTTTACCGGCTAATTGGCGAAGGATTTCCAGCTGACCTAGATGGTAGGTTTCGTGCCAAACTAGAAACTCCAAGCGGTCTTGGATCGTGGTCCCGTGTTCTTCGTCATGAATCTCTTCCAACACGTCTTTTGAATTGAACCCAATAGCGGTAGTAAGTCGTTCCAGGCTCTCACGCGTTGATTCGAGTAAAGTGGAGAGCTCTACAGCATCATGGCCAGTTGTTAGGGGCTCTGATCCACGCCGGTATATCTCCGACTCCTTGGAACCCAGAACCGATGGTTCTTTCATTAGGGCCAGCATCTTGTCCCGGTAGACGACGATATGACCGATTATCCAATTAAAGCGATTGCTTCGAAATGGCAACTGAAGCAAGCTGTCGGCATGAGTGAGTCCTTTTGATTGCTCGTCGATCACCCATTGGTGACGCTTGAGAACCTGGACGATCTTCTCCTTATCAGTCATCTCACTTCTCCTCCTAGTTCGCCGGTTTCATTACCATAGTCGAACGATGTCGCTCTTATAAAACAGCGGGCCCACTTCCAAGGCGAGCTTCGCTCCCATATAGAGAGAGGGTGGCACGCTGATATCTGCCAGATAGAGTTCACCCACATGTTCTTCCACACCAGGGGCGCGCAGTCCCTCTTTCGGCAGTGCCAGAGTCATAGTCGCGGTGGCCTTTATGGCCGGATCAAAAATCTTACCACTTGTCGTGTCCACGCCGGAGGGAGCATCCAAAGCCAAGATCGGTACACTTTGCCGGTTGGCCCACTTAATGAGCGCCGCTGCCTCTCCCCGAGGTGAATCCTTTAGACTGTATCCGATGATGCCGTCGATAATCAACTCAGTCGCTGGTATCTGTAAGGTGATCCCGGAAATAGTTATTGGAACGCCCATCCTCAGCAAAATATCAAGTTGATGTGCCGCTACCGGTGAAAATCCTTCGATCTCCTTAGTGATGTAAACCGAAACATCTGCACCGTAGTTATGCAGCCTCCGAGCGCAGACGAGCGCCCCGCCGCCATTGCCCCCGGTTCCCGCCAGGACCACGACCTTTCTGCCTCTTGGATCTTCGGACAAAAAACGACGGCGGGCGAGGTGGGCCAGGTTACGACCGGCGTTTTCCATCATCTGCAGTAGCTCAATTCGGAAATCATCTATCATCGCCCTGTCTACTTCAACCATCTGTTCGGTGCTTAGGAAAGGTATTTTG
>JBARZW010000388.1:0-4933 GCA_049650305.1 Promineifilaceae bacterium (SeqCode)
ATCTCGAGGTGCCGGTCAGGCCCACAAGCTTTCAACATCGCTTCCCACAGAACCTATCTCCGCCCAGCCAGAGCGACCGCTCCTTCGTTCAACAACAAACCCATATTCATCAGTCGCCTGGTTTTGCCAGGTCACGGAAATCTCGCTGTCTGATTGCGATACGTCGGAAAGCGCCCCTGGGACAAGCGGTGGATTGGCAAGCGTCGTATCAGACCGGACAAACATGTGGTCGATATAAACGTTATCTTGTTCGCGATGACCAAGTGTGCGATCGGAATCGGTGACCCTTAAATACAGAGTACCCGATCCGGTATTCGGCATTATGGCACAGCGAAAGCCCGCCATCACCGGTATCTGGAACGGTGAATAGCTGCCTGTACTCGATACCATCCGTGGAATAGGTAAAGACGAATTGGTCGCCATCAGCGGACTCAGTCGTCCACGCGTTAGCCCAAAGTGTGGTCATTCTAACAGGCCCGAGAGTACTGCTAATATGGTCGCTCTCCAGGGTCAATAAACCTCTCCCTGGCATTCCATTCAATAGGAGAACGGTCACTAGGAATTCGGTAAGAGCAAAAATTGGGACGAAATCAGCAGGCGGAAGCAACAACGAGACGGCCGTGCCTGGCAGTATGAACGGTTGATTGATGGATCGAATTGGTGAGAGAAAAGCCGGCAATCACGCATCCAATTCAGGAGGATTACTTCCTTGAACGCGGGGGTATGGGTCCGGTCCCGTAATGAGCCGTGCTCCCCGCTTGCGGGTGACGTAGTGCCAGGCCCACTGGAATAGGACGATCAACTTGTTATCGAAGCCGACCAAAAAACTAATGTGAATAAAGACCCAGAGTAACCAGGCAAGGATCCCCCCGAATTGAAACGGGCCTATGTCGGCGACAGCCGCATTGCGACCGATGACCGCCATCGTGCCTTTGTCCTTATAGCGGAACGAAGGCATGGTCTCCCCCTTCAAGCGCTTCTGGATGAGTCGACCGGCGTAACTGCCACCTTGCATGGCAACCTGAGCAACGCCAGGCAGCGGCTCACCAGTTTGGTGGGCGAAATGGGCCAAATCTCCGATTACGAATATTTCCGGATAGCCCGCGAGGGTCAAATCTTCTTCAACTATCACTCTGCCCATACTATCAATGCCAGCTCCCGTCTTCTCGGCCAGCATCTGTCCCAGCGGCGAAGCGCGAACGCCGGCAGTCCAGAGGACTGTCCGCGTGAAAATCTCCTCTTCCTCTTCACTTTGAAGATCGCGAACGGTTACGCTTTCCGAGGTAATCTCGGTCACTATCTGTCCCGTTCGCACATGGACGCCAAGAGCATGCAACTCGTCCTTCGCCTTAGCCGACAAACCTTTTGGAAACGAACTAAGCAGGCGGTCGGAGCCTTCGATGAGAAAGACCTGGGCTTCTTGCGGATCGATGTTGTTGAATTCACCTTTTAGCGTGGTATTTGCCAACATGGAAATGGCTCCAGACAACTCAGCTCCCGTTGGTCCTCCACCTACCACCACAAAATTGAGGTAGGATCGCCTGGCATGCGGGTCACTTTCCCGTTCGGCAGCTTCGAAAGCGATCAGTATCTTTCGCCTGATGTAAAGCGCGTCTTCGACTGTCTTAAGCGCGGGCGCCGGTTCAGCCCATTCATCATGGCCGAAGTAATGGTTGACAACGCCTGTAGCTAATATGAGGCTGTCGTATTGCAAGTCGCCATCAACCAGTATGATTTTCTTTTCATCTGGCATGATATCCGTCGCTTCTGCAGCTAGGATTGTTACATTGGGAGCCTTTCCTAATACTGAGCGCAAAGGGTAGGCGATATCGCCGGGTGACAATCCGCCGGTGGCGACCTGGTACAGTAGAGGTTGAAATAAATGGAAGTTGCGTTTGTCAACTAAGGTAATTCGTACAGGCGCCTTTTCCAGCCTCATCGCGGCATGCAAGCCGCCAAATCCCCCACCGATTATCACAACGTGATGGCGTCCGTCCTTTTCTGTCATTAGATTCTCCAGTGATAGAATTATTCAATACACAGATGGGCTCGCGATTTAAGTTGCTCGCTTATGCTGACAGGCCTATTGTTGTGAACATTATCTGGGATATTTTTCGCCATCTTATCTTAGCCCGTTGAGAGGTTCCTGGCGATTTGTGGGGGATTATAAGAAAACCTGCGACAAGCGATGATACTCGATGTGTACCCGATTGCTAAGGGTAGGCTCATTCTGGTATATTAACATAGCAAAGTGCCCATTTTTAGGACCACTCAAAACTGGACATCCTCCGGCTCTTGAACGTTAACAGATGCATATTGGTAAGGCGTCATGCCGCCGAGAGCTTCGTGCTGCCGGGTATAAAAAAAAGCAGAAGATTAAGGCTTATGAAGTCTCACCGTGGAGGACCCACCCCAACTCCTAGTTGCAAGCCTATTGCCTGGACGGTGCGCATCCAAGCGAGCCCGCCCAAACGGTCGATGCCACCACCCAGTCGGCACAAGGTCACTTCTTACAGGTTTTACATATTTTACATATTGACCAAGAAACCATAAGGCATTGTCATCATACCTGTCATGACTTACTTCATTGGTTGTTTCGAGGTGGGTAAGAAATTTTGTAATAAAATCTTCAAGTGTTTTTCCTGTTTCTCCTTGATAAGCTTGCGTCTGTAATGTTCGTAAGTAGTCACGAGGAGAAGAGCCTGTTTCTAATTGTCTTCTGCCTCCTAATGTCTTTCCTCGACCTTGTTGAGGCATAATGGGTAAACTTTCAACTAATCCCACAGACCAGCCTGGAACAGCACAAATAAGTCCGTTATTGACTACTTCTAATTTGGTCTGTCCCCGATGATTGCTTGAATATTCTTGAGGAAAATATACAAGCTCGTCTGTATCTAGTGCCTGTCTTAAGGTATCCCATATCCAGACATGTTTTTCGGTATTGACACGAACAGGTATTAAAGGATCAGAAGGAGAACGTCTAGTTTGAGAAATTTTACCTTCTGCTGCATGTTTAAGAATAGCTGCTTTCATTCGGTCAATAAGAAGGAGTGTTGGCATTGCCATGGGTGTTAATTCTAAACGATCAAACCCCTGTGGAAATTTTCTACCTACAAGCTCTCTATTATGGTCAAATAGTTCTACAACCTGTTCTTGGGTTGGTATTGGATACTCTTTTCCATCTATTCCAATCCCCCCAATGCTTTCTGATTTCGGAAGAAGCGTGAGAATGCCGGTGCGATTTAAGGCGGTAACGCAACGGGCATATTCCCTTTCAACAGGAAATAACTGTTCTGATTGAGGAGCTCCTTCCATGTGCGCTGATGCGTCTAAAGATTGTTTTGACATACCCTATGATACCATCTTTAGGACCGCTCAAAAGTGGACATCCTCCGGCTCTTGAACGTTAACGGATGCCTATTGGTAAGGCGTCGTGCCGCCTTACCTTGCTTGCCATTTATTAAAGCTGCTTTTACTGAAGCGATGCGTTCGGCACAAATCGGTCAACGGCAAACCGGCCTTCTTCTTCCGCGAGAATGTTGATGATCTGGTTCTCGCTGAATCGCGAACGTTTCATGGGGAATTCTCCTTTGCTTCTTGTGCTAAAAGATTCCACTCATGATTGGTCCTATTTTAGGGGCTGGTTACCGGTTGTTTGTAGCAGGGTGCTTAGTCGGCGCGTCCCATGGCAAAGGATATTTTTATAGAGCTTGCTTGATCATTCA
Organism: Promineifilaceae bacterium (SeqCode); assembly: GCA_049650305.1. Classification (GTDB taxonomy): domain Bacteria; phylum Chloroflexota; class Anaerolineae; order Promineifilales; family Promineifilaceae; genus UBA11865. Next base: position 3,726 of record JBARZW010000388.1, read on the forward strand.
ACCAGGACGTGCTGACAAGAAATAGGGTCGTTAGTGCGGTCGAGAAATGATGATGAACGGACAGGGGAATCAAACGGCCGCCGAGCGAAGACAGGCTCTTGTCATCAGTAGCATCCAACAGGTCCGCGAATCAATCAGCGCCTCTTTCCGATCCATGCCAGGATCTGAAGGCGCCAAGGCCCGCACGATTGAAGAAAAACTTACATGCTGAAAGAGATTTTCTTGCTCATCGCCCTTACCTCATTCTACATCCTGGCAATAGCCATACTATATTTGGTGATATCCAAAATTGGCGTGCCTGGTGATAGGGTGATACTGATGGCATTTATCATTTTTGGACTGATCAGCGGCGCTCTCGTCTGGGCCTGGCCTTATGATTCGGTTGCGTATCCGAATATATATGCCATGTTACTCGGCGATGAACTTTACATAAACGCCGCTCTCTACTGGGGGAAACCAGGTTCGATGAATCCCCATGCGGACATTCCATGGTTCTTGCAAGTGCCACAGGTTTACACATTCTCGGCCGTCATATTGTCTGGAATGGTGGGCGGGGTTCTACAGGTTCTCTACAACAACCGAATGAAGCGAAAGTAGCGGTTAACGGTTAACGGTTAACATAGATCTATTTCAGTAACTCCCCGATCTCGAAGCAAGTCGCGAATTCGGTAAACCTGACCAAACCAGTCAGAACGCATGACCGATCGTTACTTGAAATCCAGGATACTCTGTGGGGGCACTCCTATAGCTTCAAGCAACGTGCAAATTGACAGTCACGTAGTGATCCTTCTGCCGGGCGTCACCTAGACTTCAGTCAGCAGCTCGCAAAGCTAATCATACAGAGCGGTTAATTCAAGCTGGATATTATCCGGATCACGGAACGCCATGACGTAGATGCCGAAACCCTTTCCCAGATCACGAATTGCTCCTCTACTTACACCCATCGCGTCAAGCGCCGCGGCAGCCTTCTCCATGGCATCATGGCTTTCGACCAGGAAGCTGACGTGATCCAGTCCTACACGATTCTCATTGAATCGGTCATCGGCCAGCGCCTGGTCGGGCTCTGGAGGAATAGCTACAACCATCAAGAACGAGCCATTGTGTAGAGCTATTGCTGTCCCCAGGTCGGCAACCTGTTCAAAACCCAAGACCTTCGTGTAAAAGTCAACACTTCGCTGCAAATCATTTACCGTCAGCGTGAAATGATG
>JBARZW010000389.1:0-3489 GCA_049650305.1 Promineifilaceae bacterium (SeqCode)
GATAATAGCCCTCGGGGTCCTCTGGGGAATCGTCAAGGCCTACGGTCATATCGAGGCCCGGACGGTGTGGCTCATGTTTCCAATGGTCGGTTTCTTGATTGTGCTATGTTATACCTGTGGCGTAAGAACGCGATGTCTTTTAGAAGTTATTTTTGGGACCGGCCTTTTACGACTTTTGTGGCGATAATGCTCTTATTTGGCATGCTGGCGATGATAGCCTGGGGCATCATTTTCGACGGCTTTCCCCAACCATCGGAGCTGGGATTGTGAAAAGAACGCACTCCTACTTCCCTGTTTTGATCCAAGAGCCCCCCAGCGAATATCTCATATAAGTCAAGAAACGTGATGGCTAGACTCAAGCGGATTCCAAAGATATGGTGGATTATCGGACTGGGTACCATTGTTCTCGTAGCCGGGTGGCTCCTGTGGAATCTCGGCCTCAACGTCTATGCTATTGATGAGCCCATCACCGCCCTGCCGTCGGATTGTCAAGGAACGACGCGCTTCGCGGTTGTTGGTGATTACGGCGACGCGGGCCAGGCTGAAGCCGACGTAGCAGCCCTGATCGACAGCTGGGACGTCGATTTTATCGTTACGGTCGGGGACAATAATTACCCAGATGGGCAAGCCGAGACCATCGACCAGAATATCGGTCAGTACTACGAATCGTATATATATCCATATGTCGGTAACTACGGACCCGGCGACACCGAGAACCGCTTCTACCCGGCCATCGGCAACCACGACTGGGATTCAGGGAAACTTCAACCCTACCTGGATTATTTCACCCTTCCAGGCAACGAACGGTACTACGAGCTGGAAGACGGACCGGTCCAACTCTTCATTCTTGACAGCGACCCGAAGGAGCCAGACGGCCGGAGCCAGGATTCGGTCCAAGCCGGCTGGCTTGAGGAACGAATGTCCTCGGCGGCCGGACCGTGGCGGTTGGTTTTTCTACATCACGCAGCCTATTCTTCAGCATTAAAACGTGAAGGTGATGTGGAGATCCGGTGGCCTTACGCGCAATGGGGAGCCGATGCCGTGATCTCTGGTCATGACCACTTTTATGAGCGTCTGGAGCAAGACGGCATCCCTTACATTATTAATGGCCTGGGCGGTCGCTACTCAGTTTTCGATCCGATCCATCGTCTATCTTTGCCGATTCAGGGGAGCAAGGTGCGCTACAACCAGGATTACGGGGCCATGCTGGTCACGGCCGACGACAGCTGCATAAACTTCAGTTTCTTCATCCGCGACGGCGAACTTATCGATAGCTATACTTTGTATAAAGAGTAAGGTCGCCAACAAGAACCACCGGCGCTGATAATTTTGATCCCCTGGTCAAGGTGGATCAAGCCTTCTCTAGACTTTCAGGGGTCTGGAGGCGGCCTTTATGCCCACAGAGCCGGTTTGAAAATCATGAGGGAGATGATGACCAACACGATCACCCCGGCCGCGATTCCAAGCGCAGTTCCTCTCCAGGCCATAGCTTTGTATTCCTCGCTATCCGGTCCAACACTTTCGGCCAGCTCGATCTGCTTGCGTAGGGTCGGCGTGCAACCAAGCAATCCCAGCAAAATGGGGGCCAGCCACAGTATTAGAGAGGTCAGGATCCAGGGAGTGTCGAAGGCATAGGCATCTGCCAATACCATTCCGAGTCCTGTGACTAGAAGCAAACCATTACTGGCCCATAACAGCCTGGCTCGACCGGCTGACGCGGGTCAGATTGGACCCCTCTTTCCTATTGTATATGGCCGATAGCAAGTGGCCTCGCAGGTCATAAATACCTGTGTTAGACTGCCCGCAATTGAAGCAGAACTTGGCTCCGACCGGCAAGCTTGTTCCGTGGTTGCCGCAGTCCAGCGAGAGCTCGCCCCCGCAGTAAAACAAAAACGGGCGCCGTCAGGATTCTGCGTGGCGCAATTGGGACAATTCATATGGGATCCTCCGTCGTCCTGTGCCGATCGCCAGTATAGCCCAGAGGAGGCTTTCCGGCACTCGCGGCCCCCAGTTTGTATCGGGGGTGGCGATCCGGATTATCTCTATGCCGACCCAAGGCCCACTTTCCCGAGATCAGGCTGCTTGAAAATGGAAGATAATGACGAAATGGATGGGGACGAAACGCGACGAATGATCTATAATTCCTTCATTAGTAAACGTGATTATCATAGCGAACGCCAAAAGGTGTCTCCCCAGAATCAACAATCGGGCATTGGGGTCACTGGAAATCGAAATCCCCCAATCCCAAAATCCCGGCTATGTTCCGGGCAAAAAAGTGACCGGAGTCATCCGACCCACCTTATACCAGTAATGTTTACAAACAGGGCGTTGGAAATACCGGGGGAAAACATCAAAAAACCCCCTAATCCCCGCTATGTTCCAGGCAGAAAGTGGCCGGCGTCATCCGACTCACCGCTTAGCAACAATGTTTACGATCAGGGTATTGGCAACATTTGGGGACGATCATAAGAGAAATCCTCCCCAAGCTGCTCTTGGGCAATCCCCCAATCCCCGCTAATCTTTTCTTGGAGGGTAATAATGTACGAAAGAAGCATCGAACTACTTAACAAAGCGGCCGACGACGAGTTAGCAGCCGTCAACCAATACATGTACTTCCATTTTCACTGCGACGACCAGGGCTATGACCTGCTCGCGGGCCTGTTCAAGCGGACGGCTATCGAGGAGATGGGCCACGTCGAAGCCTGCGCCGAGCGCATCCTGTTCTTGAACGGCGATGTCGAGATGGTCCCCGCGATGAAGGTGGAGAAGATCCAAGATGTGCGGGCCATGTTAGAGATGGGTCGCAGGATGGAAGAGGGAAGCGTCAAAGATTATAACAAGTGGGCTAATGAGTGCTCGGCCAACGCCGACGCCAACTCGAGAAAGGTATTTGAAGCGCTCATCGACGACGAAGAGCGCCATTTCGATCAATACGACAACGAAATGACGAACATCGATAAATTCGGCGAGAAGTACCTGGCTCTCCAATCCTTGGAGCGGAGCAAGACTTTGGCTACTGGCGGTGCGTAGATCAAATTCAGATTAAGTTTAGTCAGAGCCACCCTCAAGTCGAGGGTGGCTTTTCTTTTTACCGGGAAAGAAGGGCGCCCGCACCTGGTTTTGGGCGATCCGACTATCTAGCGGTAAAAGGGCGAGTATAGCGTGGTGGGTAGACAATACATCATAATAGAAAGCAAGCGGCTGTATGTCCGACCCTGGCGTGAAGAGGATTTAGAACCCCTGGGCTTGATTTTCAAAGACCCGGAAGTGGTTCGCTACACAGGGGACGGCCGTCCCTGGACTGTTGATCAAGTTTCCAGGCTGGTGCGCTGGGGTATCGATGACGAGATCGGGCACGAGCCAGGTTTCTTCAACTGCCCTTTGATCTATCGCCCTGGTGGCCATCGCCAGGCCGACATCGTCATCGGCCGGGTCGGGATAAACCCTTTGGGGGACGAAGCCGGCGGCGTTGATGAAAGCACACCGGAA
>JBARZW010000390.1:0-4507 GCA_049650305.1 Promineifilaceae bacterium (SeqCode)
TGCCGCCCATTGCCATGGAGGACGCCGGTCTCTGCGTCAGCAGGTGCCGGTACACGGCCACCACATCATCGACCGCGGCGGGATATGGGTGCCGGGGAGCCATGCGGTAGTCGATGGACAGCACCCGCATCTTGGTCCTGAGGGCGATAACGAGAGCTTCTGCGACACACGCTTCTCCGCCGCCGAGGATGTAGGCCCCCCCGTGTACGTGCACAAAGAGGTGATCCTCGTGCCTGGGATCGATTTCGTCCGGGATTACGTGATAGACGTCGACTCTCCCGATCCGATCGCTCTCGGCCGAGGCCGCAGACTGTTCGACAACGGCTCGTACCTCTTTCGCCATGACTTGATCACTCGCCGCGATGAACGCCAGCCACTCGTCCTCGCTCTGGGGGGGGTTCTTAAACATCTTCATGCGCTCTAAGATTTGCTCTGGATTGCCAACGGTCACCTCGCGCAACACGTCACTCGCACCATCGGCCGGGGGCAAAGTTTGGCGTGTAGCAGTTTCTTGTGTTTGGTTGTCTGTCATTGTTTATTTCTCCTTTATTCTACATTGTTTATTGGGTTACATTTTGTAACAATTTATGATTATCTGGCACAACTTTACACAAAGTCGTACCAGTAAAATTACTACTGGGCCATCAACCATTTTAGTTCGATTTTATCGTCTTTGATCAACTCGCCGGAGATATCAATGGTATAAGTCATCTACCAATTCCACGTCCGGCATTTCCCAAGATTTGTTCCAGAATTCCTCGGTGCCGCCATAGAAGCGAACGGTCGGTAACGGCCGTTTACCTTCAGTTGGAATCCAGTTACTCTCCATTCCCTCTGGTGGCTCAGGGCCAAAATAGAGTGTCACGCTACCATCACTATTTTTCTGCATGTTTGGCAGGTCGAAGGATGACAGGCCAGCACGTTCAAGCGGGTTGTATATGAAGGCGAATGTCTCTTGGTCATAGATGATCAGCGACCAAAACTGCTCGACCGGAACCTTTGCGGGCATCGTGAAGGAGTACGTTTTGCCAGCCTGAAACTCATTACCATTCTTGTCAGCCAGTCCGAATAGATATTGAGTTGCCGGTTTCGGACCGATCTTCTTGGGATAGTAAGTTCCGAAGTAATAGCGATCCATGCGTTTGTCGAGATCGATTCGGTCAGCGTAATCGAAGACGAACTCCCGATTTGCGTCACACAATAGAGGGTTGGCCCAATATTTGCCATGCCACCAGAACTTTGCAGGATCATTAAGATCTAGAAACCGCTGTTGCATATAATAGTAGGCATCGACAACCCCTTGGCGCATGGCCTTAATAACCTTGAGATCTGGATCATAGGGTTTGCCCGTCTCAATACCGAGTGAAGCCAGCATCCCCATCATCACTTTGTCTCGTGGGTATACGTTTTCGACGCTGATAATGGCATAGAGATGCTCAAACCATTTCTCATCGTAATGAGGCAGGCTTGCAAAACGCATGTTGATCGGGTCGATAAACTGCGTAGGTTTCAGATTCGGAAGCTCAGATAGGTAATACATCTTTAATGTTTGGGTGTACGCGTAAGCCTGCTCAGTCGAGCCTGTAGAACTGGGAACGGACCGGAAGGCAAAGGCCACCCGGTAGCTTGGACTTTTTAATTCGATGTAGCCGTCGGGAATCGGGGCTGAGTAACCGGGCGGCGTCAGCAGAATTTTGCCTCCCTTGCCCGCATCAATACCTGATGGCCCGATGTCGGCGATGGGGATCTGCCAGTGATCAACGATCTGACCGTAGAGACTGGCCTTGTCCGATGCGGCCGGTACCTCCAAAACCACTGGCCCCTGCCGCAAATCGGTGTGTGAGGCGACATAAGGAGTTTGATTATTGGCCGTTATCGTTTCCAGATTCGGCTTGGCCGGCTGGGAATAGGCGAGAACTACATTAGGTCCGGCGCCGATTTCTGCGGCAGCGCGATGAAACTGATAAATCGCGACCGCGGGCATCGACCAGAGTACCGCTTCGAAGGCACGCTGGTATTTAACCTGATAATCGAGATCGTCGACTGATGGTGCCGACCCTGCCGGAGGTTTACCGCCGATAGGGTCCGTCGGCATCTCATGTTGTGAAAGCTGGTTGCTCATTTTTTGGCTCCTTATCCTTTTTGAAGATGCTGTAACAGAAAGGCGTTAAGTTCAGCAAGGGTGTGCTGTGTCTCTGGCGCGGTCAACTCCGCCATATAATCGGCATGGGCCACCCCTTCGTAGACGAGGATGTCGGCCACGATGCCCGTTTGACGGAGTTTGATGTGGGTGCGAACGGTGGCGCTCAGCAGTAGATCACGGGTTCCCGTTACCAGAAATACGGGCGGGAAACCGTGGAAGTCCCCGTACAGGGGAGAGACCAGCGGATCCTTCAGATCGCGACCATTGGCGTACAGCCGCACCATGGCCTCGATAAGGCCATCGTAGGTGACCAGGTTCCGGTCAAGGCCGTCATTGATGTAGTAAGAGTCACCCGTCTTACTCATGTCAGCCCCAGGCGTACCGAGGAAGAGCGCGCCGGGCACGTCAACGCCCTGCTTGATCAGGTACTGCACCAGCCCCATCGTGAGATTAGCCCCACCCGAAGAACCGCCCAGCGCGATTTTCTGCGCCGGTCGCTGTTTCAGCAGGTGCTGGTACACGGTCATCACATCGTCCCTTGCGGCCGGAGCGGGATGCAGGGGCGGCATGCGGTAATCAATGGATAATACGCGAACCTTGGCCAGAGAGGCAATGATTATCGCTTCAATTGTACCCGCCTCACCACCGTTCAGGATGAAGGCTCCTCCATGTGTATGGATGAACAACTTATCTTCCAGGCCGGGATCGACCTCGGCCGGTGTTATGTGATAAACGTTAACCCCTTCAATCGTGTCGTGTTCAACGGAAACAGAAAGCTGTTTACTAAGCGCATGCGCCTGGTCGACCTTTCCTTCGTCCATCTGCGCGATGACCGCGAGCCACTCGGCTTCGCTCTGAGGATCAAGCGCAAAATTTGGGGCAGAGTCGGGTGTCGGGGTATTGCTGAGCGAGTTGTACAAAACATCGCTCGCCCCGGCGGGCGGAGGTACTGTTCTGGGGCCGATGTGCCAGATGTTTTCTTCTACTTTGTTGTCAGTTGATGATACTTGGTTTGTCATTAATCCATCCTTTTTCATTATTTTTCAAAGTAATCTTATCGTAAAAAATGCGATCTAAAAACAAAATCTGCACATTGAAAAAGTCGGCGCGAACGGACTCGAACCGTTGACTTCACGGATGTGTATCCCAAAGCCCGCGATCGCACCCTTGATGCCATCATGCTCGAGTTAGAATGCTTTAACAATTAGCGATGTGTATCCTAATCTAGCTGATCAATATTGGCTATTCAATCTCAATTAATGGTCTACACGATGATCGATTAAACCAGACTGTAGGAAGGGAGACTTCCGAAGTGCAAGAACTCTAGAAGTCCTCCTACCTCGTACCAGCTTACTGCCGCGCCATCGCTACCTTGAAGCGCTCCTCGGGCGTGATCAGGTGATCGAGATCCTCGGCATTCTCATCGATGTCAATCTGCACCCAATTCACTGTGCCGTTGAACTCGTTGTCTTTCGGGCCGTAGTCGGGAGAGACAGGCGAGCCGGCGTCCGAGCCAACGTCGCAGGTATCTGTACCGAACAGCATCGGAACCGTCATGTCCACGCGGCCCTCACCGTCTTTCTTACCGTCAACATACAAAGAGACGCTGCCCCCCTTGGCCAGGCCACCGCCGTCATAGTCAAACTCCATGCGTACCTGATGCTTGCCGGTGGGGATCGCCTGCTTGCTCTCGGCAAAGTAATTCTCGATGCCGAAGAAATTGTAGCAGTGCTTCAATTTGCCATCCTTAGCGTAGAGGCTCCAGCCGCCGATTCCTGCGCCCAGGGAAACGATGACGCCGTTGGCACCGGATTTCGGCACCTCGATCTCAGCGGTCAACGAATACGATTTATTGTGCGTCTGGAGAATCACGTGTTCTGCCAGTCGATGCATGCCGCCGAACAGCATTTGCGTCTTTCCCTTGATCAACTGCGGCCGTCCTGCGATGTCAGCATTGAAACGCTCAAACGTCCGATCGTCGAGCGGGAGAACATTGTACTTGGTCGCCTCGATCAGGAACAGCCGCTGCAATTCGGCAAGCTTTTCCGGATGTACCTTCGCCAGATCCTTCGATTGCGTCCAGTCGATGTTCGTGTCGTACAACTCCCAGACATCATCATCAAAGGCGCGCTCGTAGGCGCCGACCCAGGGCACGCCGTGCCGGGTCACTGCCGTCCAACCCTTGTGATAGATGCCGCGGTTGCAGAACATCTCGAAATACTGGGTTTCGTGTCGTTCGGCCGCATTGGTATCGTCGAACGCATACAACATGCTGACACCCTCGAGCGGTGCCTGCTGGACACTATTCACAATCGTCGGCGCAGGGATTCCCGCGGCCTCGAGGACTGTCGGCGCAATATCAAT
>JBARZW010000391.1:0-3990 GCA_049650305.1 Promineifilaceae bacterium (SeqCode)
AACAGTTGACTGCAGAAGAACAAGATTTCATCGTCCAGACCTTGCAAAACGTGCAGCTCAGCGGGTCCCCCGAATCGCTACGTCAGGCCCTTTCTCTCATCGATAGCATCACCGAAAAGCTAGCTGAAAATCTCGAGGATGCAGATAAGACCAGGAATCCTCATCTTCTACCGTAGGCCTTGGGGCCGATATTAAAGGCAAATGTAGCCAGGGCTGATCCGGCCAAGGTTACCGAGGTGATGTAATCCGATAGCCCGTCCCAGAGACCAATGTCGAGAACAACCTCGAACGAATAGGCGACAAAGACTACAATTCCCCCGAAGACGGCTCCCACCACTAAAAACCAGAAATTTCCCTTTTGATCAAGAATCTCGGCTGTAAAATAAACGCCCCCCACTAGGCCGAGTATGTAGGCGCCCACCGTACAGATGGTGAAGAAAAGCTTATCGGATAATGGGACAATACGAGCCGCTACCTGGGCAAACAAGAAGCTAATGACAATCGCGGCAATAAACTCCGCGATCGCTCCGATTAATCGTTGCCTGGTCATCGAACTGCTTATTTCACCTCGCGATCAAAACGCGACTAACATTATCCGCACCGATACGTCGACGAGGAAAATCACAAATTGTTAACTATCTACTCACGACACCAGCGAAAGAGTCTGGCCTATTCGATGGTGCCGAGCGACGGAGAGTCGAAAGACCCCTGGTCTGGAAGAAGCCGAGCGGTTTTGCGGGCGCGGCCTACACTTGTTCCTCTAAAATAATCTAAACGCCCGACGAGCGATATTGTAGCCGACAGCCGCTAAAATTGGTCCTAACGCGTATGCAACCCCAACAAATCCGCCGACCATACCGGAGGATCCGCTAGTGAAGGAGGCGGTGGCCAAGCCTGCTGCCCATGCTACCACACCGCCAAGAACCGCACCAGCCAAGGCAAATCATAAGTTGCCCTCCTGACCGGTAACCTCTCCAATTAAGGAAATTGAGGTATATACCGCCAGCACGTAGGCTCCGAAGATCGCCGTTTCGAGCACGAATCGCTCCGCGGCCGGGAGTAGTGAGACAACCATCAAGATCATGATGGCTGTGGTGAGAATAGCGGTAACTATCTCGACGATTGTTACTGCTAACCGAATCATAGATCCACCAACTTTCGAGGGCGCGACCTGGAAGGTAATCGGCGTGACAGGATAAGACGCGCCTGTCCTGTTCTTCTTGCCTGAAACCTGAAGCGTTTCGCGTTTTCTTTGCGATGTCCATAGGTTTATTACTCCTGCGAAACCCGGTTCGCCCAAAACAATAATTTCAGCCGTGAATGATATAAACCACAAACCGACGGCCGTCTTCTGGCCGTATTAACAATCTAAACGATTTGGTTGGGGCTGTGTATAGTAAGGAGGTCCTTTATACTGAGGTCCTACTTCGGGGAATCAAGTGTTAGAATGTCCAGCAGCTGACGTAGATCCGATATTTCATAGTGGACATCCAGGCTGGGAACAGGCTCGAGATGGGTTGGATTAAACCAACAGGTATCAATTCCATAGCCTAAGCCACCGGCCATGTCGGAGGTCAGACTGTCACCAATAATCAAAACGTCTCTTCGGGAAGGCTGGCCGATGAGCTCGAAGGCGACGTCAAAAATCGCAGGATCTGGTTTCGCAGCCCCGACTTCCTCAGAGATAACGAAAACGTCGAAATACTCCCCTATCGGCGATCGCGCGAATCGCGGCCGTTGAACATCTTTCAATCCATTGGTGATGATGGCCAGGCCAAAATCAGGGCGGAGTTTCACAAGCACCTCTTCGGCGCCATCGATCAGATAAGTACCCATGGAAAGGTTCTCGAGGTATCTTTGGCTGAAGCTTTCTGGATCAGCGTCGAGCTCTAGTGACTGGAATAACATCACGAATCTGCCGGTACGAAGCGAGACCTGGTCGATTAGTCCGAGCTCGAAATCGCGCCAGATCTGGCCATTGATCTCCCTGTAGACGCGCGGGTATTCCGGGCGATACGGGAAATCGAATTCTCGGAAGGTGTTTTCTAAGGCGGCAGCTTCAGCCTGATCATAATCAAAAAGCGTTCCATCAGCATCGAACAACAACCAACGACATTGGCTCATACCACGGGTTCCTCACCGCTATAGACATCTTTGCTAACAGGAAGCGTACCAGACCTGCTGCGATGAACAACGAAAACGCCTGCGAGAACAATAAGACCCCCGGCGATATGCCAGGTCGTAAATCTTTCTCCCAACAGCAAAACGGCGATTATAGCCGTCACAACAGGCTGCAATAACAACGTTGGCGCCACTATCGAGGCACGCAGATAACCCTGGGCGTAGTTGATTAAGCTCCACCCGAGTAATTGGACTACAAGGCCGATAGCCAGGAAGTTGAATAGTGTAAAGCGATCATGGCCCAGCAACGGCCTATTCAAGGCTAGATTTAATATGAGCAAGATTATGGATGCGCTCGCCGTTGTTATCCAAAAGTAACTCAATGTGTTTAAGGAAGTTCGCCCCCTCTGGGTTACGAGGTAGTAGGCGCCATAGAAAACTGCCGCCAACAATCCCATAAAAGTGCCTAAACCAACTACGGTCGAGCTGACCAAATCGGCGCCAAGAACTATTGCTGCCCCAAAGACAGCCATAGCCAAACCAAGCCAAAAAAGTCTGCCCAGACGCTCCCGAAATATCAGCAGCGATCCCAACCCTACCCATAAGGGGGCCGTGTTGGCCATGAGCGTGGGCTTGGATGCCCCACTATAGTCGATTCCAGTAGTCCAGAAAGCAAGGTCGAGAGCGAACAGAAGACCGCCGAGCAGGGCTAGGGCAACACCAACCCTAGACATGTTTCGCCATTTTCCTTTCATGTGCCACAAAAATGGAACGGTGACGACAACCGCGGGGATGGCCATGCGGTAGAAAGCGGTGACCGTACCTGGAGCATTGGCCCAATAGACAAATATCCCAGAGAAACCGATACTGAGCAGGCCTATGAGAAGGGCCAGGTATGCATAGGTAGTTGGAGTTCGATTTGCCATTTCTTGAAGGGGTTTTGATACCACTTTAGGGGGAAGATGTCAATTAAACGGCTTTCCTTTTAGAATTTCGTTTCTGCGACCTTCTAAACAAAGAGAGTGTCTAGCAGCAACGTGGAAATTTAGAATGGTGTCGATTGAACTCAATGGGACAGGTAGCTGGCCAAGAGGACTTGGCTGGCCAAGAGGACTTGGCTGGCCAAGAGGACTTGGTGTGGGTGGGAGATGATAGGCGGTGACCTCAAGCGACTTCCCTGTAAGAAGTGATCGGAGATGTAAGAAGTCCGAACGCGACTCGTCGTAAAAAAAATCGATTTCTCGCTCACCGCTAGTCACCCGTCTTTATTGGGTTATGCTTCCTCGAAAGGAGGTAGATATCGAACTTCTCCGGACAATTTGCCCGTCGAACCTGGTTCAATTTCCAGGACAAAGAAATATGGATCGAATTCGTGATTCTTATAGAAGAAACCACCTTCTGAAGCCGGCCGGAAACCAAACCGCGGGTAATAATCTGGGTGGCCAAGAACGAAAACCACACCGTTACCAGCCTGTCGACATCGCTGTAATCCAACCTCAATCAAGCGGGATCCGATGCCCTGTCGTTGATAGTCGGGCAAGACCGCGACCGGTCCCAGCCCCATGGCCCCGGCCGATCCCGATTCGCAGTGAACCTTAACCGGTGAGAACAGGATGTGGCCGACCGGCTCTTCGCCCATCAGGGCAACCAAGGAGATCAGGGATTCTGACATCGCCCGGACTGCGTCGACCAGATCAGCCTCTTCTGCCCGGTCGAAAGCCAGGCGGTTGATTGTGTGAACGGCCGCATAATCCTCGGCGGTCTCGTCATGAATCGTGAGGTTCGAAAGGTTCATGTTGGACAAAGTAGCAGGCCCCCGATTAGGCAAAAGGTGATCGGCAATTCACAGCCACCGACTTGCGTCCAGAT
>JBARZW010000392.1:0-24786 GCA_049650305.1 Promineifilaceae bacterium (SeqCode)
AATGGCCAGCGATTCGGCCGCTTTCTGCAGGACTGCTTTGCTTTCAGCCAGTCGACCCAGCTGGTCCTGGTACCATACATTGTGGTTATCGAGGGCAGCCCGGACGTCGTCCAGCATTTTTTCTACAGATGTCTGGCTCGCCCCACCAGGACCGGTGCGGGCAGCAACAATCGCCGCGGGATCGAGCACCTTAGTGAGAGTTTCCCCCGCTAACCCGATCGGCTCACCGATAACGGCTTTGGCGGCCCTGTCCAAGGCTTTGGCCAACTCTTCCGGGCTACTATTAAAAGCTTCTCTACCGCCTTCCAGCGCATCTCGCACCAGACGCCCAACAATGCTGTGGGCAGAGTGGTAATTGAGCTTGGCCTCAATCATGATTAACTCAGCCAGGTCGGTAGATCCGGCAAAATCTGCAGCAGCCCGCTCTGCCGCACGATCGACGTTAACTGTTAGGCCAGGTAACAGACCGGCAACTAATTGGGCCACTCCGATGACCTGATCCAACGCGCGCGGCACGTCACCGTGGGCGAAAATTCGATTGTCTGGCTGTCCAGAAGGTGTCTTGGCAATTGCGGTCATGGCAGCCATGGTCCCAATAATTTCGCCAGCGACGCCCCGAATGTAGGTCAATGAGTACGGGTTCTTCTTTTGGGGCATTATTTTGCTGGTTCGGGAATGGCGATCTGCCAGTTCCACGAGTCCAAACTCCTGGGTGGCAAAAATCTGGAGGTCTTCGGCGAGCCTGTCGAAGTTTATCATAGTCGTGGCCAGTAAAGCAGATACCTCGATCGGTCCATCGGCTTGCCACATAGCATCCCGAGTATGCAGAATTAGGGAATCGAAGCCCAAGAGCTGGGCCAAACGGGCCCGGTTAAGTGGCAACTGGCTGCCGTTGACACTGCCTGATCCAGCCGGACTGACATTTATGTGGGCGTACTGTGTTTGTACGCGCTCAAGATCCCGCAACATTGGAAATACGAAGGTCAACAAGTAATGGCCAAACGTGGTCGGTTGAGCTATCTGCAAATAGGTGTAATCAGGAAAAAGAGTCGCCATATGAACCTCGGCCAAATCCGCAGCACGGTTGGCGCATCTAGCCAAAGACTTGGCAAGTTTCAAAAGGCGTGAACGAACAGCCAATCGGAAGGCAATCGTAATCGCTTCGCGGCGGGGTCGACCGGCTGATAAATAGCCTACGTGCGGTGTCCGCATCGACAGGTAAGCCTCGCGATTAGAATAAAGATCACCGGTGGCCGGATCATGGGCAAAGTCAATCGGAGGACGGGGATGGGCGGCTAGCAATGCATGAAGCAATTGGCCGCCAGCCTCGCGAGGAATCACCTGTTCCTCAACCAACATGACTAAATGGGCCAGATCAGCACTACTTATCCCTTCGTAAAGGATGGCAGCATCGGCCAGCTCTCGCGCATAAGCGCTGTTTATTAATTCAGGAGCAGCGGGTTCAGTCAGGCGCACGACAGCGATTTCCTGTCAGGCATTTGTCTCGAGCTCTTCCACTACCTTCCGCAATGTCTCAAATCGTAAGCCTATACGCATAGTCTCAAGACCCAGCACATCTGGTGGTTTGATGTTACCGAGGCAGACATCTGGGCCGAAGCGTATGATAAAGTACTCTTGCTGATTCTTAAGTGGCGCTTCCCAAACGAGATGGTCGATATGATCGCCCAGGATTTCCGTAATGGTCTCGACGTCATCTTCATTGACGGTACCATCAGCCTTACAAACGCCATATCCTTTACCGGATTCGCGCGCCTCAATGATGACCCACTCGGCGCCTGAATCGAAATCGGCCAGAGCTTGCTCGGCCATCTCCTCGGCCGAACGCTGCCTAGCTGGGTCCTTTTTACCCACCTCGGCAATGACAGTCAGACCAAGATCAACAGCATAAAGAATGGCATCGCGGCGAGCTGCACTGGAGAGATAGATAGTACCATCTGAGATCTCGATTCCGTTGAAACCTATATTCAAG
The DNA here is from genome assembly GCA_049650305.1 of Promineifilaceae bacterium (SeqCode). GTDB lineage: Bacteria > Chloroflexota > Anaerolineae > Promineifilales > Promineifilaceae > UBA11865. The sequence continues at coordinate 1,991 of JBARZW010000392.1, forward strand.
GCATGGCGCATGTATTCTCGGCAAACACCCTTCACTACAGCATATTCCGCAAGTGTACCGCCGGGATAAACCACGATGTCCCGCTCTCTCAACAAGGAAATTTTTTTGTGAAGGACGTCATCGGATAAAAGAGTCGAGGTACCGAAAGAAAACTTCCAATGGTCAATGTAGTCACCGGAAATAGGCAACAGGTCAGTCACAGCCTGCATTCCGTGGCACTTGTCGAGCACCATGGTGATCCCCGTGGGTCGCGGTTTTTGATTTTGTCTGTCTAAATCACCGAATACTAATTCCCAGGCCTTAGTCATATTGCCGATTCTCCTTCGACGAATAGTTATAGACTTGTGGGCTATGTCGCCTAAAAGTTGAAAAATGGGGGGAAGAACAAGGGTGCTGCCCCAGAAGAATCATCATTACAGTCAATAATTGCTGGCTATCAATCATCTACAGGCACCACAGTGGAAACGAGCTGGCGAATAGCTTTTTCCACCATCTTCAAGTCTGAACCCCAGGGAGTTACAACTATATCGTTATCAATTTCTGTATCAAACTCAAGCAGGCAGCATTTAATAAGTGTTGGTATGTCCTTATCTTTCACGAGCTTACGAGGGCACATTTCAACGCGCGGGGGTTCGTCACCATAATAATGTCGATGAAACTGAAGGCTTCGCTCACAGCCGATCAGCAGCCAATCCTGACGCATTTCAGGGCGCTCGTCTAAGAAGAAGATGGGTGCAGAAAATCGATCTAATCCGCCAGATCGACATGGCACCAGAAAGGCTTCTGGCGTGTGTCCAGCCGCCAAATTGTTTAAATCGATCCGCTCAAGTTCAAAACGTATCGGCGGCAGATCGTCAACATAGCTCAGAACGCGCTGGGCGAGGTCAAAAAGCTTAACGGGCTCTGGAGGGGCGACATCGACGATACGAATTACAAGGGGATCAGGATGGTGAATGAAGTTTACATGGGCGTACAGGCCTTGTACAACAAGGGTTCCTTCTGGACCAACGCCGACATCGTGGGCTTTTGAGGCTAACGCCGAAGGATTGCCCGTATCCGTTCCCGGATCATCTACGAACATGCATGAATCTGGTAAGGCCAGAAGTTCAACTGATTTGATAGGGCTGAAGAGACTTTCACGGTCTGGGGTTTCGACTGAAGCAACAGCCGTGGCTTGATCACGACGTAAAACAACGAAATCTGTGCGACGATAAGCCTCTCTTCCCAGGAGATGAGCTCGAATCGCGGATTCGGTCATTTCACCATCGTATGGCTGAACGCTGACCCGGCGGTAAGGGAGTGGAACCATGTTTATCACGGGATTGTATCAGTTTCTGTTTTTACCAAAGAGCCTCGCGACAGACGGTAGTCCAGGATTACTCAGGCGGTTCCACACTATCCTTTGGCATTCGTGCGTAGACATTGAGTCCTGACGCGGCCGCGGCAATGTTAGCTGCGTCGAGCAGTTCCGCTTCGGTGGCACCTGCCTTTTCGGCTGAGAAGTAGAAATATTTGACCGAGCCATCATAGCCTAGAACAAGGGCAGCAACCAGTCCCATAAGATTGCTTACTTTGGCATCAAATGACGCTTGGGCAAAAACTTCATTTGCCCAAGCGTAGTACTTATCTTGGGTAAGCGATTCGCTAGGTATCTCTTTATGTTCCATAATAAAATATATAGTGTGTTGATTGATTGGCGTTCGCCCAATATTTTCATTGAAAGATGGTTCTAGACCAATATCAATCTTTGCACGTTCCTCCTCAAACCACCTGGGGACGGCCATGTATGGCCTTCTGGATGTTCTGATTTACCACACAAGTTGTCTGGCGGGAGCCCTTGTACAGGGACCCCCGCCAATCATTACTAAGTTAATAGTTTAGTAGACGCCGTGATCCCACTTAGGCGCTGGTAGATATTCCCAGGGTTCACCAGCCCGATGCTTCGCAGCAATGTCCAAACACTTTGCGGCATATTCGAATGCGTAGGGGATCCCGGGGCCGCCGGGCACGAAACCTCCTGCAATCATGCCAACAGCAGCTGCCTCGAAGATTTCTCCATCCGTTGCCCCAGCGTTTACGGCTGGGATGACATGGATGATACAGCGTGGCGAACAATACGCTACTCCACAGGCCATGAAAATGAGTTCTTTGAATTTGCGCGACAGGTTGCCATCAGCCCATATACTTGCATAGAAGTCAGAAAATCGTTCACCGACCTCCGGCGCCAGCTGATTAATCACCTGAAACATACGTGTATCAAAGCCCATTCTCTCTCTCATATAATCATTTGCTTGTTCAGCTCGGTCAGACATTATTTCCTCCATAAAAATATGTTCAACGATTACCGGAAAGGGTGGCGATCAACGAGAGATTGCGTTGAAGGGAATGACGATGGCCGTCAACCGCCGCAGACTCGGACATTTGCGCAACTCAAATTCAAGTATCTGAACCAGCATTCGGTCTTCTCCTGATTTGACGAGTGCGCGTCTTGTGAAGATGGGATCAGAAAAACCAGTTCGCCAATAGTACCTCCTCTATACTATTGTTACAGTGATAAATAAAACCACCCCCGCTTCTTGGCAACAGGGGTGTAGACTAACCAGATCAAAAATAGCGTCGCAAAGACGGTGTTGACCGGATCTAGCGGGCGGATGTGGAAGTAATAGGCCAATGCCGCAATTACCGCTGCATACGGGAGCAGAGTGAACCATCGGGGAGATTCACCATTAGCTACCAGTATCTCGCCGGCAAACCCTTCGTAGTTTGCTGGATAGGAATCGGAGCTAATAGTCTCGCTTGCTAGAATAACTTCATCAGATCTCATCGTTTTGATATTCCCAATCGTCGTCAAGCATCGCGTATTTGGCCGCTTCGATATCGTCAAACTGGTTATGAGTATAGGCCCAGTAGACGCCGAACGCGAAAAGTAAAATGATGATGGCTAACGTCGCCAATACCAACCACGTACCTGAATAAATCATAGACAATTACTTCAGTGTCAACATATAAGCAGTCAATGCTTCTAGATCAACGTCGTTAAGATAGTCGTACGACGGCATGATTGAGCCAGGTGTGACGCCGCGCGGGTTCATAAAATGCAGAAGGTGCCAGGGTTTATTATTACCGAAGCTTTCCCTGCTGGCAACATGAGCCAGATCGGGGCCCTGGCGTTGAGTCCCCCAGAACACTGGGCTTTGGTAATAGTAATCGCCTGGAAGTGACTCAGGGCCGATGTCTCCAGGCTGGCGAACCATGCTGCGATTAGCCTCGGGCTCGCGAACTTGTTGAGAATGACAATAATGGCAACCTTCTCGTTTGTAGATATCGCGTCCTTGGAGCTCCAGTTCGGTATAAGACTGGGCTAGCTCGGTAGGGCCGATCGGCTCTTGGGCTGGGATAATGATTGTCACGATTACGCCCAATAAAAGGCTAATCAGCGAGCCTATGATAAGGTAGACAAGGCTGTTCTGTTTCATTATTGTCCGGCCCCGCCATCAGCCGCCACGGCAGGTGTTGATAATAGCCTAGCCGCAGGTCGACCCGCTGTCTGCCAGATATTGAAGACGAAGCACAATATTCCCAACCCTGCCATGGCGCCTCCAAGAAGGCGTAGGGCGAAAAAGGGCTCCATCGATCGCACTGTTTCGATGAAGGGAATGGTATTGGTCATCCAGTTCTGACCCTGGATCAAGCCTGCGGCCCACAATGCGACCATGAAGATGATCATGCCAAGTGTCGTGAGCCAGTAGTGCCATGCCATTAACTTGCGGCTAAAAACTCGGCCATGCACCAGTTGTGGCACCATCATATAAATCATGGCGAAAGCCCAAAAACTGTAGGCAGCCACGAAAGCGAGGTGGCTGTGACCAATAACCCAATTGGTTAAATGAACCTGCATTGAAAAGGAACGGAAGGATTGAGAGATGCCTTGCACGCAGGTGAGAGCCCAGAAAATCACTCCGGTCGCAAAAAAACGAAGGGCAATGTCTTCACCGGTTCTAAACCAGCGGCCGCGCATAGTCATGAAGAAGTTAACCATGAAGGCCGTGGTTGGTACAAGAGCCAATATGCTGAAGACGATCGTAAGGAATTCAAGCCAATCAGGGGCCGGACTGTAGAGCTGGTGGTGCTGACCTGTCCAAACACTCCACAATCCCCACAGGGCGAGCCCGTGTCTGTAAAGGGGTCTATCGGCTAACTTGGGTAGCAGGTAAAGGGCCAGGCCGATTCCGACTGTTGTGAACCAGGCATTGAATAGATTATGAACGTAGAAGTAGTTGACGATATTGTCAGTCATGCCTGTGTAGGCGCCGGTAGGGTCCCAAATCTTATTTCCAACAACATAGACAAGAAGCATGATCAGGGTCCCCGCAAGAAAACTCCACAGACTCACATAGATCTTGGACTCCTTCCGACGGATGATGGTGCCCCAGATATTAACTAAAAGCAGGATCATATTGACGACCATGAGCAGATCAAGGGGCCAAATCATCTCAGCGTACTCTCGACCTTGGGTAAATCCCAATGGCAAGGTAATAAAGGCGCCCAATATCATCAGATTCCACAACAACCAGTTGACGTGAGCCAGCCGCTCGCTGTATAGACGGGTACGCGTAAGACGGGGAAGAACAAAGAGGATCCCGCCAACATAGGCCTGGGATAGCCAACCAAAGATAGCAAGATTAACATGGGTTGGTCGCAAGCGTCCGAAACTCAAGTATGGTTTGATAGCTAGGGGTAGAGAATCCTGAATCGCTGGGAGATAAAGAGTAGTGGCCAGAATAAGTCCCAATATTCCTGGCACAATAAGCCAAAAAAGCGAAGAGAAGAAGAAACGCCGACTGGCACTTCCCGCTTCGGATTTTATCCCAAGAATTGGTATTCCTCCTCTCTAGAAGGTCAATTGACCGGCGGCCCGGGCGGCATAATCAATGAGTACGGCGCCGCCCTTCAAGACGACTCCACCCAGCAAGTCCTCAGCACGAATACCGCGAACATTGGCTGTTTGCTCGCAAACTTCTACACGCACATCCATATCCAGGGCTTCGCGGAATCGCTGTCGAATCGTGGGCTCACCAGGCTTGCTCTGATCCATTTTATCTATCTTGTTAGTGACCATTGTGTCTGCCCCGGCTTGCACACAGTAGACTACTGTATCGAAACCCATGGCCGCCGCCAGGGAAGCGTACATAAATGCAGAGCGGACAATGGGTGTGTAATCGAAGCCGGTAGTCAACACGACCAGGAATAACTTTTCTTTTTCCTGAACGGATTGGGTTTCAAGCGGCTCAGTTTGCGGAACTATTTTGAGAACAAAGAAACTGTACTGACCCTCGACCTCATCAGTAATTGCTAAAACTTCCGCATTGACACGCCCTGCCCAGGTTGCCAGGTCAGGCCTGGTATTGGCGTCAGTCGTTACGACCTCCAGGATCTGCCCCGCAGCCATTTCAGCAAGAATTCTTTCGGATTCAAGAATCGGACCGGGGTAAATTTTACCCCGACAATCGAGAGTGCGGTCGGGCTTGGGAGTTAACACAAGACGCCTCCGAAGATAAATAATCGCTATTGCAAATCGTGGAACGTCTGGGGTAATCCAAGGGAATCACGAAGGGGCAAACGACAAAGCTTGTCGGAATGAATGGATTACCCAGTGCTGACCAATAATACGCATTTTGAGAGGTCCAGCAAGCAAATTGATTCATTCTGCGCAGCATAATGCCCCCCATTTCTCATAAAAATGGATCGAAATCTCTCAAGTCGAACAAACAATTTCCCATTAGGAAAGTGATTTTGCGTTGGATTTCGGCTAAAACCAAAGTATACTTAGCAAATAAGGAGAAGATCCAACTTTGGAGAGCGATCTGCGTCCAGCTGCTGGGTCTTAAATCAGTTGGAACTCCAAACTTCTCCACGTATTATTTTTGATTTGCCCTCTTTATCTTTCGCACAATCAAGGTAGCGTTATGATGAATGAAGCACCTACTGCTGATAAAATTCTCGATTGCAGCGGATTGCTTTGCCCTGTTCCAATCATTAAAACCAGCAAAGCTATCAAGGAGATTGAAGTTGGTCAACTGCTCAAGATGATCGCCACCGATCCTGGAGCACCATCCGATATGGAAGCCTGGACCAGGCAGACGGGCCACCAAATGGTTGGTTCACACCAGGAAGGCGAAAATTACATCTTCTTTTTCCGTCGCACGAAGTAGTTTTTGCTAAAGCCTTTTTAACAAGCGAACGATTTTTTTATCTTCCTGGAACGGGATTCATTAAATACATAGAGGTAAATCATGTCGGAGCAAGAAGGAAATGACAAACCTAAGAAGTTGGCCCTGATCGCCAGTAAAGGCACCTTGGACTGGGGTTATCCGCCCTTTATATTGGCCAGTGCGGCAGCAGCCATGGGGTGGGAGGTCAGTATATTCTTCACCTTCTACGGACTGACGCTGCTGTTACCTGAGCTTGAGGCGGAGGTTTCCCCCTTGGGCAACCCAGCCATGCCGATGAATTTACCTTTTGGCCCTCAAAATTTGCAGAAGCTTGACTTACCGATCCCGACCGTCTTTCAAGTGTTCCCGGGTTTCAACGCAACAGCCACAGCCTTGATGAAGAAGACCTTTGCCAACAAAGGAGTGGCCACGGTCGGCGAACTGCGTGAAATGTGCATAGACATGGGGGTAGGGTTGATCGGTTGCACGATGACGATGTCCGTTTTTGGATTTGAGAAGGAGGATTTCATCGAGGAGGCCACCATAGGCGGTGCTGCTTCCTTCCTAGAATTTGCCTCGGATGCTGACATAAGCTTATTTGTCTAAATCTGAAAAACTGCGTTTCTAAGATTCGGTGGGCTAATCAGCCAGGGATAGGTGCCTATAGACACCTTCTCTCCAGACCTACTGTAGCCGATTTCTCATTTTCTTAACAGAATCCGTATCAGGGAACCTTCATCCCGTGTCCGAAAATCGGGCGGTAAATAGACACAGCCGACCAGGATGCTGACTGGTTCCTCCACGGTGAGACTTCTTAAGCCTTAATCTTCATCTTTTTTTATTCCCGGCCGCACGAATCGCTCGGTGGCATGACGCCTTACCAATATGCATCTGTTAACGTTCAATAGCCGGAGGATATCCACTTTGGAGTGGTCCTAAAAATGGGCTCTTTACTCAGCGAGTCGTTATGCGGAGACCTGCCTCAATTTCACTCCTTCCGGCCAAGGGTAACTTGGCAGGTAGATGTGAGTCTCTTCACCAGCCCACTCTCGCGGGAAGCTCGGGCGTGATTCTATCTCTGCACTATTCCTAGCCGCTTCAATACCAAAGATGATTCGAACCAAAAGCGCTGCAAATACGCCATTTGTCCATGCGAACCCTCGCTGCGGAGGATAACGGCCAGGAGGCGGAACAGTTGGATCAACCACGTTGTGCCGCTCTCTGATAGCTCCAGTCTGGGCGAATTCATTGGAGACGAGACGCAACCACTTCATGGCGATCCGTGAGGCCTCGTCATGGAAGCCATAGGCGCGTAGACCGGAGCATACGTACCAGTGCGAATAAGGCCACCCAGTGGGGTAGTTGTGCTCTGTCTCGTCACCCCAACCCTCCGCGCACGCAACAAGTCCGTGATCGTATTCAAAGGAGGGTAGATGCTTTACAACGCGCGATGCCTGATCCTGATCTGCCACACCCGCCCAAAGTGGCACGAAGGATGCCAGAGATCTCGGCGTGCCACGCAGCCGCTCTCCTGTACGCAAGTCATAATCCCAGTAGAATCCACTGCTTTCATCCCACAAGTAGCGATTGATCAGGTCACGTCGCTTATTTGCCCTGGCCCTCCAGACACCGGCCTTATACTTCTCTGCCAACAAGTCCGAGAATTCGGCGAGATCCAGTTCGTAGCGATAAAGCTGGCAATTAAGATCGATGGGAATCACTTGGGTGGCATCATCGCCAAGGCGCGGAGTATTGTCCCAACCACTCTCCCCAATCGCACGATAATGGGGTGTGTCTGGTACTGTCCCGCAACCACCATTTCTCCCGACATCGACATATCGGCTCAACCCGATCTTTGTCTTATGGGGTTCCGCCAGCCAATAACCTTGGTATTCAGTCGCGGCAGCGCTCGCGGCGCGATCCAGCCAAGACAAATCGTTGATCGATGGATAGACTTCCCAGATGGCAGATGTAAGAAACGGCGACTGAGATCGCGAGCTACATACGGACTGGAGCCCGTTGTAGTTGGGAACATAGCCAAACTCCTCAACCTCGGCGATGAAGCCCTCTACAATCTCCCTTGCCAACTGCCACTTTCCTTGAACGACAAGCCCCAAGAGGGTGAAATAAGAATCCCAATAGAAGAACCACTTGAAGAAGCCACCAGGTTTGATAAATCGGCCAGGTAATGGGAACGCAAGCGATTCCCCTCTGCGAGTTAGAACTGGCCAATACTCGTAGATATGGCTGAACGCCAAAGCAAGCCTAGGCTCTGGAGTTGATACGCTTGGCTTCAATGTCGGCTTACTCCTTTGGGTTTCCACCACAAACCATACAAACTCGGATCTGGAGTAGGATCACGAGTGACCACATGATCCGACGCTGCATAACGGCTGCGAGCAGAGCGGCCGAGGATCGCTCGTCGCCAGCGACTTCCGACATATGGCGTTATCATCTTCTGTTGGAATTGGCGCAGCATCTCCAGTCCGCTCCAGCGAGTGGTTATCCACACCTACGCATTATAGTGCCTCACCTACGATTTTTATGACTTTGAGCATCAGGCCAAATGGGCGCCTTCGGTTCTCCAATTGGTTCAGCGTGCCGCCTATGTAGATTTGACCAATATCGCTATGAAACAGGAACGCGCTGGAGGCGCCGGAATGCCCGATCAACTCAGGGGTTGCAGAAAAAGGGGAGAAGATTCTTGGCAATTTAAACCGCATCAGACCGAGTCCGTACTGGAATGGGGAGAATATTCTCCTCCAGCTTTTCATCCGTTGCAATGTCGAGGGATGCGCAAACAGTTGACCTTCCATGAAATGCTTGAGGAACCTTAGGCTATCTTCAACATTTGAAACCATGCCGCCGTCTGGTCCAAATGACGTCATTGCCTTGTCGAGGTGGAGAGGCTTTGTCTTGTAGTAGATATTCGCCGGTGGATTCTTTGCAGTCGTCTTCGGGTCTTCATGGCCGTGGAGATAGGTTGACGAAAGCTCCAAGGGTTCAATTATGAGCTCGGAAAAGACTTCGGAAAGAGGCTTCTGGGCGACCGACTCGATGACGGCTCCTAGTATTTGGTAATTCGTATCGGAGTAGTAGGCCTTGTTGCCAGACCTTGCCTGCTCCTTCGATTGGGGTGGGAACTTGGGGGAGAGGCCACTCTTCACGATTCGCAAGACTTCTTCCACATCCCACTCCATATCCCCAGTAGTAACAATGTGATCAAGTATGCTCTTACCACCGTTGGGGCTCTCCTCGAAATAGTCAGGTAATCCGGAAGTCTGGCTTATCAAATGGTAGATCCTTAACTGATCGGAATAGTCACGTCCTTTGTAAGTATGTAAACCTTTGAGCATTGAAGCCGGCAGGAACTTTGACAGCGGATCGTCCAACGATAGGTGCTCTCGCTCTCCCAAGATCATTGTCGCCGCACCGGTATACATCTTGGTTATGCTCGCGATGAAGATCGGCGTGTCGACCTTCATGTTTTCCGCCCCATCTGGATAGGCGGTTCCTGCGGCGCCTGCCCAGCGGAAATCACCGGTGACGTCAGTGACCCCGAGGACGGCACTGAATACGTCTTTATTCCTGCTTACCAGCGTATCGATTTCACCTTGCAGCCTGATTTCGAGATCCGTCGGAGCCATACTGAGATACTCCATCTCCTGGACAGGACTTGAGTTTCTATCGGGAATTCAAATTATGCGCCTAACTTTGATTATTGGGTAATGTGTAAAACGGTTCACGATCATAAAAAAAACTTGGACGAACCGTTTTACTTCGGTGATTCACGAACCTTCATAACTAAACTTTTGAACCGTGAATCACTAAAGGTTCTCATCCTCGAGCACTTTCTCTTCTAAAACTTTATTGTTTTTCCAGGCCCAAATGAATAAATCAGCCTCAGTCCGATTCGGAAACCGGGCCAGTAAGTTATTTTTCTGGATTATCTCTATCGCCGGACCATAAACTTCTTCATGCCAAGCCGAAACCGCTTGTTCAATTGAAACTGGTTTCGCATCCACCTCTTCTAGGCCTTGACGATATGTTTCTATCATATCTATCAGATCGCCATAACAATCAAGACAGGTGAAGACGATCTCGCGCGCGGCCGCTGGGCTTGCCTGGCCAATTTTCTTCAAGAATTCGATCTGTTCACTTTTGATCAGGAGCTCATCTATGTCTGCTTCAGGGCTAAGACCAAATGGTGTCGGAAATTCCCTCACGTAGGCTTCTATCGTTCCTAAACCGCGTTGACGAGCGATGGAGACGCGATGGTTGCCGTCGACCACGAAATATGACTCTCCTACCTGGTAAACGTCGATCGGTGGTGTTTTGCCGGCCTTCATGGCCACATCAACCCGCGCCCAACGCTCCCGTGTATGATTTTTGCGCGGCAGATAAGCTGAAGTGAAATCATCATAACGTCCAACACTGCCTCTTATACGATCCAGTGGAATCTCTTGTAAACCTCGATCGATTTTCTGACCCAGGTGCAGCCCAGTACGCACATCTTCAAAGGAAAGTAGGTCCACCGAGCATTGTTTGAAAAAGCAGACCACCTCCTGGTAAAGCACCTTGCGGTGAGCCCGGTTCCAATCTTCCTCGGCATCAAACATGCTCAATGCATCATTTTCTTCCATATTTAGCTTTCCCTCGCGATTGTCCGGTCGGGCGAGAAAGGCTCTGGATCGGCCGGCGACATCTCCCCGGTTATAGCCGCCCGGACCAAGGCCGCTGTGATAGGCGCCAGCAAAATACCGTTACGAAAATGGCCGGTTGCGGCGATCAGATTGGGCAACTCTCCAAAAGGACCAATGAATGGCAGGTTATCTGGCGTGCCCGGCCGCAAACCAGCCCAGGCTCCCAGGAATTCATTGTCCCTCAGTCCGGGGGCGATCTCCAGGCCTACATCGACGATCTGGTTAAGACCGCCTAGCGTATTGGCCTCGTCAAATCCCACCCGCTCGACCGTGGCCCCGATCATCGTTTGACCGTTACCCTTGGGCACCAGATAACCCCGGGGTGACATGACGATCCGCCGGAAAGGTTGACCGGCAACCATCAACGCCTGCCCGCGAACGGGTTGCACCGGCAAAGGCGGCAGATCAGAGATTTGTTCCGACCAGCAGCCAGCGGCAATGACCACCCAACCGGCCAGCCTCAATTCTCCAGCCACGCGAACGCCGGTGACCTGGCATGATTCGGTTACCACTGCCTGGACTTCCCCTCTCTCGAATTTAGCACCGGCTCGCTCGGCCGCCCGAGCGATGCTCAGCGTCAGGGCTGTATTATCGACCCAGGCATCGTCGGGCAAAAAGAAAGCGCCACAAACCTGTTGGTTCAGGCCGGGGACCAGCAACTGACATTCCTCCAGCGTCGGCCGCTCCACTGGGACGCCAAGGGTTACATTCGCCGAGTAATCCTCTTCCAAATCTACCAGATCATTCTCGTTTACGGCCACAGACAATTGGCCACACGGCCGGTAATCTGGCGCTTGACCCACAAAATCCCGCAGTTCGTCCACGATGGCCGGATAGAATTGTTTGCTTCTCTGGCACAAATCGTCGAAGGCGGCTGGCATCTTTGGCCGGGCATGAAAGCCCAACACTCCCAATGCAGCCTGTGAGGCCCCACTGCCTGGCGCATGTCGGTCGAAAACCGTCACCCGTAAACCGACCGAAGCCAGTCGCCAGGCACATGCCACCCCGATTATCCCCGCACCGACCACGATGACATCTGCATATTGGGCCATCTCAACTCCTGCCTGCCTCACGCGGATTGTGGACGACTTGGCACACGGCCTATCGCCCGACCGTGCAGAGGGCTTGCCGTATCTCGCCAAGATGGTATGCCGTATGCACGACAATTGCCATCGAATCTCCTATGGCATTGTTATACTCCCAATTCTCGATACCTCGCAACACTTTGCTGAGCCGGTCATAGGTCGCTTTCAACCTGGCCCTTAACTCATCCCATTCCGCAGCGGTCACGCCACTGACACGGCTCCAGATTTCGCCCCAGTCCGGCTTGCCCACATCTTGCCCGGCAAAAGACCGCTCCAGAACTTCGAGATAAAAGATCACATGCTCGACCTGAGCGGCAATCGTAGCGCATCGGTTTCCAACTGGAATCGAAGCTTCGCCAGCACTTATCTGATTTGACGTCGTAAATAGGGGGTTTTTGCATAACCCCCAACAGGGTTCAATCCAGCGTTCAGGAGACGGAAATGGACTGGATTGGAAACCGCGCTAATTCTTGAACCATCGCCTCGACGTCAATCTGTTCTGGGGAGTTAGTGAACTCAAAACGACCATAAAAGTTGATGTGCTGCCAGGCCACAGGAGAGACGTGCTCAAGCAACGCAACTTGTCGAGCGTCACCTTCCTGCTCCTTAAGTCGCAACAGGTCAGACAAAATGGTCGCGTTGTAATAGATGATGCAGTTGGTGATCAGCCGGCTACACTCGTTCCAGATCTGTTGCTCATTCTCTGTCTTAAACCGCAACTTGCCGAAATTAGCATACGATACGGCACGGCGTAGCTGATGGTAGTTTTCTCCCCGACTCAATGCCCGCTGCACGTTACGGCGTAACGTCAATGAATCAATGTAATCGAGGAGATAAAGAGAACGCATGATATTGTCATATTCCCAGAGGGCGCGCTTGGTTCTGTTCTTGCGGGCGTAGGCGCTGAGCTTGCCGACGATGATGAACTGTGTCGCCGTCTTTAGAGCAAGAGAGAGGAGAATGCGCTGGATATTCTCCCATTCAGTTTCGACCAGCCCGCGCTGGATTTTACGAATCGGCTTGAGCAGTAACCCCCTGTACTTGCTGGGATGCTTGAAGCCGTAGAGAGAAGTGCGCACTTTATCATAGAGATCTTTGTAGCGCGGTGCAAACTGGTAGCCGAAGAAGTGGAGCAGGGCAAAGTTAACCGGATTGCTTCCGTGAGTGTCGGTTGAATGGATGGTAGGCTGCACGGCAGTAGTGTTGTTGAACAGCAAGTCGAAAACGTAATGGCTTTCGTGCTCATTTGCGCCAATCACGCGGGCGTTGACTGGGATGTGGTTGGCGATGAGCGTGTAGGCAACAATGCCTTTTTTCAGGCCGAAATACTTGGACGAGTGACGAGCATTGATGGTGTGAAGGCGGGTCTCAAACTTCTGACCATCGCTGCTGGAGTGTATCGTCTCCCCTATGTCGTAGCGGCGAAAGATGGGCAGCTCAGCCGTCGCGTTGCTGACATAGTCGTTGGCAGCTCGTAGCGTCTCTAGCCGAACGAAGTTGTCAGAAGCGTCCGCCAACGTCGGATAGGCTACATCAGAAATGGTGCCCATGCGCCCCTAGCCCATGTTCGTTCCCCAGGCCAGCAGGCAAGCGGAAATGATATCGTCATCCGCTTCGCGTTTGCTGTAACGATGCAACACGTGCTCAAAAGTGTCCATGAATTGGGTTCAACGATTCACAAATCGCAGCACAGTTTGGATGTTAACGTCTGGGAGCACTGCGAATAGGGGATGATTGACAGTTGCTGTCGCGCGTGGATTGGGCAACATCCAGCGTCCGCTCCGCTTCATCTGGAACTGTTTGTTCTCACCAGACGCAATACGTTGATTGACTTCGACCAGGCGCCGTTCAAGCAGTTGCTCAAGCGGGTTCAGGTGCTCGCTGATGGGTTGTTCGAGTATAGAGAGTCCTGTGCTGGCAATTAACTCATCTTTTCGCTGCCACTCCTGTTCATTCAGCAAATCATCTTCAAAACTGCGAAAGCGAACGCTATCATGACAGAAAATGTCGCCTGCTTCCAGCCCATTGCGCAACAGCCGGTAAACGAGAAACTCGTAACGATCAACGAGCAGATGTTTCTGACCAAATACGTTAGGGCCATACAGGTAACGTCTAACATGGTCTGGAACGAAATAGGTGGGTAACAGATCGGCAAATTGTCGCAGTGACTTATGCTGCCGAAATACCCACTTCATTAAGTCTACGGCTTCGAGCAACGGGTCGTTATCTACAGTAGCCGAAAAAGTAACGGTTCGTAGCACAGGGCGTAAACGACGCTTGAACTGCATCGCCTTGCCATCAATGAATTCCCATTGAAGCGCAGTTTCATCAAGGGCGATATCGTCGGCGATGTCATTAGCCAAACGATCCAGACGTTGACGGCCGAGGATAGTAAACGCTCTGGCTTGCACCTCGCCAAAGGGAGTCTGGGGAGGAAAAGCGTCGTCGGTAAACAGCTTCAGCACTTGACCCGCTTTTCGCAGGTCGCGCGTTTGTTCAAGGCGATATTCGTAGACCTGCTCTTTGGCTGCCTGTTTCGCTGCATCAGTGAATTGGCGCATGTGGTAGAGGAGAGAATTGATTAGATTGTCATGCCGCTGTTGATACCGATGATAGACAAAGCAGAGCAAGAAGATGAAGACAAGTTTCTCGTCAAGTTGTTGTAGCCTGAAGACAGAGTAAAAGTTGACCAGAGAAGCGTAATACTTGACGCTCTCAGGGGAGATCTGCAAGTATGGCAACAGGTCCTGGGCCAGCCGATGAAGCGCCGCGATCCGCTCACCCCGCTGGATTTCCCGCGCCATCTCTTCATAGCCGAAATCCTTGGGCTCGCGCTTTAGGCGCGTGATTTCATATAAACCGTGGGGGTTGGTCAGCAATTTCCGGAGAGCTGCCACATCGGCTGCAGTCAGATACTCGTGGGCGATGTGGGTTAAACGCTCCTGCTCAAGCGTCAGCGCCTTACCGACGGTGTCCTGCAGGACTGTGTAACTCGGCACGACAATACGTTGCTCTGCAAGGTACTGCAACAGGTCGCGCAAGACATAGATTGGTTTACTGGAAATCTTCGCGGCCTGCTGGGCACGGCTTGCCAGCTGCCGGCGCTCCTCGATTTTGCAGAAGCGATAGCGAAACAAATCGAGGATGACGTATTGTTGCTTTAACCGTGTGCCTTTGGCAATGCTGAAATCCGTCAACGGGAAGTCAGGAAAATACGTATGCTGCAGATGGCTGGTATCGGCGCCAACATCCTTAAAGGTGAAGGCAAAGAATTGCTGGCGCGCTTTGAAGTAACCCAACTGCAAGATGTAGAAAATGCGCGACTGGAAGGTGTGGAACTGTTTCAAGACCGCCTTTTCTGGCGGTGAAAGTGAGAAATAGAGGGCGCGCTCTTCATAGTTGAAGATGGGCCTCCCGTAAACGGCTTCTATTTCGTCCTCGCCGAGAATTTGCAGCCGTCGTTGCGTTCCGCCGTCGGTCTGGTTGTTCATGCTGCCTTTCCTGGAAATGCGGTTTCGCTCGTCTGTCTCAAAAGGTATACTTCTGGAGACGTGGTGCTTGACGGGTCCCATTTTATGTCTCATAATGGATTTCTCAAATCATCTTGGAATTTTTGAGGCGAAAGAAAAATGGCTATGGCACTCATTGGTTATGCTCGAGTCAGTTCGGTTGGCCAAACCCTGGATGTTCAACTGGATAAGCTGAGACATTGCGACAAAGTCTTTCAGGAGAAGAAAAGTGGCGCTTCCCGCAAACGACCTGGATTGGAAGCCTGCCTGGAATATGTCAGGGATGGGGATGTCCTTGTTGTGACCCGGCTGGACCGGTTGGCCCGTTCGACCCTTCACCTATGCCAGATTGCCGCCGAGCTGGAACGAAAGCGGGTTAATCTGCAGGTGCTAGACCAAAACATTGATACGAGTGATGCAACGGGGCGTTTGCTCTTCAATATGCTGGGGGCCATCGCCCAATTTGAGACAGAGATACGCGCCGAACGGCAGATGGAAGGCATTCAAAAAGCAAGGGAACGTGGTGTGAAATTCGGCAAAAGAAAGAAGTTGACGCCTGAACAAGTTGCCGAGCTTCAGGAGCGACGGCAACAAGGCGTGCTCATCAAAACGCTTATGAAAGATTACGATCTCTCGAAAGCCAGTGTCTATCGTTATCTCAGTGAAACAGCTCCCACTTCATCCGCTACTGAATCATGAATTCTGGACTGAATCTTTTTGAGAGGATATGCAAAAATACCCTATTAGACAATTGCACCAATAGAATCGCGCATCAATCGCTAAAGACTTATGCAAACGCACTTAATTCTTGATGAACCAGAAATGTCGAGCTTATCCCTCTCCCTACTAGGTTCACTTGACATCTCGCTAGACGGGCAGCCGGTTAAGTTCCGCTCAAGGAAAGCGGAGGCACTCCTGATATACCTGTCGACAGAGGCAACATTTCATCCAACGACGACGTCGCGCCGCGAGACATTACAGGCCTTGCTTTGGCCGGGCTACCAGGGGCGTTCGGCCCGTCAGAGCCTGCGTACAGTCCTATCATATCTGCGAAAGGCGTTTCCGAGCATCGGGACGAATAACGGGGACAGTAAAGCTCCGTTTCTGCTCAGTGACAAGCAGATCGTTCAGATCAACCCGGCCGTCACCTACGACCTGGATGTGGCGACTTTCACCAGGCTCTTACGTGACGTCGAGAGACACGAGCATGAAGGCCTCATGGAGTGCGCCGGGTGTCTGGAGTGGCTACAGCAGGCGACCGCTCTCTACCGAGGCGATTTCCTCACCGACTTCTATTTGGCTGACAGCAGCCAATTCGAGACTTGGGTGGCCAGCCGGCGTGAGGAGCTGCGAAGGCGGGCCCTGGAGGCGCTGGAGAAACTCACCGCCATACATCTGGCTCATGCGAAGTTTGACAAAGCGGAGACACTTGCCAGGCGCCAGCTGGAAGTCGACAACTTACTTGAAAGTGCCCACCGTCAGTTGATGGAGATATTGGCCAGAATGGGCCGTCGCCGTGCTGCACTGACCCATTACGAAACCGTCTGCCAACTTCTCCAAGACAACCTCGGTATTGAGCCTTCAGCCGAAACGCAAATTCTATACGAGGTCATCACTGAGGGGGAATTCGATAAACCATCAGGGGTACAGAAAGGCAGCGGAGAAGTTGCCCCCATGCCAACAACCCCGCTTCCTGACACCCCCGCTCATTTACCCGCCTTTCTCAAACCTAGTTCAGATGTTGCAGAAGTCGAAAGAGACGTCTTCGTCGCTCGCGAGCGCGAGTTGGCCCAATTGGACAAGCACTTTGAGGCGGCGCTTTCTGGACGTGGTAGCATTGTCTTCATCACCGGTGAGGCCGGGCAAGGGAAGACGACCTTACTGCGCGAGTTTGCCCGTCGGACGCAAGAATCTCGGGCAAGGTTGATAGTCGCCAGCGGCAACTGCACTGCCTATGCCGGTGTCGGCGATCCGTATCTGGCTTTCCGAGAGGTAATGGTCATGCTCAGCGGGGATGTCGAAGCCCAGTTGGCGGCCGGGGCTATTACGAGAGATCATGCCCAACGTTTGTGGCGTTTGTTGCCGGTCACAGCCCAGGCCTTGATCGAAAGCGGCCCTGATCTGATTGATGTCTTCGTTCGCGGATCGGCCTTGGTTGGACGGGCTGCGGCGGCTTTCCCCGGCCGGTCAGTCTGGTTGGATCGGTTGCAAGAGATGACCGCCTCAAGGCGGACCGGTTCCACCGATCTGGAACAGCGCTATTTATTTGAGCAATATGCCAGTGTATTGTACGCATTGGCAGCTCAGCACCCCTTGCTAATTACTTTGGACGATCTTCAATGGGCCGATGCTGCCTCGATCAGTCTGCTATTTCATCTTGGCCAGCGGGTTGCGGGAAGCCCGATCTTAATCGTGGGCACCTACCGGCCGGACGAAGTGGCTCTCGGAATGGGCGGCAAGCGCCATCCCTTGGAAAAGATGCTCGCCGAGCTTAAGCTCAAGTTTGGCGACATCTGGGTGGCGTTAGGTCAAGGTGAGGAAGCCGAGGGTCGGGGATTCGTGGATGTCCTGTTGGATGCTCAATCCAACCGGCTGGGTGAAGGGTTCCGCCAGTCCTTATTCCAGAGGACCGGCGGTCATCCTCTCTTCACCGTCGAGTTACTTCGGGAGATGCAGGCCCGAGGGGACCTGGTTCAGAACAAGGAAGGAGACTGGATCGAGGGTTCTGCGTCGAACTGGCAGACGTTGCCGGCCCGGGTCGAAGGGGTACTCGAAGAACGGATCGGGCGACTAAATCCGGAGCTGCTCGAGATCCTTTCTGTGGCCAGCGTAGAGGGAGAGAATTTCACCGCTGAAGTTATGGCCCGGGTACAGGGTATTAGCCAGAGGCAACTCTTGGGGTATCTATCTAGGGAGTTAAACATACGCCACCGTTTGATAAGGGAACGGGAGGAAGTCAACGCTGGCCAACAATCTCTGTCCCGTTACCAGTTTTCCCATATTCTGTTTCAACGCTACCTTTACGACAATCTGAGCTCCGGGGAGCGCCGCTTGCTTCACGGCGAGATCGCTCAGGCGCTAGAGGCTTTATACGAAGGACAGGCAGGTGAGATAGCCAATCAATTGGCCCATCATTACCTTAAAGCAGGGGAGCGTGAAAAGGGCATTGAATACAGTCGCCTGGCGGCCCAGCGGGCCAAGGCCGCTTATGCCTACGACGAGGCCATCCATCACTTGCAGAACGCGCTTGATCTGCTCGAAACCGGCGAACAGTCGGAAACACGCCTGGAATTGCTAGAAGAGTTGGCCGATGTTCACATCGTGTTCACAACGGATACCCAGGCCATCTCATATTATCAGACTGCGCTCGAACAGTGGTCTAGCCTGCCCGGCGCAGACAAAATAATTGCCGTGCGCCTGCATCGTAAGATTCTCGAATTTGCTTCCTTTCTACGCGGGATTGCCGATCTTGAAGTATATGACCCGCTCTCCCAGACCCTGGCCACGTCGCAGGACTTCCTTGAGGCCAGCCTGCCACTGGATGAGCGTGAACAATCGCAACTGGAGATGGTCCGAGTGTTGACTTCCCTGGCCAATGATTCCGATTACAGCGGCCGCTCGCCCTCGGCATTAGATAAGGCTGAAGGCTACACACGGGCTGCCGTGGATCTGGTGGAACAACTGGACGCGCCAGTGGAGATGTCCGATGTGCTCGGGACCTTGGCCGATATTTATTTCGAACGTGGGCTTTTGCATGAGCAACTGGAAGTTTCACGCCGGCGACTGGCCCTGAGCCAAGACCCACGCTTCAGCGACATACTCAAAAGAGGCCACATCTTGGCGGATCATAGTAGTGCTTTGATAGCGATCGGCGAATATGATCAGGCCTTACCCTTCTTACTGGAGCTAGGAAACCTGACCATGCTAATTGGAGCCATTACTGTCCATATTTGGACCTTGGGTCTGCGAGCCCTATGCCTGTTTCGCCTAGACCGCTGGGAGGAGATTTTCAGGATTGAGGAGAATCGACGAGAGCTTGAACGACGCCATTCTAGCGATCAACTTGGTGGAGGAACCTGCGTTGTACTCTCTCTAAGCGCAGCCGCACACGCCTTGCAGGGCGACCTAAACCAGGCCCGGGTCCTGCGCGAACAGGCCTATGCGTTTATGGTGCGCAGCGAAGGAGGGATTCCAGACAACTGGGGACGAAGCCAATACTATTGAATGTGCCTGCCATTAATGGCGGAGGGCGAGTTCGCTCTGGTCAGGGATTATTTGGTGGCAGCCGGCAACAAGCCTGTTTCGGCGCGGGGTCTCTTATTTAACGATAATGAACTGTATTCCATGTTTGTTGATTTAGCCGTGATACAACGCGACGAGGCCGCCCTGCGCCAATACGCGCCGCTGGCGGAAGAGATGGCCCTACGGGACGACCACACCCTGTGTCAAGCTGGCGCCCATCGTGCCTGGGGGGTGTTGCACCGGCTCCAAGGCGATTATGCGGCGGCCGAAAACCGGTTAAATCAAGCTCTGGAGTTATTCCAGGGGCTGGAGACTCGATGGCAAATCGGCCGCACCCTATATGAGTTGGCCGAGCTGGCCCATGCCCGGGCAGACACGGCCGAGGCCCGAGGCTATTTCTCTAGCGCCCTGGCGGCATTTAAAGAACTGGGGGCAACGTCCGACATGGCAAGAACCAGGGAAGCATTAGGGTCATTGGGCTGATGAGCCCCAAGGCTCGCTATCTGGCTTGAATTAAGGGCGGCCGAGCTATATCGACCTACGATTACCCCTGTTTTTTTGTCACGTTCCGTTGTCGTGGTCCAGTTATTAGCCAGGTGATAGCCGTTCCAGAAAACGCCGCCGCCGGATGCGCCGGGCATCAGGGGATCGTCAATCACTAACCGTGTCACCCCATCACCAGCATTAACCGCCCGTACGGTGGTCCAATCAACTCGAGCCTCGCTGCCATCCCAATCAATCTGTGCCACTTCTATATGCTGCTCAACAGGCAGGTCGTGCCAATCCAGAAACTCTGCCGAGGTCAATCCCAGGGCGTCGAACAAACCCAAGTTATCGAGCTCGCCAAAGTCAAGCACTAGAGTTCCTTCATCTTGCAGGATGATGTTCACACGCTCTTCTGGCAGCTCGGTCAGTTTAGTCCCTGAAGCACTGTATATTTGAACTTGTGCATAGATGCCTATTGTGTTGAAGTCGTGAATTTTGAAAAACGGTGCGCTGAAATGATTGTGGGTCACCAAATATCGGCCTTCTTTCACGGTTCCGTGACCGATTGCGGTTTCGACTATATATCCGCTCTCATCTGAGTTACCAGCCCAGTAGTTTATTTGAAACCGGACTGTCGCACTCAATATCTGTGTTGCCAATGCGTCGTGAATTGTTGAATCTGCCAGTGTGGGTACTGTCGGGATTGGGCTCGTTTGACTCCGAAAAAGGATACTAAGAACTGCTGCTAGTAGAACCAATAAGATGAGTCCCCCTAAAACGCTAGTTCGTAACACAGCTTCATCTCCTGGAGTTGCTGGCCTGGAGATTCGTTCCCCGGGCAAATCCTATTCGATGAATGCACAGTAGACGGCGTGAGTTATCGAAGCGTGCGGCCGCCGTGATCAAAGCGTGATCAAGCTATGCGATGTTTCGACACTGGGTGTGAAGTAATGGAACAGGCAGGTTTAGGGGGGCGAGATTTAAATTGGAGATAGCCGAAGGGGCGTTACCAATGGCTTCGGGTTGGTCGTAAGCCCATGCAGTAGCGCCATCTCAAACATAGCGCGCGCACTTCAGTATGTCTCAGTTCCCTTTTTGATAAAGATTCACTCGAGGAACTGTGACACACCTAACCCAACAGTCTTTGTGAAGCGATAGCCGTACCTTTAGCAAGAGAGCGCAGTTTGGCCCAGACGACCTCTTCAATGAACATCTTGGAGATTTTTGGAGATCCCTCAAAAGGACTCAATCCAGGAAACTTTCCGAAGGTACAGTTTAAAATCAAAAAAGCTATTTTGTCTGGTTCTCAGGCGAGACAACTTGCACACTCCCCAGAGGTAGTGTGTGGGAAATTTAGCCGAACTTTCTGAATTGACCGTTGTTGGGCGAAATGCAAAAAACCCTAAATAGCGACGTGCCCTTGTCGAGATAGACGTCGTGATGAGTCTCGAAAGTCTCTTCCAAGATGGTGAAAAGCTCTTCGGAGAAGCTTTCTTGGGGCATCGTCTTTGTCATCATAACTCCTTTCATTCTTGAAGGTGCTGTATAAAGAGGTGCGGCCTACTGTGGGTTTCAGGCGCTCGGCGGTGCTGGCCCTGAACATCCTTTGCTCTTAACCAATCGCCCGGATTCGCTCAGCTTACTCCTCGGCGCAGCCCCGTCAGAGGCAAGCGGGTTTTGCCAGTTCATCCTCCCGCGCTAGAAGATGCCCTAGCAAGCAAAGTCCGGGTCAACGGGCAGTCCCTCCTCGGGTTTCGTTTTTTGATATCTTCTGATGATGTATTCATCCGCTTCAAAAGCCATTTCTGGTAGTGGTCCCGATAGGGGGATCCATTCCAGGGTCTCCAAATCGTCCCCTGCACATAGTTCTCCGGCTTCAACGCCTGCCAGCAGAACGATCGCCAGTGTGTACAATCTTGGCGAAAGCAGATTGGATACGACGTTGAGAATCGATCGGATCTCAATGTCAAGACCTGTTTCCTCCTGCACTTCTCGAATTGCGGCGGTGAGAAAGTCCTCATCGAATTCGATGTACCCCTGGGGAAGACCCCACTTTCCTGTCCCAAAACCTCCCGCACGTTTCCCCAGGAGCACGTATCCATCCTTTTCTATCACAACCACGACTCCTGGAACTGGGTTTCTAAACTGTACGAACCCGCAATTGGGGCAGGATGGTCTTTGTTTGCCGCCTTTTTCTTTCGATAACAGCCGTGTTCCACAGAAGGGACAGTACTTGAATTGCCCAACATTTGCGACTTCTTTTCCAGCATAAGTGGTGAAAACCTGCTTCACTGGCATGGGATGTCTCCTTTTATTTCCTCGTGGCCGCTTGATTACCCAGATTACTTAGAGGCTGCTTGACGTAGGTTTCAAGCGATGCTCTCACCATCACCAACCACATGAAGTCGTAAAAATCTTCGCTCAAAGGTTTGGTTGTTTTACACATCGAAACCCCAGATATGCCGGTCTGAGTTGCTTTGCTCTCGACCACACTTTTCCATCATAGACAATTATGTAGGCGTGTTCTTCATCTATCTCTGTCGCCGTCCACCAGTAGAT